>NZ_PYLV01000001.1:0-409404 GCF_003025475.1 Photobacterium sp. NCIMB 13483
CTTATTTTTAGTACTTAAATTATTTTTTTTATTTTAATATTCTTTTTGATTTTAATTTATTGTTAGTGTTTACTATTCTTTATCATGTTGATTTTTATGTGTTTTATTTTTTTATTTTAGGTTTTCTTGTTAATTCAAAAGATTTAAATGGTGTTGGTTTATTATTTTCTTTATTGTTGTCACGTTTGAAAACAATTGTATCAATGGAAATTAATTAACCATTAAATGTTTATTGGTTAATTAATTTTATTATTTAATGTGATTGTTAATTAACCGCCATATATATCCGTGATTTAAAGGTTTTTATATGGTCATAAATAGATTTAACACGAAAAAATAAAAGATGAAGTAAGATAAACGCAAATGAGGGGCTGTAACCTTAGGGCGGTAGCGTATTTGATTATTGGCATATATCTTCATTGTTTGTCTGTCTGAGAACTCATCGATAGAGTAAATAATGTCTTAGATGTAGTTAAATACTCTTATTATTTAATCGAAAATTTTTAAAAATTCCTTTTAGTTAACCATTTCGGATTGAAATCATTCATGACTGCCATTAGTAATAAACAAGTAAAATCCATTTCGACAGCGAATGAAGAAATCGACTTAGGTAAGATTTTTGGTGTTTTGCGAGATAGTAAAAAATCTATTCTTGCTTTAACCCTAGTTTTTACTTTATTAGGTCTGATTTATTCTGTTTTTGCTACTCCTATTTATAGATCTGATGTATTGATTCAAGTTGATTCAAAAAGTGATGGCTCTCCTGCTTTTGGAGAAGCGATGGCAAAAGAATTTACAACTGAATCATCAGCAGTTACCGAGATAGAGTTAATTAAATCTCGTCGCGTTATTGGTAAAACAGTCGATAAATTAAACCTAACAACGTCAGTTACTCCTGATTACTTCCCTATTTTTGGTAAAGGTTTTGCACGATTAACTCATACTCAAAGTAGTGCAACTGTAGCGCACTTCTCTATGCCTACTAACGCACAAAAAAATGTTTACCAGTTAAAGATTGTTAATATAGATACTGGTGAATTTGCATTAACTGATGAAGATAATGCAAACGTTAAATTAACGGGTTTTGTAGGGCAACCAGTTAAAGAACAAGGTTATGATTTATTGGTAACAGCGTTAACTGGTGCGAATAATGACACTTTTACAGTTAAACAAATTTCTCGCTTTGATATTATTACTTATTTCCAAGAATCATTAATTGCAGCTGAAAAAGGTAAAGATACCGGTATTGTTGAAGTTTCACTAAAGGGTCAGAACCGACTAAAGACTCAACGTATTCTGAATAGTATCAGTGAAAACTATTACTTATTGAATGCAGACCGAGCTGCGGCAAGTGCAGATAAGAGCTTAGCGTTTTTAGAAGGACGTCTACCAGCAATCAAAGCGGAATTAACCACGGCTGAAAATAAGTTAAATCAATACCGTGAAGCTAATCAATCAGTTAATATAGAATTGCAAGCAAAATCTTCACTTGACGAGCTTGTTGCTTTAACGGGTCAAATTAATGAATTGAGTTTCCAAGAGGCCGATATTTCACGAAGCTATACTAAAGAGCATCCACTTTATAAAGCATTAATTGAAAAACGTAATGATTTACTGGCTCAAAAGAATCGTTTAACTCGTAAAATTGATCAAATGCCAGAAACACAACGTGAAATTATTCGCTTAACGCGCCATGTTGATGTTAACCAGCAAACATATATGCAAATTCTTAATAAAATTCAAGAGCTTGATATAGTTAAAGCTAGTAGTTCTGCAAGTGTTCAAATTATTGATACAGCATCAAGTAGTGTTAAGCCTATTGCACCTAACCGTGTAATGCTCGTTGTTGCTCCTGCTATTATTGGCCTGATTCTTGGTGCATTAATCGCATTATTCCGTGTTATTTTAAATAATACTGTTGTTGATCCTCAGCAATTAAAACTAATGGGTTTACCTGTTTTTGCTTCAGTTCCAAAAACGAAGAAGCTGCCAAATGCGATTTTAGCGGAAGTTGATTCAGATGATATCTCAATTGAAGCACTACGTATGTTACGTAACCGCATGTTGTTAGCAATGAATAATGCAAGTAATAATACAGTATTATTAACAAGCGCTAGTTCAATGGTTAAATCAGGAAAAACATTTGTTATTACTAATGTTGCAGCATTAATGGCTGAAGCAGGTAAGCGAGTGTTAATTATTGATGCCGATATGCGTAAAGGTAAAATTGCATCAACACTAAATGGTAAGCAAGCAAATGGTTTAGCTGAGCTACTTAGTGGTAAAAATGATCTGAAAACAGTAATAAAGACATCTACAATTGCTAATCTAGATTATATTTCTGGTGGCGAACATGCACATTCACCTGCCGAATTGCTAATGCATGATCAATTTAAAACATTATTAGCATGGGCTTCTGAACACTATGATGTTGTTATTGTTAATTCACCACCAGTATTAGCTGTTGTTGATGCTGCGATTATCGGTGCTACTGTTGGTACAACAGTAATGGTTGGCAGTTATGGTGAGGATACTTTAAAAGATATCGAACAAGCTAAGCAAAAGTTTGAAGATAATGGTATTGAAGTTGATGGATTTGTTTTAAATAACGCAATGAAGAAAACAAGTAATCAAGCTATCTTTAAAAAGTATTGATAAGTTATTTTTAATTTCAAAATAATTATGGCAAGTAATTGCCATAATTATAATTTCCCTTTATATAAAGATATAAGTAATGCGTAAAATAATTAATCTCATTTGTAATAAAAGTAAATTAGCTAGAGAATTAAGATATAACTTTAGTTTTATACGTGAAACTGGTTATATACCATCATTTAAAAACCCTAAAACATATAATGAAAAAATAAACTATCGCAAGCATAACCCTAAACATGAATTATTTAGTGTTTGTGCTGATAAGATTAAATCTAAAGAATATGTAGCAGAAAAACTATCTTCAGATTACATTATTGAAAACTATTATGTTGGCGATAGTATTACTGTAGATAAAATTAAAGAAATTCTTGCTGATAAAGGTGATTTGTTATTAAAAGCGAATCATAATTCTGGACCAGTTTATTTAATCACAACTGAAGCTACAGATGATGAGATTACTCGTAAGGTTGATGATGTAAATAATCAATTAAAAGTAGATTATGGTAAGCAGCTAAATGAACCTTGGTATAGTGACATAAAACGAGGTGTATTAGTTGAAAAAAGGTTATCTCCTCAAGAAGGCGAAACTGATGTTCGTGATTATAAATTCCATGTTTTCAAACAAAATGATGGTAGTTTTAAAATCATTGTACAAATAGATTTTGACCGTAGTGGTAATCATACTCGTTCTTTCTTTGATGATGAATTGAATTGGCTTCCATTCTATACTTTGTACTCAGATACTGGCGTATGCATTAAAACATCAATTGAAATGCCTAAGAATTACGATCTAATGTTAACTGCAGCTAAAACATTAGCTGAACCATTTAGTTATGTTCGTGTTGATTTCTATAATGTCGATGGTGCTATTTACTTTGGTGAATTGACTTTTGCTCAGGGAAGTGGCCGTTCAGGGCTTACAAATAAAGCATACGATCTTTGGTTAGGCCGCTTATGGGAAGGCGACCCCTCTTATTAAATTCCATATTGATTAAATATAAAGTTAAATACTTAGTTCTGTTTTTCATTATATTTACTGATTATATATACAATAAATTACCAAATTATAATGTATAACTTGGTAATTTATTATACATCTCACTTCACATTATGATTTAATAAATATGATGTCAAATACTAAAATAAGCCAAGTTGTATTTTGGATATCTGTAGCAATTATCTTTATCGGATTTATGGAAAACATTAATGAGTTAAGATATGACTTAATGATTCCATTAATAGCTATAGGGTGGGTATTACACTTTACTTATAGTGATCATAAGATTGATAGTCAGAGTACTAAGTCCTTTATATTGCTTTCTGGAATTATTGCACTAATTGCGTTACCTTCACTACTTAAAATTTACCCTCATATACATAATCTAATAAATTATACTTATTATAGTTTTACTGTGGGTATGATCGTAAAGTTATTCTCGGTATATAGTACTTTTGTATTTTTAAAAGGAGATACCGATAAATTAGAAAGAATGATTAAATATGTTTTAATTCTTAATTTATCGATGTTCTTTATTCAATTTATAATAGTATTCCCTACTGGTATTTATATTGATCCATTAAAATTAATAACAGGGGAGTCATCACGATATGGCAGTGATATCTTTGTCCCTCTTATTGGTAATATATATCGTTGTACTGGATTCTATGAAGAACCATCAACGTATGCCGGATTTATTGTTGTTCTTTTAGCATCCAAACTTTATTTAAATCCGAAAGTAGATAAATTAGTTATTTTCTCTGCTTTATCTATTATTTTATCTTTTTCTGTTGCCGCAATTGTTTATGGATTAATCATTATTGGTTATTTCCTTTTACGCAGTAAAGCGAGTTACTTGAAATATATTTTGTTTTTGTTATCCCCATTACTTGTGGCTGCTATTATAGGTATTGCTATTCAGCGCCTAACTTCATTGGGTGGTGATGCTCAAGATATTCGTAGTAATTTGAATGATATGGTATTTGATCAGAATTTAATGATCCTTATCTTTGGCAATGGTGCTTTAGGTATTATGCCTGAAGCTGCACATATAATGAACACAACAGGAGATATATTTAAATTAGGTATAGCTTCGTTGAATGATAATGGTATGTGGTTATTCTTTATCATTAAATTTGGATTTGCTGGATTAGCAATAATAATATCTTATTTATTTATTAAATCTAAAACATTACTCAATAGAATTATGTTTTTAGTTATATTATTAACTAAATTAAGTTTTTTATACTTTGGATTTATATTCTATTTCTTTTTAGTCTTTAATAATAAACCAGAATTAGAGGAGTCAGACAATGGAACCAAAAGTGAAGTCGAGTAAACAAAGGGATCTGTTTTTGTGAATATTCGAGAATTCAAAGCTTTTTTTTGGAGCTTTATTGATGGTGTTGGCTCTCAGGGCAGCCAATTAATTATTACCATCATGTTAGCTCGACTATTGACTCCTGCTGATTTTGGTGTGATTGGTTTAATTTCAGTCGTTGTATATTTATCGAATGTTATAGGTAACGGTGGTTTAAATAGTAGTCTAATTAGAAAATCTAAACCATCTGCCGATGATTTTACATCAGTATTCATTTTTAATATAACACTTGGTATATTGCTTTATGTTATTATTTTCTTATCATCAGGATTTTTATCGCATTTTTTAAATTTACCTCAAGCTGAAATTTACCTCAAAGTATATGCATTAAGTATTATATTTACTGCATTGGAACAAATTCAACGTGTAAAATTAACAATCGATCTTAATTTCAAAACACAGGCTAAAATTACATTATTTTCGGTTATTTTCAGTGGTATAGTTGCATTAATTTTAGCTAAACTTGGCTTTGGTGTATGGGCTTTAATTGCACAAGCTGTTGTTTTATCTATTATTAGATGTGCTATTTTTTGGTATGTGATCGGTTGGAGACCAACTGGGCATTTTAAAATGCCACTATTATTAGAACATTTAAATTTTGGATATAAATTATTACTAGGCAATGTTGTTGATGTTGCGTATAGATATATGTTCAATTTGGGTATTGGTAAGTTTTATTCTGTAACGGATCTTGGTTTTTATAATCAGGCTACAAAACTTACAGAAGTACCATCTATGACGATAACAACAGTTGTTCGTCGTGTAAATTACCCTATTATTAGTAAATTAAGAAATAATAATAAGTGTTATTTTGATAATTTAAATAATATAGCTTCTTATATTGTAGCTGTTTATTTACCTATTACATTATGGTTATCATTTAATTCTCATAATATAGTATTGAAGTTATTAGGTGAAAGATGGAT
Organism: Photobacterium sp. NCIMB 13483; assembly: GCF_003025475.1. Classification (NCBI taxonomy): domain Bacteria; kingdom Pseudomonadati; phylum Pseudomonadota; class Gammaproteobacteria; order Vibrionales; family Vibrionaceae; genus Photobacterium; species Photobacterium sp. NCIMB 13483. The sequence continues at coordinate 5,960 of NZ_PYLV01000001.1, forward strand.
TGATGCTAGTCCTTTTTTATCAATATTAGCTATTGCTTTCTTTATTGTGCCATTATCTAATTTATTTGGTAATATTTTATCAGTTGAAGGACGGACTGATTTATATTTTAAAATAAGATTGATTGTTAAATTTATTCTTGGAGTGTTATTTTTCATTATCCATTCTTATGGTATTTATGTTGTATTATTTTTCATAATATTTGCAACCATATTTGAATGGTTTGTTAATATTATAGTTTCATATAAATATTTCAATTTTCCTGTATTAAAATATTTCAAGAGATTATTATTAATCACTATTCCAATAGTTATTTCTAGCTTTTTGGTTAATCATTATATCAATATAGATTCAACAATAGGTGATTTAGCTATGAAGCTAATAGTAAGTATGATTATACCTGCTTGTATCTTATTTTTATTATCGAAAGAAAAGGTTTAATTAATAGCCTTTATTGATTACTTACTATTATTTATTTGGTTATATTATGTCACAAAAAAGTATAGATTTATTTATTGATGCAATAAGGAAGGGTGGCGCTGAGCGCGTTTGTGTAAATTATGCAAACTATTTGGTAGATAATGGCTATAAGATACGAATTGTTATATTTAAAGAGTATGAAGATTCTTATATTGATCTTGTAGATAAGCGTGTTGAGATTATAACTTTAGGTTGTCATGATGCTTCATCGATGATTAAAAAGGTAAAGGCTATAAACTTTATCTTTTCTGATACAGTTATAGTATTTAATCATCAAATGTCTATTGCATTATGGTTCTATCGCCAATTTGGCTGTAAACAGAAATTTAAGTTAATATCTCGTAATGTGAATTATCTAAGCCGAGATTTATATACATCTAAAAATTCAATAAAAAAATGGGTGACTATTTTATTAACTAAAATAATATATCGTCGTATTGATTGTTTTATTGCCCAATGCAATGACATGAAAAATGACATGGTAAATTACCTTTCTGTACCTGAGAGTAAAATTACAGTTATATATAATCCAGTATCTACTAGTGTTTATAAAAAAGAAAATGTAGAGAAAGATATTGATATTTTATTTGTTGGTAGAATAAGCAAGCAGAAAGGGTTGCCGTATTTAGTTTCCGTTATCGATAGCATTATTAATAAAGAGCAAGCTAAAGTTTGTATTGTTGGTAAAGGTGTTCTTGAAGAGCAATTAGATAAAGAATTATCTGTCATAGAAAATAAATATAATATTAAAATATTACGAGTTCGTTCAACTAATGATGTTAATAGTTATTATAATCGAGCAAAAGTAACGATATTAACCTCTCTTTATGAAGGATATCCAAATGTATTGGCAGAATCATTAACTGCAGGTACTCCTGTTGTTTCTTTTGACTGTCAAAGTGGTCCTGAAGAAATTATTCGTGATGGAATTAATGGCTACTTGGTTCCATGTTTTAATACGGAAATATTTGTTGATAAACTAGAATTAATTCTAAACGGAAAGACATTATCTGACGTCCGTGATTTTAATAGTGAAAACAGTTTTAACCTTTTAGAAGAATTGATTAATAAAGAGTAAATAATAATGAGTAAAAAAATTCTGGTTATTAGTGATCATCGAGGAGGTGGTGCTGGACATGTAGCAACACAGTCTGGATTATTATTCTCAGATCAAGGTTATAATGTTGATTATATTTTTGGTGATGATTATTTTAAGTTTAATGCTGTAGGATATTGTTGCAATTATAGCGCGATTGATATAATTAGAAAAAAATTAGCAATTAGTAAGCCAGAAATTATTTTAATCCATAACTTTGATCACTTATGGAGTCCGTTTTTTTTAGTTGAAATTAATAAATATAAAGAAAAAACTGGAGCTAAAGTAATTATGACTGTTCATGATTACCATATAGTTTCTGCTTCAAATTCTTTATCTTATTATGAAAATACAGAAAAAAAATTCTTTAAAGATCCACCTTCATTTAAACAATTAGTGACTAAAAAACTTGATAGACGTAGCTATATTTATGGATTGGCAAGGTTAGTGCAGTGGTATCCATATTATTCTGTATTGAATTTGCAAAAAACGTTTGATCATTTTATGTGTCCGAGTGACTTTATTTATAAGCAAGTAGTCAAGCGATTCGATCCTTCTATTGTAAGTGTTGTACATAATCCGACATCTGCAACTATTTCATCGTATCAACTTGATAATGATGACGTTGTTATTACCTTTGCTGGGCGTTTAAGTAAAGATAAAGGAATTTATGATTTTATTAAATCGATAGCTGACTCAAAATTAGTATCACCTAAGCATATTACTATCAACATTATTGGAAAAGGTCCTTATTTTGATGATATTGAGAGACTAGTTGATACTCTGAAAGAGCAAAATATTACTATTGTATTACATGGGTTACAAAAATTTGAAATTGTAAAATCTATTTTTGAAAACTCTTCATATGTATTATTACCGTCATTATGTTATGAAAATGCACCATTAACCTTGGTTGAAGGTGTTTTTGCTGGCTGTAAAGTATTAACTATGAATTATGGTGGTATGGTTGAGATTGCAGATAAGCTTAATCTTTCAATATTGATGGATGATTTTAGTCCGAAATCTATTCAATTTGTTTTTGATAATTTAAATACAAAAAAAGAAGAGCAATCGACTTTAGATAAATTTTATCAGGATTATTCAAATGATAACTATATCTCTAAGGTCAAAGAAATTATTTCATGATTTAATTTATTATTATGTAATGTTGAGTAAGTAAGTAAGTAATATAAATACAAATCTAACTTGGATTTTGAAATGTTTACTAAATTATTTATTATAAATAATTTAGTAAAGTTAAGGTTTAAAATGAAAAATAGCTTTTTACGTCGTCGTTTTTTTGAGCTTCGTGTAACAATAAAAGATTTAATTTGGGGTGTTAAGAATCCTGAGTCTTTTAAACGGAAAAATAATTTAAGCCCAATAATGGGACGTTTTTCATCTTATAAATTTGAGCAACTCTCTGGAATACAGTCAAATGATTATGTATCAGATTGTTTTTATTTTAATAAGATAGAAGCAAAAATAAATAATTTTGAATTAAGCGATTATTTTAATCATAAAGGCTATTTACCTTCGATCTTACAGTCAAATGCAATTCCATTACTGTTTAATTATATTTCTGGTATTGTTTATGATGCTGAAGATAAAGTTATTGATGCAAGTATAGTTGCTGAACGATTACGTAATGATCCTAATAATACTGAATTTGTTATTAAAAGAAGTGTTGGGACTGGTGGTGGTGAAAGTGTAGAGATTGGAAGTGCGAATGAAATTATTCCTTTTTTTAATTTATATGCAAAAAAGAAATATGATTTCGTTATCCAACCATTAATTAAACAACATGATTTGTTAGCTGCTTTTAATCCATCATCACTAAATACTGTACGTATTATGACATTAGCTTATGACAATAATGTTCATCATGTTTCAAGTATGGTAAAAATGGGTGGACCTGGCGGCCGAATTGATAATGTTAGTGCCGGTGGTTTGTGTATTGGAATTAAAGATGATGGTTCTTTAACTACTTTTGGTTTTGACTGTTATTTAAATAAAACTACTCGTCATCCCCAAACACAACTTAGTTTTCCTGATAACTACGAAATACCATATTTTAATGAAATGGTTGAAGTGGTAAAAGATAAGCATAAGTTATTTAAAAGTCATGGAATTATCTCCTGGGATGTAAGTGTAGATAATGATGGCTATGTTACTATTGTTGAATGCAATACTGCTTGGAGTGGTTTGGAATCACATCAAGCTTTTCATGGCCCTGTCTTCAAAAGGCACATGGAATACATAAAGAATATCAATTGATAGTGTGTATTTTTGTTGTTGAAATAATGTAAATTATCTTTTTTTATAAACATTTACACTTAATATTATTTATTCTCCTGAAAGTTGGGCATAAGTCTAAATTATTAGTTATTTTATCGAAATCTAGATGCTTATAATAATAAACGACAAGATTAGTCGTTTGCTTTGATAGTCCACCTATCGAGCATTTTATGAAATGAATTTAAATATAATTTCTATTCATTATTGTTATAAGTTGTATAAGGTTTCACTAGCTATGAAAGATAGTAATGTTCGTCGTTTAGCTTATTCTGTTTTAGCCAATGCTAAATACGTTAAGTATGGTATAAAAAATCCAGAATCGTTAAAGTGTAAAAACTTACTTAGCCCAATTACAGGACGCTTCTGGAACCATCGATACCAATCAGTATGTGGTATTGAATCAGATAAATATTTATCTGAACCTTATTTTTATAATAAAGTTGAATCTAAGGTTAATGATTTCAGCCTTAATGATTTTCTTGATCATAAAGGTTATATATCAAATATATTAAATAGCCATACAGTACCTGATATAGCTAATTGTATTTCAGGCACTATTTATAATAGCAAGAGTGAAGTAATTAAATTTGATGATTTAGTTATATTATTGGAGCATGAATCAGCGGATAATGAATTTGTAATTAAACGCAGTATTGGTACTGGTGGTGGAAAGAGTGTTGAGATTGGTAATACAAGCCACATTATTCCATTTTTAAAGTCTTATTTCGATAAAAAGTATGATTTTGTTGTTCAGCCGGTTATAAAACAGCATGATGATTTAGCTATTTTTAATCCATCATCGATTAATACTGTTAGAGTTATGACTTTTTCTTATCATGGCAATGTTTATCCCATTTCAACAGTACTAAGAATGGGAAATGGTGGTAGAGTCGATAATTCTTCATCTGGTGGCATATCTATTGGTGTTGATGAGACTGGAAAGTTACGCGATTTTGCAATTGATCATCATTTTAATAAATATGAACAACATCCAGGAACATTGATTAATTTCTCTGATGGTTATGTTATTCCTTATTTTAATGACTTATTAGAACTTGCTAAAGATAAGCATAAATGGTTAAAAAGCCATGGTATTATTTCGTGGGATTTGACCGTTGATAATAATGGTAATATGTCAATTATTGAATATAATGCAGGTTGGGGCGAAATTAACTTCCATCAGGCAAATAATGGTCCAATATTTAAAAATCATATTGAATATATAAAAAGTATTAATGGTTAATAGTTGATGTGGATAATATAATAAGTATTTATTATATATTTAGATCGTTCTTTTAATTTATTCAATGTTTTTAATATATTCAATGTTGTTAACGATTGATAATGTGGTTACCTATATCTGATTATAAAAAATGGAAGTATTTCATTTAATAGGTAGTCACTCTCTTCTCCTACGTTTATAATTGGAGGTGAAAGTAGAATTAGTGTTTTAAGTTATACCACTCTTTTATGATTAGAAGTAAATATGAAAATTGATAAATATTAGCTTATTAAAGCTATAATATTTTCTTTTATAAGAGTGTTTTTCTATTTAGTGATTTAAAGTGAAAAGATAATTGAAGTGCTAAATATTTATTAAAAAGTAGATGTTGATGTTAACAAAGCGGTAAGTTGTAGCGTTTAACCATAAATATGGTGACTAAAAATATTATCAATATCCGTAATGTCAATATAATTTTGATTAGCTATATTAAAGTCTGTGCTAATAAATGCTGTTTATTGAAGGACAGTAAGAGATAATATAGTTATGTTTCGTCTTATAGAATAGAAAATATTATCATAAATTAACTATACAATTTATGAATGAAACATCTTTCAACAATGGTAATTATTTATTGTTGAAATGACAGATATTCTATATTTATAAATCATATTAAGTAAATAAAATGTATTAATAAGTGAGGGTGTAACGTGGAAAGTCTAGAATTTAGATTGTTCTCCAAGATCATCTCTAAAATACCAATTAAAACAAGATTGCAAATCTTATTTTTTCGTAAATTTAAGCGATTTATTAATTTTGATAATCCTCGGACATATAACGAAAAAATTCAGTGTAAAAAGATTGCAGATCGCAGTGAATTATTAACAATTGGTGCTGATAAAATAAAAGCCAAAGATTTTGTTAAAGATATAGTTCCTGAATTATATCTACCAAAAATGCTTTGGGTGGGGGATTCTCCTGAGTCTCTTGATAATTTAGATTTATCAACATTACCTAAAGATTACGTATATAAAGCTAACCATACTAGCCAGACAATTGAAATTATTCGTCATGGTAATCATCTTCCTAAAACAAAGATGAAAGCGTTAGCAAAAGATTGGCTGAAAAAAGATCAATCTGGTGCATTAGGTGAGTGGGCATATGAAAATATTCCACCACGGGTGTTTATTGAAGAGTATTTAGAGTTTGATGGTCATGAGCCTGATGATTACAAATTATATGTATTCAACGGCAAAGTCGGTTTTATCCAGTTAGATTCTGGCCGATTTACCAGTATGACTCGTAATCTTTATGATGCTAATTGGGAAGAGCTTGGGTTTGAATATCATCATCCTCGTTGTCATCCAGCACCAGAAAAACCAGAATACATCGATGAAATGATCCGTATTGCAGAAAAAATTGGTCAACAATACGATTTTGTACGAGTCGACTTATATTTTTATGATGGAAAAATAACGTTTAGTGAGCTGACAATGTATTCAGCCTCCGGATTTTTAACGATGCCTGATGATTGGGACTTAAAAATCGGTGATCTATGGACTCAAGATTATAAGGTAAAATAATGAAATATTTAGTAACGGGCGCGGCCGGTTTTATTGGTGCAAAAGTAAGTGAAGAATTATTAAAAAAAGGTCATGACGTTGTTGGTATCGATATTATCAATGACTATTATGATGTAGCGTTAAAAGAAGCACGTTTAGCACCATTATTAGAAAATAATAAATTTGTTTTCAAGAAAATTGATATTGCTCATTCGCAAGATGTACTTGATTTATTTGCTGATGAAAAATTCGATCGCGTTGTTCACCTTGCCGCTCAAGCTGGTGTACGTTACTCGATTGAAAACCCAATGGCATATGCAGATAGTAACCTTGTTGGTCACCTTAATATTTTAGAAGGTTGCCGTCATAATAATGTTGGCCACCTTGTTTATGCATCATCAAGTTCTGTATACGGTCTTAATGCTAAAACACCATTTTCAACATCAGATACAGTAGATCATCCTGTATCTCTTTATGCAGCAACGAAAAAATCTAATGAGTTAATGGCGCATTCGTACTCTCACCTGTACAACATGCCAACAACTGGATTACGTTTCTTTACTGTGTATGGACCTTGTGGTCGCCCAGATATGGCTCCTTATATTTTCACTAAGAAAATTTTGGATGGCGAAACAATTGATATCAACAACAATGGTGATATGTGGCGCGACTTTACTTACATTGATGATATCGTTGAAGGTGTTATTCGTATCGCTGATGTTGTTCCTGCCCGTAATGATGATTGGACAGTTGAAGAAGGTACACCAGCATCAAGCTCTGCACCTTATAGCGTATATAACATTGGTCACGGTAGCCCAATTAACTTAATGGAATTTATTAAAGCCATTGAAACTGAATTAGGTATTGAAGCAACTAAAAACTTCCGAGGCATGCAACCTGGTGATGTATACCAAACTTATGCAGATACTCAAGATCTATTTAAAGTAACTGGCTATACCCCAAAAGTTGGTGTTAAAGAAGGCGTTGCGAACCTCGTTCGTTGGTATAAAGAATTTTATAATAAGTGATCCCATGGCAAAGATAGCTATATCAGCCAATACAAGTTGGTATTTATTTAACTTTAGAAAGAACACTATATTAGCGTTAATTGAAGCGGGTCATACTGTAGCAGCCATTTCTCCTCGAGATGATTATTCAGTGAAACTTGAACAATTAGGTGCGCGATTTATCCATATTGATATTGATCAAGGTGGCACAAATCCAATTAATGATGCTAAAACGTATTTTGCTTTTAATACTATTTTTAAAGCTGAAAAGTTTGATGTTGTATTAAACTTTACACCTAAAAATAATATTTATAGTACTGTGGCTGCGTCAAAAAATGGTACTAAAGTCATTAATAATATTGCTGGACTTGGCATTATTTTTATCAATGAAAATATGACGGCAAAAATTGCACGAGCTTTGTATAAGTTTAGCCAACGTCGAGCCAGTAAAATTTTCTTTCAAAATGAAGATGACCGCGGGTTATTTATTGATAACAAACTGGCAGATATTTCAAAGACGGATCGTTTACCTGGTTCTGGTGCAGACCTCTCACGCTTTGCAATATCACCAGCGGCTGATGATGGCGTTGTCACGTTCTTATTAGTGGCGCGTATGCTTTACGATAAAGGTATCGGTCATTATGTTGAAGCTGCTCGTGAACTAAAGCAACGTTATGGCGATAAAGTACAATTTAATTTACTTGGCTTTCTTGATGTAAATAACCCATCTGCTGTTTCAAAAGCTGAAATGCAAGTATGGGTTGATGAAGGCATTGTTAATTATCTTGGTTTCTCAGATACTGTTGAAGCTGAGATAGCAAAAGTAGATTGTATGGTATTACCTTCTTTCTATCGTGAAGGTGTGCCTAAATCGTTGCTTGAAGCAGGTGCTATGGGGAAACCTATTGTTACGACTGATAATGTTGGTTGTCGTGAAACAGTTGACCATGGGATTAATGGCTATCTTTGTCAAACACGTTCTACCGCAAGTTTGGTGGAAATGCTCACTAAAATCATTGAGCATACCCATCAAGAACGTCTTGATATGGGTTTAGCGAGTCGTCGAAAGATTGAAAGCGAATTCGATGAAAAAATCATAATTAATAAATACCTAACGGCTATTGAAAGTATTATCTAAGAGAGATTTCATGAAAATTACTATTGCAGGTACAGGCTACGTAGGTCTGTCAAACGCCATGTTATTGGCACAGAACAACGAAGTTATTGCTATTGATATTATTGAAGAAAAAGTAAATCTTCTTAATAATAAAAAGTCACCAATTGTTGATCGTGAAATTGAATATTTCTTAGAAAACAAAGAACTTAACTTTGTTGCGACATTAGACAAAGAATTAGCATATAAAGATGCTGAATATGTAATTATTGCAACACCAACAGATTATGACACTGTTCATAACTACTTTAATACTTCTTCAGTCGAAGCGGTTATTAAAGATGTTATGGCGATTAATCCAAATGCAGTGATGATTATTAAATCAACAGTACCAGTGGGTTATACTAAAGAAGTTAAAGCAAAGTTTGGTTGTGATAATATTATTTTCTCACCTGAATTCTTGCGTGAAGGCCGTGCCTTATACGATAACTTATACCCATCACGTATCATTGTTGGTGAGCAAAGTGAGCGTGCTAAAGTATTTGCTGAACTACTACAGCAAGGCGCGATCAAAGAAGATATTAATGTTCTATTTACTGATTCAACAGAAGCTGAAGCAGTTAAACTATTCTCAAACACTTATTTAGCAATGCGTGTGGCTTACTTTAATGAGCTAGATACTTATGCTGAAACACATGATTTGAATGCGCGTCAAATCATCGAAGGTGTTGGCTTAGACCCTCGTATTGGTAGTCATTACAATAACCCTTCATTTGGCTACGGCGGCTACTGCCTACCAAAAGATACTAAGCAGTTACGTGCTAACTACCAAGATGTACCAAATAGCATTATCGGTGCTATTGTTGACGCAAACACAACCCGTAAAGACTTTATTGCTGACTCAATCATGAAACGTAGTCCAAAGCGTGTTGGCGTATATCGCTTAATCATGAAGTCAGGCTCTGATAATTTCCGTGCTTCAAGTATCCAAGGTATTATGAAGCGTATTAAAGCGAAAGGTATTGAAGTCGTTATTTATGAGCCAGTATTAACTGAAGATGAATTCTTCCACTCTCGCGTTATTAAAGATTTAAATCAATTTAAAAATGAGTGTGATGTTATTGTTTCTAATCGCATGGCTGAAGAATTGAATGATGTAGCTGATAAAGTATATACTAGAGATATCTTCCAAGAAGATTAATAACGGAGACCAATGAATTATTATATTTATATATAATTTATTGATCTATGATCGCAAAGAATAGAAAAAGTAGGAAAGTAATAGTTCACTATTATTATTCCTATTTTTTCTTTTTTATATGCGGAATGTATAAGATTTAAAAAAGTGTTTGTTATGTTTATTGGATATTGTTTTATCTTTATTTCATCACTGATTTTCTTGTTTGTGATGAGAGTAGTAGCCAAAAGAGTGGGTTTAGTTGATAAACCTAATGAACGAAAACATCATAAAGGTGCGATTCCTTTAATTGGTGGTATTTCTATATTTGCGGCCATATCTGTTACCTTTTTGTCATTTCTACCACATACCCGTGACTTATATTTATATTTAGGCTCTGCTTTAGTACTTATTATTCTTGGTGCATTCGATGATCGTTTAGATATTAGTTTCAAATTACGATTAATTGTCCAAGCTGCTATTTCTATCGCGATGATTGTAATTGGTGGCCATAGTCTTCATAACCTTGGCTTTCTAATGGGCAGTGAAACCATTCAATTATCGGTGTTCACTAGTTATATCATCACTATTGTTGGTGTGATTGGTGCGATTAATGCATTTAATATGGTCGATGGCATTGATGGCTTATTAGGCGGGTTAGCGGCGGTAACTATTGGCTCGATGGGGTTTGTTTTCTTTTTATCTGGCAATACGTATTTAGGGACCGTTTGTTGTTTAATTGTGACTGCGATTATCCCTTACATTATGCTTAACCTTGGTATTCCATTTGGCTCTAAAGCAAAAGTGTTTATGGGTGATGCTGGCAGTATGTTTATCGGCTTTACTGTTGTATGGTTACTGATAAAAGCAACCCAAGATCCTGAGCTATATGCTTTTAAACCTGTTACAGCGCTATGGTTAATTGCGATTCCATTAATGGATATGGCAACGATTATGATCCGTCGTATTCGTAAAGGTCAGTCACCATTTAAACCCGATCGTGAACATTTACATCATATTTTTCAACGTCTTGGGTTATCATCTCGTCAGACATTATTGACGATTTGTTCAATGGCATTAGTCTGTTCGATCATTGGTCTGTGGACTGATTATCTTGGTATTGCTGAGTCAACGATGTTTGTTGCTTTCTTAGTGATGTTTGTATGTTATTTCACTGCAATTAGTCATATTTTCCGTATTGTTGCCTTTGTGCGTAACACACTCAGTCTCAAGACGCATAAGTCTACGTCTAAATAATAATATACTGTTGTAAATACAAAAAAGGTCGAATAATCATTGATTACTCGGCCTTTTTTATATTCTTTTTAATAATAGTCTATTTTTACTCCGGTAAGCAACGAGCAATAATTTGTTCAGCTATATCATCCATTACGTTTGATTGAATATCTGGTTTTAAATACAGAGGATTGTATGGAGCACCGCCACGCTCAATATAAGCTGCTTTTAAACCGATAGCTAAAGCACCATGGGTATCCCAATCATGAGTAGCAACTAAACGAAGGTTTTCTAATGGCTCTTCAAGAATATTAGCGGCATATTTATATACATTTGGATCGGGTTTAAAACTTCCTGTTTTTTCGACAGATATAATGTCGTCAAAAAGATCAATTAAGCCAGCATTTTTAATTTGAGTAGTGAGAAAACTCAAGGATGAATTAGCAAAAGCAACGGTTTTAAAGCCGTTTTCACGTAATTTTTGCAATGAGGATTTCATATCTGCATGGGGTGGCAAGTTTGCAAAAGCACTTAATAGCTCATTACATTTTGATTCTGTTAATTGACAATGATAATAATCAGCTACTGATTCAAGCATAGCACTGGCTAATACAGTAAAGTTGGTGCTTACATTTGTGATAATACAGACTGTTGAAGTATGTAATAATCTTGAAAACCATAATGGTAAAGCATCTTGGCTACCAAAAGTCTCTTCAAATTTAGGCTTTAATGGTTCTAAATCTAGCGTTGTTTGAATTATATCAAAAAGAATAACTTCTTTGTTCATGTCAATTTCCATTACTATTTATAGCTAATATTATGTGTAATAAATAATTGTTAATTAGCTTTCTATATTCACTCTACTACGAAGATATAAGAGTAATAAGTTCTTAAATGACAATCAGATATTGCATATTAGTTACTCATTTAATAGCAGATAAAGTGTCTAAATAAATACAGAAAAGACTAAAAATAAAAAAACATACATTTGTTGCATGAATATTTATGACTTATTTATATGTGACCTGAGTTATTAGATTCTGAATTAAAGAGGGAATGCTGAAATGTTGACTATAGAAGGTAACGATATATTGAATGATAATTTTTGATGTAAAAAAGTCAGCACAGAGGCTGACTTTTTAGAATATGGTGTCCCCTACAGGATTCGAACCTGTGTCTAAGACTTAGGAGGTCCTTGTTCTATCCAGCTGAACTAAGGGGACAAAGTAGTAAACTCTCGTTACTGATTAACACATTTAGATAATATATCTATTGGTTAATGTGACACTATTTATTTAAATCAAATAGGTCAGAGCGATAGTGTACACGAAAATCAACAGAGTTTAAGAAAATAGTGTTATTGATTCAACTGCTTGGTCAGTAAATCGCCAGGTTGAATGCTAGATGCCAGTTGTGGTTGATTAACACTAAGCTCTGCAGACTTTTCATAGACTCGATTAACGGTAAGTGTGATCGCTGTTTCAACCATACGGTTGCGTGGAATACCTTTCTGATCGATAAACCCTGCGCTGTGCCATAATTTAAGTTGATCACCGTTGTGAACCCCATGTACTCGACCAACATTGATTTGAGCGACGCCTTGATGGATATTAATTATTTCAGGCAGGCTAGCGCGGCATGAAAGGGCACTTTCAATATCTAACATCATATTTTGAGTGACGCGTTGAATACTTTGCCCATACGGTGATACCCAAAAACGTGCCGTTTTAGTATCAACATAACTTGTACGAGCAAAGGGCCATAAACCAATATCACGGTAACTATTTTGGTAGATTGTCTCACCTGTTTTACCGTCCATTATATTAAGAGTTAACGCAAATTGACGATTAATGGTGTTGGGTTGTAATAGATGATCATCAACGGTAGCGGAAATATCCGTGATCTCACCACTGACCAAATATTGTGCGTCATTATCTTCAGCTAACATCATCATCGCATCTGCATGGTTAGCACTAACAGGTACTTGGGTAACACCTGTTACTAAAAAACTTTGCGAACGTTGCTGAATATTTTTTTGTAAGACCTTTGAAAAATCATCCCCTAGCTGATAAATACTGCCCATCGCTGCTTGTTGTGGCTCCGCGAGTGAAAATTTCCCCAGTAATAATCCTTTCTTATATTGTACCTTGTGGCAACTTTTTGCCGATGGGTAAATATCTATTCTGGCTGTAACATACATTTTGCCGCCAGCATCTTTCTGTTCTAGCACGCTAATATGTCGAATTTCATTACCGCTAAAACGGTATTGTTGCCGATCTTCTTGCAAATAAGTTTTAAGCATCGGTAGGCTGGCAATCTCACCTCCCGTAAATGTCATTGCTTGAAAGACCGCATTTTCTAAGGCATTGACGCGTGCGGTCGCTTTACTTTCAAGAATGTTAGCTTCACCTGTCACCTGTACCCATTGGGCATGACTTGAGTGTGATACGAACAACCATAACGCACTTAAACAGAGTAATAATTTTTTATTCATAAAAGGCCAATTTAGGTATGTTTTTTGCTTTGATCAGGACATAACCACAACGGAATGCAAAGAGTGTTCCCAATTGGTGCTTCTCATTAAAGAAATTGTATTCGTGAACGATATATCCCTTATCACACGTAGCAAGAGTGACCAACAATGAACAAATTTATACTGGTGGTGTGTGCGCTACTATTAACAGCTTGTACAGGACCCCAAGTTTATAACGGTAAAGAGCCATTTTCTTCAGCGGGGTATTCGCTAACAACGACGCCTCGTCATACGGTCGATTATTTTGTTGAAGGACTCACAAATCAACTTATTGAGTCCAATCAATATTTAACAGCAAGTACGCCTTTGGCTGTGACGTCGTTTGTTGATCTGCAAGATATGGGGGTCACTAATTGGTTGGGTAATGTGGTTAGTGAAAATTTCATGTTTCAGATGCAGCAACGAGGATTTACGGTCGTTGATTACAAATCAACAGGGGTGATTAAAGTAACACGTAATGGTGATTTTAGTATTAGCCGTAATTGGCAAGAATTGTCAGCGCAACAGCCGGTTGATTATGTGCTAACGGGGACAATGTTACGTCAAAGCGGCGGTGTGCTTGTGAATGCAAGAATCATCGGAATGCGATCGCATGTTGTTATTGCCACGGCACAAGGCTTTTTACCCGCAGAGCGTATTGGGCGTGATTTGGATTTTATGAATAAGATTCAAATCCGTAATGGGGTGATTATTCGAACGGAACAACAACAGCCTACTACCAATAATATTGTGTTACGACCTTAAGGATAACCGTGATGACTAAATGGCTAATAATGGTGTTATTAATCTTAATATCTGGGTGTTCTTCTTCAAATAGTGGTACTCACCCGAATTTAACCAATAGTAATGAAAGAGTATTTGCCGTTGGTTACGCGTCAATTAGTGAGCAAAATGGGCGTACTCAAGAAGAAAAAAGTTTACGGGCAATGCGTGCATCAAAAGTGGATGCGTACCGTGAATTATCAGAACAAATTTATGGGTTACGAATTTCAGCAACAACATCGTTATCAAATCAGCAACTAGGCCCTGAAAATACGAATGGTGCTGTTGATGGTATTATTCGAGGGGCCAAAGTGATCCGTAGTTATCCTGTAGGTGATAGCTATGTAACTGAAATGGAATTAAATTTAGGCTTAATGGAACGTATGAAGCAACACGGCGAAGTGTTTCATGTACCCAATAATCAACAAGTGATGTTTTAACTATTAGGCTTTAAGGTTGGTGCCTAATGAGCGAACATTCTGCGCCTTACCATCACAATTATAGGTCATCTGGTGGCGACCTCGACTTTGTTGAAATAGGTTATTGAGTTTATGAAAACTTAATTGCGCCCGTTGTAATACTTCGCCATTGATGTCATTACGTTGTTTACATAATGTCACGAGCTGTTGAATTTCTTCAACATGCTGACCGAGTAATGCATCGTCTTGTAATTGTTGCCGCTGTGAATGATGAGCAATAAGATAATCATGTTGTTGAATACTATTGATCAGTGTCAGTTTTTCTTTTGCAAATTGCTCTATTTCTAACGCTCGTCGATGAGCTATGGCTGTTTTTTCTTGGTTGAGTAATTCAGCAAGAGAGACCAAAGCCGTGTGTTGAAGCTCAAGCAATTGCTCAATAGTGTGTTTCATAACCAAGATCCTTACAGTGAATGCGCAATAATATTAGTCTATTAATAACATCAGTTCTTAATAATAACAGCATTAAAGATCGTTAAGTTCATCTTCAAACTTGATTATATTATTAGCGAGTTTGTTGGCATCAATAGTATAACTGCCATTAGCGATGGCTTGTTTTATTTCAGCAACTTTTGCGGCATCAAAACTGGTTTCTGCTGCTAATTGTTGATGAATTTGACCAACCGCTTTACCTTGAGAACTTAAAGATACCGCGTCGTGTTGCGGTTCAATCGTAGTGGTTGATGGCGTATTTGTTGTTGCCGTTTTGGTATGGTTAACCGTACGAGCTGTATTTAGTGGTTGCCCACCACGAAGATGATCAATGTTTGTCATAATGTAGTACCTGTCGATGCCAATAGCGTTATAGTCAATTATCGACGTATAGACTATAAACTTTAGCTTTTTTTGTTTACGAATACCAAAATATTATGACGTATTATTTTTGATTTTTAGCCGCCTATTGTCGGTTGTTGTTAATATTTTACCGAGACTTCTCCTACCGCTGTAATGACCCCATCAATGATTCGCTTTGATTTGCTATTTTGCACGCGAATCTCATCACCAATAGCCCCATCTGATAATGCTTTGCCGGTGGTAACTATGGCTAATCCTGTTTGCCCGGCTCGAATTAACACACTGTCATTGCGGCACACTAAGCAGATATCATTTGCTTGAATGACATCACCTGCTTTCACGGTACGTTTTACTTTTGAACCAATAATTTGTTGAGGATCATTAAAGCTGACACCACGTTGAAAGCGGCTTTCCACCATGGCAACTTTTACGTTAGCAGCACTGAGTAAAGCGCCACGGCCGAGGTGGGTGGTGGCGATCACTTGTGGCAGAGTCTGTTGAACATTAACCGGCACATAGAGCTGCCAATCTTCACTATTACACTGTACCAGTACCGTAACATTACCTGATAACGTTTGTTTACCCGGCGTGGTTGCTACTAGGGGACTTGAGCAGGTAGGAAACCGTAATCGAGAATCTAATGTTGCAGCGGTAATATTAACACTACCAAAATCAGATGGCGCTAACGAACGTTTTATATGCTCTGCTGCTGTTTGCTGAATAAGGCTTTGTTGTGAGATAGATGTGGCATGAACATTAATACTAAAGTTCAGCAACAAACTGCCGATAATAATGCAAATTAAGTTTAAATATCGATGAGTGATCACGGCGTTATGCTCTCTGTCGGTGGTAATCATGCGGTTATTAAGCGGCTTATCATAAGTAATTATTTGAAAAATTGCTTGTATTGGTGTTGTTAATATTTTCAGACAGGAAGCCCTTTCACATGTCAGGCATTTTAGATTCCGTTAATCAACGTACGCAGTTAGTAGGACAAAATCGATTAGAATTACTTACTTTTCGACTTAATCGGCGTCAGCGATATGGGATTAATGTCTTTAAAGTTAAAGAAGTTTTACAGTGTCCTAAGTTAACATCGATGCCGAATTTACATCCGTTTGTTAAAGGTATCGCTTATATTCGAGGACAAACAATATCAGTGATAGATATGAGCCTTGCCACAGGCGGACGACCTGTCGAAGATATCAGCAATTGTTTTATTATCATTTCTGAATTCAACCGCTCGGTGCAGGGCTTTTTAGTGTCAGCAGTTGAGCGAATTGTGAATATAAATTGGGAGGCGATTTTACCACCCCCAAAAGGCGCAGGACGAAATAATTACCTTACAGCCGTCACTGAAATTGATAATGAACTGGTAGAAATTCTTGATGTAGAAAAGATCCTTGATCAAATTTCACCTGTTGATACTCGGTTATCGAGTGAATTACTGAATGAAATTAGCTTAATAACACCAACAGTAAAAACGGTACTCGTTGCCGATGACTCCATGGTAGCGCGTAAGCAAGTGCAGCGTGCGATTGAATCTATCGGTTGTGATTGCATTTGTGTGAAAGACGGTAAAGAAGCCTTTAGAACATTACAAACCATGGCTGCAAAAGACAGTATTTATCAACAATTAGCTTTAGTGATATCAGATATTGAAATGCCTGAAATGGATGGTTATACCTTAACGGCTGCGATTCGTAATGATTCCGCGTTAAAAGATCTGCATGTTATTTTACATACTTCATTGAGTGGGGTCTTTAATCAGGCGATGGTTGAACGTGTGGGTGCTAATGCCTTTATTCCTAAATTTAATCCTGATGAGCTAGGTCGAGCAGTAAAAGATGCCATGACCACAGCGACTGCTGCTTGCGTTAGTTCTAAATAATAAATCTATTTAATATGCAATAAACGACAAAAACAAGAAAGAGTAATTGATGACAACATTAACGGTAAATGATCAAGACTATTATGACTTTTGTCATTTTCTTGAAGCACAGTGTGGCATTGTTTTGGGGGACAGTAAGCAATATTTAGTGCGAAGTCGTTTAAGTCCTCTCATTAAACGTTTTGGGTTGCCATCTTTGTCTGATTTATTGCAAGGCGCATTGAAAGGGCGTAATCGAGAATTACGGGTTGCAGTGATAGATGCAATGACAACCAATGAAACACTGTGGTTTCGTGATAGTTATCCTTTTACTGTTTTAGCCGATAAGATCTTACCTGAACTTGCAGCCAACAGAAGGCCATTAAAAATATGGTCAGCGGCAAGTTCGTCAGGACAAGAACCGTATTCAATGGCGATGACTATTTTAGAACAGCAATTGAAACGACCGGGGCTACTACCCAGCATTCAGATCACGGCGACTGATATTTCACAGACCATGCTTGATATGTGTCGTGAAGGAGTATATGACAACCTTGCGTTAAGTCGTGGTTTATCTGTTGAACGTCGAAGACTATTTTTTGAATCACATATTAGTGGTGGCATGCAAGTTAACCAACGCGTAAAACAGCTGGTTAATTTTCGGACTCAAAATTTAAAAGACAGCTACGTTCTATTGGGTAAATTTGACGTAATATTTTGCCGTAATGTACTCATTTACTTTTCACCTGAAACCAAAGTAAAAGTGTTAAATCAATTAGCAGCCAGTTTAAACCCTGGTGGTTACTTATTTCTGGGTGCTTCTGAATCATTAACCGGACTCTGCGATCGGTTTGAAATGGTACGTTGTAATCCCGGTATTATTTATAAATTGAAATAATAGCAAGAGCAGGTGATTTAGGGGCGAGGATTCAAGGATTTTAGGATTCGAACCCCTGAACTAGACCTTGTATGCTATTCCTGCTATTCCTATTTTTTCCTCCTCCCTTTTCCATCTTGGCATTGTCTTTGCTTTACTGCTGTTGTCACTGTGACAGTAAATAACACCGTAGAGGCAAAGCATGTCGATTTCTTTTGATAAAGCATTAGGTATTCATCAGTATACCGTTGGTGCACGAGCAACACGTGCAGAAACATTAGCGAGCAACCTTGCGAATGTTAATACTCCAGGCTTTAAGGCAAAAGATATCGACTTTAGCCGCGTCCTGCAATCGGCAACCGCAGGGGCAAACGTTGGCCTTAATCGTACCAATGGGCGGCATATTACTGCCTCTCCAGCCGCCAATGGCGAACAACTTTATCGAGTGCCAACTCAGCCTGATACTGGTGATGGCAATACTGTTGATGCGCAATTAGAACAAAATTTATTTATGCAGAATAGTATTGAATATCAAGCATCGCTCGATTTTTTAGGCTCTAAATTTAAGAATTTAACCAAGGCATTGAAAGGGGAATAATGGATGAGTTTATTTAATATCTTTAATGTGACCGGTTCTGCCATGAGTGCTGAATCAGTACGACTTAATACCACCTCTAGTAACTTAGCCAATGCCAACAGTGTCAGTAGCTCAGCGCAAGAAACTTATAAAGCGCGTTACCCTATTTTTGCGGCAGCGCTTGATAGTGCTAATCAAGGCGATGCTAGCGTGCCAGTACAACTGCAGGGGATTGTTGAAAGTAATGAGCCATTAAGTGCGGAATATAATCCTGAGCATCCATTGGCGAACAGTGCTGGTTATATTTATAAACCTAATGTCAATGTGATGGAAGAAATGGCGAATATGATTTCCGCATCACGCTCTTACCAAAATAATGTTCAAGTGGCGGATGCAAGTAAGCAAATGCTGATGAAAACCTTGCAGATGGGCAAATAAGCTAAGGAGTTTGTGTTATGACAACCATTAACGGTGCCGGGCAATCTCTTTCTTATCTTGACCAGTTAAAAGGCATGCAAGATAAAAAGATTGCCCAAGAACAACCTACAACGGGCACTAATCAATTAAAACAAGACGATTTTTTATCGTTGTTAACTAAACAGTTAGCGCAACAAGATCCGTTTAAGCCTGTGGGTAATGATCAGATGATCGCTCAAATGGCGTCTTTTGCTACCGTTGATGGTATCAATAAAATGAATGAGCAATTTGGTTCACTCAATAGTGCTATGACATCAAACCAAGCGCTGCAAGCCTCATCGTTAGTTGGACAAGATGTGCTTATTCCAAGTGCATCGGCATTGAAAAACCATGACGGTGAAATGGCGGGCATGGTACGCATGCAACAAGGGGTCGATAACGCCATTCTGCGGGTTGAAAATGAGCAAGGCGTATTAGTAAAAACTATTACTCTAGGTGCAAAATCTGCAGGGGAACATCCGTTTGCATGGGATGGAAAAGACGATGCTGGCAATGTGATGCCACAAGGCAAATATAACTTTTCGGTATCGGGAACTGTTGGCGGCGAAAGCCAACAATTTGAAGTATTAACTCACGCTAATGTTAACAGTGTTTTATTAGGTAATAGTGACGGCAAAGTAATGTTAAATCTGGCGGGGGTGACCAAACCTGTCAACTTAGCCGAAGTTTTACAAATTGGTAAAAGTGCACAATCAGCGGCACCACTTAGTACACAACAAGGATAATTTACGATGAGCATGAATATCGCATTAAGTGGCTTGGGTGCTGCGCAAAAGGATTTAAATACCACCAGTAATAACATTGCTAACGCCAATACCTTTGGTTTTAAAGAGTCACGGGCAGAGTTTGGGGATGTGTATTCTAATTCCATCTTCTCAAACGCTAAAACCACGACGGGTGGTGGTGTACAAACTTCAACCGTGGCACAACAGTTCCATGAAGGTTCAAGTATTTATACCAATAACCCATTAGATTTACGGGTATCTGGTGCGGGTTTTTTTGCGGTGGCAGATAATAAAAATGAAGTTGCAAACAGTAATTTAACCCGTAATGGTGCGTTTCAGTTAAACAATGAAAATGAATTAGTTAATGCGGAAGGAAAGTTTTTACTCGGTTATCCTGTTAATCAAGATTCAAATACTGTTGCTTCTTATGAGGCTAAATCTTTAAAAATTGATGATGTATTTGGACAGCCAACGGCGTCTAAAAATATCAAAGTTTCGCTTAACTTGCCTAACAAAGAGACTGCACCTAAAACGCAGCCATTTGATTTTACAAATAGTGACTCATTCAGTCGTTCTACCTCATCAACTATTTATGACTCACTCGGTAAGCCATATAAAATGACCACTTATTATGTGGCTAAGTATAATCCTAATGCCGTAGCACCAGAATCAACCAATGCTAATACATGGGAAGTCTACCAAACCGTGACTGATAATAACGGCAAAGAAAAAGCATTAGATGCTAAAGCAGAGTCTTTACCTACGGGGTATTCAGTCGCAGGTTCAAATGGTCATCTGGGGTATATGATGAAGTTTGATGCTAATGGACAACCACTAAAAGCAACACCAGCAGTACCGCCTGACGCTGCTATTCCTGGAACACCATTAAATATTCAGATGGAAAGTTTTGCCGAGGCGGCTATTGATGTGGGTGGTGCGGATGGCACTCAAGCAATCACCATGAATTATGAAGATCCAACGCAGTATGCGTCGGCGTTTGAAGTGCGTAAGTTTCAGGATGTTGATGGTGCATCAACAGGGTATTTATCTAAAGTGGATATTGATCCTGAAGGTAACATTATGGCGTCTTATTCAAACGGTAAAGATTTAGTTGTTGGTCGCGTGGCGATGGCTCGAGTTGCCAATGAGCAAGGGCTTACGCAACTTGGTGGCTCGCTATGGAATGCAACCCAAGAGTCGGGTGAAGTGGTGTGGGGAGATGCATCTCAAGGTTCATTTGGCGCCATCAAAAGTGGCACTCTAGAGCAATCAAATATTGATATGACTCAAGAGCTGGTGGATTTGATCAGTGCCCAGCGTAACTTCCAAGCCAGTTCTCGTGCCTTGGATGTTAATAACCAGCTACAACAAAATATTCTTCAGATCCGTTAATTTCAAATGCGTTAATTATTATTAATCGCTTGACGCCACCGTTATCGGTGGCGTTTTTGTATCTTCAGTTCTCAATTCTTAGCCGTTGTTATTCTTTACCCACATCTTGGCGTAGTTTTTGCTTTAAATCAGCTAATGCACAGAGGAGTGTCAAAAAAATGGATCGGGCGCTGTTTCTCGCTATGAGCGGGGCAAAACAAGATATGCAAGGCATGCGAGTACATGCCAATAACCTTGCTAACGTGAGCACTACAGGTTTTCGTGCTGACTTACAGCAAGCGCGTAGTATGCAGGCTTTTGGTGATGGAGTGCCGAGTCGTGTGTTTACTATGGCAGAGCGCACGGGCAATGATTTTGCTCAAGGTTCGATGATCAATACTGGGCGTGATCTTGATGTTGCGGTACAAGGTGATGGTTGGTTGGCTGTTCAAGATGCGGGTGGTCAAGAAGGATATACTCGCGCGGGACATCTTAACGTTGATCAGATGGGCATGCTGCAAAATAGTAATGGTCAGCTTGTTTTAGGGCGCAATGATAGCCCGATCTTTATTCCTCTGCCGATTAATAAAATTGAGATTAGTCAAGATGGTACGGTCTCAGTAATCCCTAAGGGAGCACCATCAGATGTGATGGTAACGGTTGATCGTATTAAGTTAGTCAAACCTGAAAATCGAAGTCTGTTTAAAGATACAGATGGTCTCTTTAAGGTGATTGGTAATCGTGATCCATTAGATGCCGATGCTAGCGTCAGTTTAGCTAAAGGCATGCTTGAAGGCAGTAATGTTAATGCGGTGGCCGAAATGACCAATATGATCGATTTACAGCGTCACTTTGAAATGCAAGTGAAGTTAATGAAAACAGCCGAAGAAATGGATAAATCTTCTTCTTCTCTGATGCGTATCAGCTAATTACTAAAGGACGATCATCATGCATCCAGCATTGTGGGTCAGTAAAACGGGTTTAGATGCCCAACAAACCAATATTTCAACCATTTCTAATAACTTAGCTAACGCATCAACCATAGGTTTTAAGAAAAGTCGCGCGGTTTTTGAAGATCTGTTTTATCAAAATATTAATCAGCCCGGCGGTAAATCAACCCAAGATACCACATCGCCAAGTGGCTTAATGCTGGGTGCTGGTTCAAAAGTGGTTGCGACTCAAAAAGTGTTCACTCAAGGTAATACTCAAACCACCAATAATGCCATGGATATGATGATTGAAGGTGATGGTTTTTTCCAAGTCTTACTGCCTGATGGCAATATTGGTTATACCCGTAATGGTCAATTTACGATTAACGATCAAGGTATTTTAGTCACCAGTGGTAGCGGTTATCCGGTGCAACCTGAAATTGTAGTGCCTGATAATGCGGTGGGTATTACTGTCGGTACTGATGGTGAAGTGTCGGCGCGTATTCGTGATCAACAAGAAAATGAAGTGCTAGGGCAATTAACCACCACCGATTTTATTAACCCCGCAGGTTTAGAGCCGATTGGACAAAATTTATTCTTACCCACAGGAGCCAGCGGTGATCCGCAAGAAGGTACACCAGGTTTAGAAGGTTTTGGCTCTATTCGTCAATCAATGCTTGAAACATCCAATGTCAATGTGACTGAAGAGCTAGTGAATATGATTGAAGCGCAGCGGGTCTATGAAATGAACTCCAAAGTGATTTCAACCGTTGATCAAATGTTGAGTTACGTTAATCAGCAACTATAAGTTTATTAGCTAGGAAATCGCAGTGAAAGTACATTCAAATCACCATGGACGCTGGCTATTGATTGCTCTTGTTTGTAGTTTAAGCGGGTGTATGTCAACGCCAGATTCAGTGGGCAGTGATATTGAAAAAGCCACGACTAATGTTGATGCTGTTGAAGGTAAACAGCCTGAATCAAAGAGTTTAATTGACCGTTTACGCGCGCGTGATGATGCTCAAATGAATGATCCGGCATGGAATCCGGTTCGACCGCAAGCTAAGCCTGAACATTATGCAACTGCAACCGGATCGTTATTTAATCAAGATCAAGCGCAAGATTTATATGATGACACCAAGCCGCGCGGTATTGGCGATATTGTGACAATCTTGCTTGAAGAAAAAACCACCGCGAAGAAAAATGCCAGTTCAGATCTTGATAAGAAAACCGATCTTCACATGAAGCCGATAGAGTTAGGGGGTAAACCTGTCACTCTGCATGATTATACCCTGTCTTATGCGATGGCAAATAATAATACCTTTGAAGGATCAACATCGGCTGATCAAAGTAACAGCATTAAAGGTTCCATTTCTGTTGAAGTTATTGATGTGTTGAGTAATGGCAACTTAGTTATTCGCGGTGAGAAATGGTTAATGCTCAATACAGGTGAAGAATATATTCGTGTAAGCGGCAATATTCGTCCGGATGATATCGATCAAGATAACACTATTGCTTCAACCCGTATTTCTAATGCGCGCATTCAATATTCAGGTACTGGCGATCGCCAAGATGTTCAGCAGCAAAATTGGTTATCCCGCTTTTTTAATGTTGCTTTTTAATAGAACTTTTTAATCTCATTATTCATCTCGCCTTTGTATAAGGTTGGTTGCTTTATCGTTTTAACTTGTCTTGGAGAATCGCTTGAGAATTTCGACAATATGTTTACTGGCATTCACTTTCTTCGCCACAACTGTACAGGCGGCACGTATTAAAGATGTTGCAGCGGTTGCTGGCGTACGGAGTAACCAATTGGTCGGTTATGGCTTAGTCGTGGGTTTACCGGGAACTGGTGAAACTACCCCTTTTACTGAGCAAACCTTTAATGCAATGCTGCAAAATTTTGGGATTCAATTACCCGTCGGTACTAAACCTAAAACCAAAAATGTCGCGGCAGTTGCGGTGAATGCCACCTTACCTGCGTTTACTAAACAAGGGCAGACCATTGATATTACCGTGTCTTCGATTGGTTCAGCGAAAAGTTTACGTGGCGGCACATTATTACAAACGTTTCTAAAAGGCCTTGACGGTAAAGTGTATGCGATTGCACAAGGCAGTTTAGTGGTCGGCGGTTTTAGTGCTGAGGGCGCAGATGGTTCTAAAGTTGTTGGTAATACGCCTACCGTTGGTCGAATCACGAATGGTGCAATGGTTGAGCAAGAAGTTTCAAATCCCTTTGGCCGTGGTGATTATTTAACTTTTAATTTATATGAGTCTGATTTTACCACTGCACAACGAATGTCCGATTCGATTAATCAATTTTTAGGACCACAAATGGCGTCAGCTGTCGATGCGACTTCGATTCGTGTGCGTGCTCCACGTGATGTCAGTCAGCGCGTTGCGTTTTTATCGACCGTGGAAAATTTGGAATTTGATCCTGCTGAAGGTTCAGCCAAAATCATTGTTAATTCACGTACTGGCACCATTGTTATCGGACAACATGTCAAATTACGTCCAGCGGCAATTACCCATGGTGGCATGACGGTATCAATTAAAGAGAATGCACAAGTGAGTCAGCCTAATGCCTTTGCGGGTGGTGATACAGTGGTGGTGCCTAATTCTCAGATCACCGTTAATGAATCAGATGCACGCATGTTTAAATTTGAACCCGGAGTGACATTGGATGAATTAGTGCGAGCGGTCAATCAAGTTGGCGCGGCACCATCAGATTTGATGGCCATTTTACAAGCATTAAAACAAGCTGGTGCCATTGAAGGCCAGTTAATTATTATCTGATATTTAAGAGAGCGGCAATGAAACAAATAGAGCCTGGTTTTATTCATGATTTAAGTAGCCTTGATCGCCTACGGGCAGGCATTGGTGAGGATAAAAAAGGCTCTTTACGTGAGGCCGCGGTTCAATTTGAATCTATTTTTACGCAGATGTTATTTAAATCGATGCGTGAAGCCAATAGTGCGTTTGAATCCGATTTAATGAGCAGTAATAATGGCAAATTTTATCAACAAATGCATGACGAACAAATGTCGTCGCAGCTAAGTACCACAGGTAGTCTTGGGCTGGCAGATATGATTGTTAAGCAGTTAGGTGGTGAGCAACAAGATAATAGTCAGCACCAACCAACAACAGATTTATATCCACAACAACAGCCGCAGCCGTTTTTAATTCGTCCAATTAATACTGATGTGATTGCGTTGCCATTAGCAGAGTCACCTGCCAGTAAGCTGAATCCATCAGATAAGCAGCAATCACACTCAACAACAATGACCACGATTGCCGTTAAAACAAAGCCAACGATAACCACAGAGTTACCACTAAAACCAACTGAACCGACAAGTTTTGCCTCTGCAGAAGCATTTGTGAGTTATATGAAGCCTTATGCTCAGCGTGCAGCACGTGCGCTAGGTACTGATCCGTCATTATTGATTGCACAAGCAGCATTAGAAACTGGGTGGGGAAAGAAGGTGATTAATAATGCTCTGGGTTCAAGCAATAATTTATTTAATATTAAAGCGGATCCGCGTTGGCAGGGGCAAAAGGTTGCCACTAAAACTTTGGAATTTCATGATGGTATTGCCGTACAAGAGCAAGCGGCATTTCGATCTTATGATTCTTACCAACATAGCTTTGATGATTTTGTTAATTTCTTACAGCACAACCCGCGTTATTCAAAAGCATTAACGCACAGTAACCAGCCGCAGCAATTTATTCGTGAGATTCATCAAGCGGGGTATGCCACTGATCCGAATTACAGCAATAAGGTGTTAGCTGTCATGAAAAAAGTGCAGAGCTTATTGTGATACGTGGTTATTGTGATTAGGAATGGTAATCAAAGTTAATAGTGATCAAAGGGGATAACAATAGCAGAATGAATCGTTAATACCGTAATAAAAATATTACACCACAATATCAATTAGACTTGATACCATCTTGATCAGATCGTTACTTTCAAATAACGCTCCTTCCACTTCCTTATCAGACACTGGTTTTTTATCTTGCTTATCATCAACGCTATCGGTGATTAGTGGCACCACCACTTCTTTTATTGCGTAACCAATCAGTCCTGAAAGTAAAATATTCATTAACGATATCCTTTATTTTAGAGGCTGTTTTGCCATTGTTTTTGATGGTGTTTTATCTATATCGGCAGCAACGGCAAAAGTATAAGTAAATAAATGCCAATTAACAGTATTTATTTAAACAATGCCGTTAAAGATAGAATTTATTTAAAAGTGGTTCAGATCTTGCTTGTTAGCAACAGCGTTATCGCACGATTGTTGCCGATAATGGTTTGAATTTTAGTGGGGAGCAAACAGGCGATGGCGGTAGATTTGATGCAAATTGGGGTGAGTGGCTTACGCACATCTCAAAAACAATTGGATGTGGCAAGTCATAATATTACCAACGTCAACACGCCAGGATATAGCCGCCAAGTTGTTGAACAAAAAGCCGATGATGCGCAGTGGAATGGTAATAGTTACTATGGTACTGGTGCTTATATTGATAATGTCAGTCGTGCTTATGATCAATTTGCTGCTCGCGAACTGACGCTTTCCACCACTCAACTAGAAGAAGCTAATGTTAAACAACAGCATTTAGCAATGCTGGATGATTTTACCTCTAAAAGTGCAGTTAATAGCGTTAACAGTATGAACGATTTTTATCATTCTGTGCGCTCTTTAGCTGATAATCCTAATGATCTGGGTAGTCGTCAAACGGTACTGGAACATGCCAATCAAGCCGCGGTGAACTTAAATAATGCCCATGAAACTCTAACCAATATTCGTACTGATGTTAATCAGCAATTGAGTGTCTCTTTAGAGCGGGTGAATGCATTAGGGCAAGAACTTGCCGCGGTCAATACCAGTTTGCAGCAACAATCTAGCAGCGATGGTAGTAATGATCTGTTTGATCAACAACGTACTCTGATTAATGAATTAGCCCAATATACGCAAGTGACCGTGTTGGCAGATAAAGGCAGTTTAGCCAATACAGTTATCATTGGTAGCGGTGATACCTTGGTGTCAGGTGTAAGTGCTTCACAACTTAAATTAGTCGATGGCGATCCTGATATTGCCAATAAACAAATCGCGTTAATTAATGGCAATAATAGTAAACCGATTAAAAGCGACACCATTGGTGGCAGCTTAGGTGCAATGCTGACAGTGCGTGATGATGTTATTGATAAAAGTTTGGATCAACTCGGACAAATGGCGCTTGGCTTTGGATCGCAAATGAATGATCTTCAGCAACAAGGGGTTGATCTTAATGGTCAGCAAGGACAAGCGTTGTTCAATGATATTAATAGTCCGAATGCGATGTCACAACGGGCACTTAAACCCTTTGGTAGTAGCAGTGATATTAGCGTTAAAATTGATGATATTAATCAACTTAAAATCGGTGATTATCAATTAATCAGTGATGCAACTAGCCATACGCTGATTGATCAACAAGGTAATAAAACGGCCTTAACAGCCAATGCAAAAGGTAAATTTGAAGCAAAGGTTGATGGCTTAGAAATCACTATTAATCAACCACCTACGTTAATGGCTGGAGAAACTGAAACCACCATTATTCAACCTTTACGTCGTGGTGCAGCGGATATTAGTTTAGCCTTAACTGATCCTCGTGGGTTGGCGGGTCATCGTCAGTTAACCGCGATTGCCGCTGAATCCAATCTTGGCTCAGCAACTATTACCAAAGCGACTGTTGTGCCTGATAATGCAGCTGGGCGCTATCAATTACAGTTAAATGCCGCGGGCGATCAAGTTACCGTTACCGATTTAAAAACCAATACCAATGTTGAATTAGCAGATAATAAATATTCAGCTGAAAATGGCGCCACCATTGCTTTTAAAACAGGCGCTACTTCGTCAACTCCCGTTATGAGCTTATCTGCTGGGGCACAAGCTAACGATAGCTTTGAGATTGAGCTTGGCACTCAAAATGCTCAAGGTGGTAACGGTAATTTCTTAGCGATGCAGCAAGTCCAACATCAAAAGACCATGGCTGACGGTAAATCAAGTGTGATTGATTTATTTGAAGGTTTAGCCACAGATATTGGCATGCTTAAAAAAAATGCCGATAAATTAACTGAAGTGAATCAGCTTGATTTTGATTCAGCCTCAGAGCGAGTGTCGAATTTATCAGGGGTTAACCTTGATGAAGAGGCCGCTAATCTAATGAAGTTTCAACAATCATATATGGCGTCATCACGAATTATGTCGGTGGCGAAAGAAACCTTTGATACTTTAATGCGCGCAGTATAACGAGGAGTTGTCATGATCAATCGCGTCTCAACCGCCAGTCAGTACCAAAATCTGACCTCCAACTTAATGCGTAAGCAAGGCGAGCTGAATCAAACTAACGGCCAATTATCTAGCGGCAAACGGGTCGAAACTGCAGGGGATGATCCGGTGTCATCGGTGACGATTCAAAACTACCGCCAACAGTTAACTCAAATCGATCAATATAATAGTGCTATCACTCTAGCAAATAATCGTCTGCAGACTATGGAAACCGCAATTGCGGGGGTTGAAGATAACCTTGGCGCAACCAAGCAAAAAGTACTTGGTATGATCAATGGTGCGATGGCAAGTGATGACCGCACCGCATTTAAAGATGAATTAATTAGCTTGCGTGATGGTTTACTTGAATTAGCTAATAGCCGTGATGAAGCGGGTAACTATGTGTTTGCGGGCAATCAATCGGATACTAAGCCGTTTATGGAAGCCACTGATGGCAGCATGGATTATCACGGCGATAGCCAGTCGCGTTATGCACACATTGATAAATCAGTAAACGTAAAAACCAGTTTACCCGGCGATCAATTATTTACAGATATCCCTAATAGCTACGGTGATTTTCGCCCAGTCTTTAGCGATGGTGCTAGTGGCTTAACCGACGGTTCTAAACTGCATCTCCTTGCTGCGACTACCAGTGATTTTAGTTCAGCTGAAGCTATTGAAGTAAGTTTCAATGAAGTTGATATCGCAGCGGCAGATGGTACAACAACCAAAGAGATGCAATATAACTTAACCGTTGGGGGCAAAGTCGTTGCTGCAAATCAAGCTTATGATTCAGAACAAGGCATCGTTTATAAAGATCCTGTAGCTGCCGATAGCGCCACCTTGAATTTAAAATTTGGTGATATCAGCAGTGGCGATAATATTAGCTTAAAGCCAGCCCAAACCATTAATATTTTTGATTCGATTCAGAGTGCGATTGATAACGCAGAGCGTCCAACTTCATCGCCCGCAGCAGAAGCAAACTTACAACGAGTGATTGATGATCTCGATAGTGGCTTTGTGCACATGAACCAACAGCGTTCAGAAGTCGGCACCATCATGCAGCAGGTCGATCGCCAATTAGAACAACACCTTGATTTTGAGTTAACCTTAAATCAGGCGCAAAGTGGCTTAGAAGATCTCGATTACAGCAAAGCAATCATGGATATGAATCAACAAATGATGGCGCTGCAAGCCTCACAGCAAGCGTTTGGGCAAACCAAGCAATTGTCACTGTTTAATTATATTTAGGGGTGAGAGGTAAGAGCAGGGACGAGTTTCGAGGAAGAGCAGAACAAAGAATCCTTAGCTGCCTATTATTCACATCTCGGAAGCCGAGGGCTATCCGTGATCTATTTACCGCGTGCTTGAGCCTTAAAGAAGCCAGTAAAAACCGTATTACAATCACAGTAACTCTACGACGCGTGGGTAGTAGATTCCCTATCGCGTTCGTAACCTCACTGTAGGGAATGACGGGTGTGCGTTAACCTCGCCTACAAAAACCTAAAAATAATCCTAAAGCTTCGCCAAAAGGTGCCGTTAACTTTAGCACTAAGTTAATTAAATCTCTTTTTAACCCGGCACCACGTCTGGGAAAGATCATACCAAGGAGTGTCACCTTTATGGCTATTACAATTAATACTAACGTAACAGCAATGACTGCCCAGCGTAACCTAAACAGTGCTAGCAGCAGTGTTGCCGACAGTATGCAAAAACTATCATCTGGTCTGCGTATTAACTCTGCGAAAGACGATGCTGCCGGTCTGCAAATTTCAAACCGTTTGACTAACCAAACTAATGGTCTAAACGTCGCAATGCGTAACGCTAACGATGGTGTGTCAATGGCACAAACGGCTGAAGGTGCGATGTCAGAATCTACCACCATCATGGAGCGTATGCGCGAGCTCGCTCTTCAATCTGCTAACGGTTCCAACTCTGATAAAGACCGTGACGCAATGCAGAAAGAAATGGGTGAATTGCAAAGCGAAATGAACCGTATCGCTGATACAACCAGTTTCGGTGGTCAAAACCTTCTTGATGGTTCATTTGGTGAGAAATCATTCCAAATTGGTGCTAATTCAAATGAAACGCAAAGTTTAGAGTTGATGGACGTGTCTTCTCACTCTCTTGGTCGTTCATATTCTGGTGTTGCTGATGTAACAAAAGCACTTGCTGATGAATTTGTAGGTGGCACTTCAACAGAAGATAAAACATTCAGTCTTAAATTAGGTGATACCGAACATAAAATTGAAGTTGCCAAAGATATGACAGCAGAAGATCTGCAGAACAAACTGAACAATATTGATGGTATCAGCAATATCAAAGTTACAAATGGCGATCAGGAAGCAACTGATGAAGTCCCAGCTAAAGCTGCTACTCAAACAATCTCAGATATGACCGGTGAATTTAGTCTAAAAATTGCAGGTATTGCTGATGTATCTGTTAATATGGCGACTAATAGCAAGGAAGATGTTGTAACCAATATAAATGCTGAAATTGATAAAGTTAATGGTAATGCTTCTGCAGTTCCACCTGTTACAGGCACAGCAGCAGGAACGCTTGATGGAATGAAAGCTGAGTTAAATGATGCTGGTGAAATAGTTATAACAGGTAAGGCTGATAATTCAGATTTATCAGTCCAAGCAGTGGTAACTGATAGTGCTGCTGGTACAGTCAAGGTAGGAATAGAAACGGCTGATAGTGACGGTACCACTATTGGTACACAGGGTACTGCGCAAGTTACACAATTTACTCCTGCTGATCCTGAAAAAGGAGCATCATTCGATATCGATTTATCCAATGCTAAATTTGATGTAGGTATCAAAACTTATGATCTAAATGGTGCTGGTGATGAAGCGGTTAATACTGGCACAGTAACCACTGAATCAGTAGCAAGCCTAGATCTATCAACTCAAGAAGGTGCTCAAAACGCTATCGATGTACTTGATTCAGCAATGGAGCAAGTAGACGAAAAACGTGCGGAAATCGGTGCGTTCCAAAACCGTATGACGCACACCATGAGCAACTTGGCGAACATCAACGAAAACGTTAACGCGTCTAACAGTCGTATCAAAGATGTTGATTTCGCTTCTGAAACCATCAACATGACTAAAGGTCAGATCCTACAGCAAGCAGGTACTTCTATCCTTGCGCAAGCAAAACAAATTCCACAAGCGGCACTTAGCCTCCTAGGTTAATTCGCCCTTAAATTTATGCCCTGCTGATACGTTCAGCAGGGCATTATTGTATTTTAATCGCTAACAAATATGCTCAAGGAGCTGGCTATGGCGATCACTTCTACTGCTGCTGCAACAGGACAATATACCGCGCTACAGACATCATTAAATAGTACGGCTTCAGCGACGGTCAATACTGCTAATCAGTCTAAATCTGATCCAACTTACAGTGAGTTACAACCTAGCGGCAAGCCATTGCCACTGATAACAGCGTTAACGGATGTTGATGATGTTAATCACCCTCTTGATGACAATCCGCTTAATTCATTTACGCCTGATCCTATTGCAGAGCAAGAACGCATTAAGCAGATTGAACAAGTATTACAACAATGTAACCGCAGTTTACGTTTCCATCAAGATGAGGAAACAGGTAAGCAGATTGCCACCATTGTTGATAATAAAACCGGTGATGTGATTCGCCAAGTTCCGGCACAAGAATTGCTAGAGTTAAACAAAAATTTAGCCAAGCATGCTCTGGGCTCTATCAGTAAAACAGTGTAGAGGACATAACTATGGGGTTAAGTGCTGCCGGAATGGCATCTGGGCTAGATATTGCAGGCATGACACAGCAATTAGTTGCCGCTGAACGTAAACCAAAAGCAGATCGTATTGAAACACAACAGAAACAAGTTAATGTTTCCCTTAGTGCTTATGGTCAGGTCAAATCATCTGTCAGCGCAATGCAATCAATGCTAGAAAAGTTTGGTAAAGATGAAGCCTTTAATGGTCAAAAAGCCTCGTCTGATAACAGTGATTATTTATCGATAAAAGCCACCGCTAAAGCCAAAAGCGGGGTGTATAACATTAATATTCAGCAAATGGCACAGTCACATAAATTGATGGGCGAAGAATTATTTAGTGCTGATCCTGAAGCCTCTTTAGGTAGCGGTGAAATGGTGATTAAGGTCGGTGATAAATCGATGACCTTAAATATTGGTGAAGATAATGATGATTTATCGTCAGTGGTAGATGCGATCAATAATGCCAATGATAACCCCGGTGTAACCGCAACCTTAATCAATACCGGTAAAGATGGCGGTTCTCAAATTGTATTTTCAACCACAGAAACTGGTGAGAAAAATACCATTGAGATTGATACCTCTGCCATGACGGGGCAATTAGCATCACTTGCTTATAAAGACGGTATGGTGGACAGTAAAGTTGATGAGATGCAGGTAGCGCAAGATGCCAAAATCATGATCGATAACTTCACTCCCGTGACCAGCAGTAATAACACCTTTGAAGATGTAATCGAAGGGGTAACCTTAGATCTTAAAAAGCTCACTGGTACTTCAGGCTCAAGTAATCCTGAAACCGATGATATCGATGTTAAATCGGTAAAAATCACTATCGAAAATGATGAGAAAAGCACCAAAGATTCACTGAAATCGTTTGTTGATAGTTATAACAGCTTAATGGGCACCATTGATAAGTTAACCGGATTTGATGCAGATAAAGAACCAGATGATCCTAATCGGGCAGGGGCATTGAACGGTGATAGCTTAACCCGTTCAGTGACCACCCAAATGCGTAACTTACTCAATGAGCCGATTGAGATTAATGGCAAGCTGTATCAAATGTCTGATTTTGGTATTTCTATTCAGCGTGATGGCACACTAGAGCTTGAAGAAGACAGCGATAAGCTTGATGACATTATCAGCGAAAATTTTGCGGTTATCGGCCAATTTTTTGCTCAAGAAGATACGGGCTTTCTAGCTAAAGCCGATAAGCTGTTAGACAGTTTTACCGATAAAACCGATGGTTCATTGTCTGTTAAAGAAGACACGTTAAAAGAGCGCCAAAAATCACTAGACGATGACATGACCGATCTTAATAAACGTATGGCCGCTTATGAAGATCGTACTTATAAACAGTTTTTAGCGATGGATGAAGCCATCGGTCAAATGAATAATCAACTCAGTAGCATGATGAGTTTGATGATGTCGTTTGATTAAGGATATTAATGCAGCCACTCATAATATTAGAGCAACTAACCCAATTAGAACACCAAATCGAACAGTTATTACTTGCGGAAGATTACCCTGATGATTTTCCGCAGCAACTTGAAAACTTAGTCGCTTTGCGTCATCAGCAAGTGGAAGTTGTGCTTAAACAAGCGGATTTATCACGGGCGGTATTTGATGATGTTGTTGCTCGTACCCAGGCCATGAAAGGTTTATTACAACAGCATAAAGATCGTATAGGTATGCAATTGGTACGATCGAAAAAAAGTCAAAAATCATTATCGCTCTACAGCAATATTCAACAACATGGACAATAACCTCTAAACCCAATGTTTATTGATAAATGTCTCGCTACTAAACAAAGGATAATAACATGCGTGGTTCTCTTCAGGCATATAAGCAAGTTTCAGTGAATGCACAACTCGCCAGCGCCTCACCGCACCGTATCATTCAAATGTTATACGCTGGGGCGATAGAACGCCTTATTCAGGGCAAAGCGGCGATGGAACAAGGTAATATTGCGGTTAAATGTGAACGTTTAACCAAAGCATTAGATATTGTACTAAGTTTGCGTGATTGTTTATCAATGGAAGATGGTGGTGATATCGCTAAAAACCTTGATGCGCTTTATGATTTTATGGGTAGCGAGATTTCACGCGCCAATGCTGAAAATGTCACTCAGCCTATTGATGATGTGATTGGTATGCTACGCGAAATAAAGTCAGCTTGGGACCAAATTCCAGCGGAATATCACCATCTTACTGAAACAAACTAACTGTTTTTGGGCGTCGGTAACCGTAATTAGAGTTGCCGATAACCATTTTTTTTTGCGTTTTTAGTCTTAAATTGGCATAAAACCTGATCAAATACATTGTTATTTGTATTGGTGTCACAGCTTTTATACGTCAAATCTTGCCTTATGGTGCACATTAATTACAATGTAGCTACTCTCTTCTTGATTGTTGTTCTGTTCGCTACATTGAATATACCGTCAGGGTGTACTCTTATAAAGGCAATATCCATCTATGCACGGTTTAGTAAATACGCTTGTTATTGATGACGACCCACAGCAACGTCATGATTTAGGTGTCATCCTCAACTTTATGGGTGAGCATCATAATGCGCTGTCATCACAAGATTTAACCGTGTCATTATGGGAGCAACCGTGGGGTGTTTGCCTGCTAGGAACAATAACCAATACCAAAAAACTCACTAGTATTATTGAGATGTTGAGAGTGTACCCACAAATTCCTGTGGTTGCGTTAACGAACCATCATGAGTTATTAGCTGAATTACCCAATTATATTGGTGATCTTAAATTTCCGCTGCATTACAACCAACTCGCCGATGCTTTTCGTCATTGCCAAGAATATTTAGGCAAGCGCACTCATCAAGTACCATCTTTAGGCCGTAAGAACATGCTATTTAGAAGCATGGTTGGTCGTAGTACAGCAATTAGTGATATTCGTCGTTTAGTTGAACAAGTCGCTGCTTGTGATGCAAGCGTGTTGATTTTAGGTGAATCAGGCACGGGTAAAGAGGTGGTTGCGCGTAATGTGCATTATCATTCTGAGCGTGGCAAAGGCCCATTTGTACCTGTTAACTGTGGCGCTATTCCGGCTGATTTACTTGAAAGTGAATTATTTGGTCATGAAAAAGGGGCATTTACAGGGGCAATTTCAACCCGTAAAGGCCGATTTGAATTAGCCGAAGGCGGTACTTTATTTTTAGATGAGATTGGTGATATGCCAATGTCGATGCAAGTGAAGTTATTACGTGTCTTACAAGAACGTAGCTTTGAACGTGTAGGTGGCACTCAAACCATTAAAGCGAATGTACGTATTGTAGCGGCAACCCACCGTGATCTGGATAAAATGATTGCCGAGAGATTGTTCCGTGAAGATTTATATTACCGCTTAAATGTATTCCCAATAGACATGCCAGCGTTGCGTGATCGTATCGAAGATATTCCGTTATTATTACAAGAGCTGCTTACCCGTATGGAAGCAGAAGGTGCTAAACGGATCCACTTTACACCACGTGCGATTGCATCATTAATGTTGCATGATTGGCCGGGCAATATTCGCGAATTGGCGAATTTGGTCGAACGATTAACGATCCTTTATCCTGGTGAAATGGTTGATGTTAATCATTTACCAATAAAATACCGTTATAGCCAGCTTCCTGATTTTGTGCCGGAAAGCAGCATGATGTCTATTGAAGAACAAGAACAGCAAGCGTTAGCAGATATGTTTGCGGTTGAAGAAACAGATACCGCATCATTAGGTAATGACTTACCGCCAGAAGGATTAAACCTTAAAGAGATGCTGGCTGAACTTGAAGTTGAAATGATTCGCCAAGCATTAGATGCACAATCAGGCGTTGTTGCACGTGCTGCTGACATGTTGGGTATGCGTCGTACAACCTTGGTTGAAAAAATGCGTAAATATGGATTATCGAAAGACAGTTAATTTACCTTAACTTGCTTTCAATATAAAAAAAGCCACTGCCATTAATTTGGCGGTGGCTTTTTTTATGTTGTTTTAAACATAATCGTTTAATCAGTGCCCACTAAATATAACTCTCAGCCATGATGAAGAGGTAGAGTTACTAATAAATATATCCTCGTAAGCTAAAAATGGTGTCCACAAACACAAATGTGTTATTAGTGTCATAAAAATGACATTAATAACTCGTCCATTATTTATCTAACTATATGATAAATATGATTTATTAGTGGTATGTTATTTGCATAATCACTGCTATTGTTGTTCGTAGTAGATTAATCATGAGTGACTCATCCATAACATTATTAGCGTTAAACCAGCAAGTTGAGCGTTATCAGCAAGTATTACAAGTAATGCCTGTTGCCGTTATTTTATTGGATGAAAAGGGCGTAATTAGTGAAGCTAATCAAGAAGCCTTGCGGTTACTTGGTGAACCATTAATCGGTCAACGTTGGGGAGAGATTATTCAACGTAGTTTCGCACCCCAAGATGATGATGGACATGAGGTTTCATTGCGCAGTGGCCGTAAAGTGAAGCTTGCTATTTCAGCTTCTGCGGCAGGACAGCTTATTGTGATCACTGATTTAACCGAAACCCGTCAGCTACAGTCACGGTTAAGTGAAATGCAGCGTTTGTCGTCGTTAGGGCGAATGGTTGCATCGTTGGCACATCAAGTGCGTACTCCGTTAGCCAGTGCATTGTTGTACGCCGCTAATTTAGCATCATCAGGGTTAACTCCAACCACGCGAACACGTTTTCAAACTAAGCTGGTGGATCGATTATATGATCTGGAAAAACAAGTTAACGATATGCTGTTATTTGCCAAAGGTGGCGACAATAAAGTGGTGAGTGAATTTACTATTGAAAGTTTACTCAACAGTTTAGAAGCAATGATAGAAGCTCAAGTTTTGAGTCATGATGTCGATTTTAGCATTGACTGTGACGATGAAACATTGCGTTTAATGGGCAATGAAAATGCATTAGCGAGCGCGGTGGGTAATTTGATCACTAATGCGATTCAAATGGCTGGCAAAGGTTGCCGAGTTGCAGTGCGCTGTCAACAGCAGGATCAAATGCTATTACTTAGTGTGACAGATAACGGCCCAGGAATTGCGGCAGAGCATCATCAAAAAGTGTTAGAACCTTTTTTTACCACTCGTAAACAAGGCACCGGATTAGGACTGGCTGTGGTACAGATGGTGATATCAGCCCATCACGGTAGTTTGATATTAGATTCACAACTGGGGCAAGGGGCCACATTTACCTTGCAGTTACCGTTAGTCACATCAGTTCAAGCCGCATAATGGTTCGAGTTAACTATGGAGAGTGAAGCATGAGTCAAACGCGAGTATTAGTCGTAGAAGATGACGAAGGTTTGCGTGAAGCGTTAGTTGATACGCTTGCATTAGCGGGTTATCAATGGCTAGAAGCGGAAAGTGCAGAACACGCATTAGTGCTATTGAAATCTGAATCAGTTGATATTGTGGTTTCTGATGTGCAAATGACGGGCATGGATGGCTTAGCTTTATTGCGTAGTATTAAATTGCAATGGCCGAAAATGCCAGTGTTATTAATGACCGCTTACGCCAATATCGAAGATGCTGTTGCAGTAATGAAAGAGGGGGCACTTGATTACATGGCTAAACCATTTGCCCCGCAAGTTTTGTTAAATATGGTTGGTCGCTATGCACCGATCCGATCCAACGCTACCAATACGGTCGCAGCGGATCCTAAAAGTTTGCATTTGTTAGCAATGGCAGAAAAAGTCGCTAAAACAGATGCCAGCGTGATGGTCTTAGGTCCTAGTGGGTCGGGTAAAGAAGTGTTGTCACGCTATATTCACGACCATTCTTTACGCTGTGATGGACCTTTTGTGGCGATTAACTGTGCTGCTATTCCTGAAAATATGCTAGAAGCGATGCTATTTGGCTATGAAAAAGGGGCTTTTACAGGAGCAATACAAGCCTGTCCGGGCAAGTTTGAACAAGCTCAAGCAGGTACGATTTTACTGGATGAAATCAGTGAAATGGACATTAACTTGCAAGCTAAATTATTACGGGTATTGCAAGAACGTGAAGTTGAACGTTTAGGTGGACGTAAAAGCATTAAATTGAATGTGCGCATTATTGCAACCAGTAACCGTGATTTAAAAAATCATGTTGCGAAGGGGCGTTTTCGTGAAGATTTGTATTACCGCTTAAATGTTTTTCCAATGACATGGCCAGCATTAACGGAGCGTAAGGGCGATATTGTGCCGTTAGCGCAGTTATTTTTACAACGCCATGCGAGTCAACAAGGGATGGCGATCCCTGTAATGGCACCATGTGCGCTCAACAAATTATTACAATATACATGGCCCGGAAATGTACGTGAACTTGATAACGTGATTCAACGCGCGTTAATCATTCACGATAACCTTATGATAACTGAGCAACATATTTTGGTTGAAGGACTTGATTGGTTACAGATGGTTACACCTTCTACCGCGCCTGATTGCGAAATATCACCGTCGACCACAACGACAATTGACTCAATATCATCCACAGTTGCGGAAAGTTTAGGCCATGAATTACGCGGCCAAGAATTTAATATTATTTTAGATACCTTAGTTGCTTGCCAAGGTAATCGAAAAGATATGGCCGATAAACTGGGCATTAGTCCACGTACATTACGCTATAAATTAGCCAAAATGCGTGATGCTGGCATTGAACTCCCCGCATAATCGATGGGTTATAGATATAACAAACCTTTTTTAGTAGCGATAAACACAGTGAGATTTTGCAATGAAAGTTAATGGATTAGCGGCTGAAATGCAGGCAATGCGTTTAGATGCTCAAAATAATATTCGTCCCGCAACAGGACAACAGGTTAGTGCTGATTTTGGCAATTTACTTAACGACGCTATCAAGTCAGTTAATACACTTCAAGGCCAGTCAAGTGATCTTGCTACTCGGTTTGATCAAGGTGATCGCAGTGTGTCGTTATCTGATGTGATGATTGCCCGTAATAAATCCAGCGTGGCGTTTGAAGCGACGGTGCAAGTGCGTAATAAAATGGTACAGGCTTACAAAGAATTAATGAATATGCCGGTATAAATATCGTTGTTATCCGTCGATGTGATAGCGCATTATTAGCTATATGTGTGAGAAATAAATAGTGTCAGATCAAATTGTTAATCAACCCGTTACGGTTGCAAATAATAATACTTCACCGATATTACGTGATGCTGCTCAAGATCCCGATCTTGCTGAAAAGAAAGCATCGCGTACTGACAGTATTTTAGGCAATCTTGATCTGTTACGGCAGGTGATTTTAGTGCTATCGGTTGCGATTTGTGTCGCGCTAATTGTCATGGTCGTGGTGTGGATAAAAGAGCCCGAAATGCGACCATTGGGTAGCTATGAAACCGAAGAATTGATCCCTATTTTAGATCACTTTGATCAAAAGAAAATTGATTACCAACTTGATGGCAATACCATTCGAGTACCTGCTGATAAATATAGCAATATAAAATTAGATTTAACCCGCAGTGGTTTAAACAGTCGTACCGCTGAAGGCGATGATATTTTATTAAAAGACATGGGATTTGGTGTTTCACAGCGGCTTGAAAATGAACGTTTAAAATTAAGCCGTGAACGTCAATTAGCGCGTGCTATCGAACAAATTAGTCAAGTACGTAAGGCGCAAGTGTTGCTTGCGATGCCAAAACAAAGTGTGTTTGTGCGTCATAATCAAGATGCTACCGCGACGGTTTTTCTGACTTTAGCATCAGGCGGAGCACTAGGGCAGCAAGAAGTTGATTCCATTGTTGATATGGTGGCAACG
The DNA here is from genome assembly GCF_003025475.1 of Photobacterium sp. NCIMB 13483. Taxonomy (NCBI): domain Bacteria; kingdom Pseudomonadati; phylum Pseudomonadota; class Gammaproteobacteria; order Vibrionales; family Vibrionaceae; genus Photobacterium; species Photobacterium sp. NCIMB 13483. The sequence continues at coordinate 46,382 of NZ_PYLV01000001.1, forward strand.
GCGGTGCCTGGTTTACGTCCTACTCGCGTTACGGTGACCGATCAACACGGGCGTTTATTAAGCTCAGGTACTGAAGATCCTTCCTCAACCGCTAAACGAAAAGAATACGAATTAGAGCGTAAACAAGAGCAATCTTTACGGGAAAAAATCGACGCTATTTTGATGCCTGTTTTAGGGTTGGGAAATTACACCTCACAAGTTGATATAGCGATGGATTTCTCCGCCTTAGAAGAAACCCGTAAACGCTATGACCCTGCCACGGCGGCTACTCGAAGTGAGTTTACGCGTGAAGATAGCAATGGTGGTCAAGTGGTAGCGGGTATTCCTGGTGCATTAAGCAACCAACCCCCTGTCAGTAGTGCGATTCCAGAAAATATAAAAGACATGCAAGCTGGCACAAGCAGCGGTAATGGTCGTATGCACCGTGAATCTACCCGTAACTATGAATTGGACACCACGATAAGCCATAAACGCGCGCAAACAGGTGTTATTGATCGTCAAACGGTGTCGGTTGCGATTGATTATAAATCGATAGTTGATCCTAAAACGGGTGAGATCACACGAGTACCAGTATCTGAAGCTGAAATTGTTAAAATTCGTCGTTTATTAATGGGCGGTATTGGTTTTTCAGAGGCGCGAGGCGATTTATTGGAAGTGCTATCGGTGCCATTTGCGCTGCCTGAAGAACTATTATTGGCTGATGTGCCCATTTGGGAGAATCCGAATTTTAGCAGTTGGATTCGATGGCTTGCAGCGGCCTTGGTGATTATTGTGGTGATCATCGTCTTGGTGCGTCCAGCAATGAACAAGTTGCTATACCCAAATCAAGCGGCTAATGGCACACCGTTAGATGAAAATGGCTTACCGATTTTAACCCACAATAGTCATAGTGATGGCACCAGCTTAATCGGTGGTGACTTAGATCCAAATGAAAGCTTTGAATTAAGCAGTAGTAGTTTAGATTTGCCTAATTTACATAAAGATGAAGATTTACTGAAAGCAGTGCGGGCGTTGGTTGCCAATGAACCGGATCTTGCTGCACAAGTCGTGAAAAGCTGGATGAATGAAGATGGCTAATGATGTAGCACCAATCGATAATAAATTTGATATTAAAAGCCTTAATGGCACGGAAAAAGCTGCGATTTTATTATTAAGTCTTAATGAACAAGATGCCGCCAGTATTATTCGCCATCTTGATCCGAAGCAGGTGCAGCGAGTCGGTGGCTCGATGGCAAGCATGAAGAACTTAAATCAAGATAAAGTCTCGAGTGTGCATCGTTCATTTTTAGAAGAAATTCAAAAATACACCAGCATTGGTATGGGTAGCGAAGATTTTGTTCGTAATGCGTTAGTGGCAGCATTAGGTGAAGATAAAGCCAATAATTTGGTTGATCAAATTCTAATGGGTAGCGGTTCGCGTGGACTTGATTCTTTAAAATGGATGGATCCGCGCCAAGTTGCCAGTATTATTTTAAATGAGCACCCACAGATTCAAACCATCGTGTTGTCTTATTTAGAGCCTGAACAATCTGCTGAAATTTTATCGCAATTCCCTGAACGCGTGCGATTAGATTTGATGATGCGTATTGCTAATTTGGAAGAAGTTCAACCTGCGGCACTGCATGAATTAAACGACATTATGGAAAAACAGTTTGCGGGTCAAGCGGGTGCACAAGCAGCTAAAATTGGTGGCTTAAAAGCAGCAGCAGAAATCATGAACTATCTCGATAATAACGTTGAAGGGCTGTTGATGGATCAAATTCGTGAAAACGATGAAGAAACAGCGACTCAAATTCAAGACTTGATGTTTGTGTTTGATAATCTGATTGAAGTTGATGATCGCGGCATTCAAATTCTATTGCGAGATGTGCCGCAAGATCTATTACAAAAAGCCCTTAAAGGTGCAGATGATATGTTACGTGATAAGTTCTATCGCAACATGTCTAAACGTGCGGGTGAAATGCTACAAGAAGATTTAGAAGCCATGGGGCCTATTCGTGTGGCTGATGTTGAAGCGGCTCAGAAAGAAATTTTATCTATTGCGCGTCGTTTATCTGATTTGGGTGAATTAGTGCTAACTGGCAATGGTGGCACTGATGAATTTTTATAATAGTAATGCGGTGGTTCAATGTAAGTTGAAGGAAAAGGTGTTGCCATGAGTGATGAACGTCGTCGTGGTTTTATGCGCGTGTCAGAACATCAAGCCCAAGAACTTGAACGCTGGGCATACCCTGATTACAGCCATGACAGTGATCATGAACCTGAAAATGCGCTTAATTATGATCATCAATATTATCTTGAGCAACAACAATTACAGCAACAGCAATTAACTCAACCTGAGCCACCGCCGCCACCATTAACCGCGGCAGAACTTGAAGCCATGCAGCAATCTGCTTATGACGAAGGGGTTGAGCAAGGGCGTCAAGCTGGGCATAGCGAAGGTTTTTCTCAAGGCCATGCTGAAGGGGTTACAGCCGGCCATGCTGAAGGGCTGGCACAAGGCTTACAGCAAGGGCTAGAACAAGCTCAAGCTCAAATTGATCAACAAGTGGCATTGTTAATGGCGGTGATGGATAAATTTGCAGATCCTATTGCTAAAGTCGACACCGAAGTTGAACAACAATTATTGTTATTGGTGAATGGTTTAACCAAGGCATTGATTCGTGTTGAAGTTAAAACCAATCCTCAAGTATTACTCAATACTGTTCGCGAAGTTGTAGCAACGCTACCGATAGCTGAGCGAGAAATTAAAATGCATTTACATCCAGAAGATGTTGCGTTAATTCATGCCAGCTTTGATGAGGCTGATCTGCAACAACGTCAATGGTCATTAATTGCAGAGCCGAGTTTACAACGAGGGGATTTACAGTTGGCGTGTGGCAGTTCTAGTGTTGATTATTTAATTGATGATCGTATTTTGCATTCACTAACCACCTTTAATGAACTCAACAGTAACTTGCAAGAGCCAGTGTTATGACCCTCGCACAACGCCTAAGTCGCTACCAAACGGCAAATACCGCTTGTAAACCTGTGGCTTCAGGGCGGTTGGATCGTGTTGTTGGGCTAACCCTTGAAGCGATAGGCTGCCGCGCCCCTGTTGGTAGTGTCTGTAAAGTAGAAACCCTCACTGGTGAACTAGAAGCAGAAGTGGTGGGTTTTGCTGGTGAAACGCTTTTTTTAATGCCAAGTGAGCAATTATCAGGGGTGATGCCAGGCGCTAAAGTTACCCCTATTTTGCATAACAGTGGTATTCCAGTCGGGCCTGAATTGTTAGGGCGTGTTATTGATGGCATTGGTAATCCACTTGATGGCTTAGGGCCTATTTTTACTGAGCAACGAGCAGCGTTTACCTCGGCTCCCATTAACCCCTTATCACGCAAACCGATTAAAGAACCCCTTGATGTTGGTATTAAGGCTATTAATGGTTTATTAACAGTCGGAAAAGGACAGCGGATTGGCCTTTTTGCTGGTTCTGGTGTGGGTAAATCGGTCACGCTGGGTATGATGACTCGCGGTACCAGTGCGCAAATTGTGGTGGTGGGGCTTATTGGCGAGCGTGGTCGAGAAGTAAAAGAATTTATTGATGAAATTTTAGGTAAAGAAGGCCGTGAGCGAGCCGTTGTGATAGCCGCGCCTGCCGATGCTTCGCCATTAATGCGTCTAAAAGGCTGCCAAACCTCACTCACCATTGCCGAGTATTTTCGCGATCAAGGGTTTGATGTGTTGCTGCTGATGGATTCATTAACCCGCTTTGCTCAGGCGCAACGTGAAATTGCATTGTCCGTTGGTGAACCACCTGCAACCAAAGGTTATCCACCATCGGTGTTTGCTAAGTTACCTGCGCTGGTGGAACGGGCAGGTAATGGTAATGAAAATCAAGGTTCGATCACCGCTTTTTTCACGGTATTAAGTGAAGGTGATGATCTGCAAGATCCGATTGCCGATGCTTCACGTGCGATCCTCGATGGTCATATTGTGTTATCGCGTGAAATGGCGGATGCGGGGCATTATCCTGCCATTGATGTTGAGCGTTCTGTTAGTCGTGTTATGCCAGCCATCGTTAGTGATGACCATATGCTGATGTCGAAAGCCGTACGTCAAATTTTATCTATTTGCCGTAAAAATCAAGACTTGGTTGCTATTGGTGCCTATAAACCGGGAACTGATGCAACGATTGATCAAGCTTTTAGTTTTAAACCGAAATTAGATAATTATTTACAGCAAGAAATGAAAGAAGCGGTACCGTATGAAATGTGCGTCAATATGTTGCGATCTACATTAGGTGGCTAATGGAACTTGGTAATAAGGTAATTGAAGACAAGGTCGTTATAGTATGCCATTGAGAACATTTGAATTATTAATCGAACAAGCACAACAACAAGAACATCAAGCCAGCCTCGCCCTCAATCAAGCGCAACTTGAACAGCAAAATTATTTACAGCAATTAGCTCAAATTGAACAGTACCGATTAGATTACTGTCGTCAGCTTTCTGAGCGTGGGCAACAAGGGCTGAGTGCAAGCCAATATAGCCATTTACAAAAATTCTTAACTCAACTTGATACCACATTAGAGAAGCAAAAACAGGCGGGTGGCTATTTTGCTAATCAAATTGAGCAATGCCGTCAGCATTGGCAAGCCATGCAGCAAAAAAAACGTGGTATTGAATGGTTACTGGAAAAAAAACAGCGTGAACGGCAGCTTTTTTTGAATAAACAAGAACAAAAAATTATGGATGAATTTGTAACGTTACAATTTGCACGGCGCCAACAACGCTAGAACTAAAAAACTGGTTTACTTTTTGCATTAGGATAGAACATTAGTTTTGAATGAAACGTTTTTTTGACGCTTTAATCAAACAGTTATTCATTTATTTGTCGTCTGTCGCGACACGTATTAAAAGAGTTACTATGAATCTATTTAATGTGTCATCTGCGCAAACGCCAAAATTGGTGACGGGCAGTTCCGTTGCCAGTTCAATACCTGACACTACGCCATTCGGTGATGGTCAGTTTTTAGAGCAATACCAGCAAGCGCTTGATGAAATGCCTTCGTTAGCAGTGGTTGATGGCGAACTCACATTACTTTCTGATCAAGCAGCGATGAGTGCTGAACAGATGAATATTGAGAGTGAAGTAAACATTCCCTCTACCACTGACGTTATTGATGATGAAAGTGAAATATTAATCGCAGATTCAATAATTGCCGATACCGCAATTGATAAATCATTAATGAACGCTGATGACGGCGAGAGAGTCATTGATGGCGCAGTAGAGTTAATGGCTGCAGGCAATGTCTTTTTACAGCAACTCACACAATCTAACCAGCAGCTTAATTCAGTTGATAAAACACAAACTGAGACTGTTGATGCGAGCGGCAAAAGCTTGCCATTGGTCGTCATGCCAACAACAGATGCTGTACTGACTCAAGATGAATTGGTAGCAGCTCAAACAGCCATTAAAACCACCAATGAAAGTGCTGCGTTTATCATGCCAGCTATGGCCATAGCGACAACTGCGGCTGAGGCTCTGACGGCAAAAGCGACAGCAAATAGTGATGGACAAAAATCTGGCGCAAAGAGTGATGTCGAGCTTATTTCTGATATTAGTGTCAATAATTTGCCATTACCAGCCTCTCATCGCTCTTTATCTACCTCAACACCTAGTGCCGATATGCTTATTAATCCTGCTGTGTTTGATGGTGCTTCTTTGTTGGTAGACGATAATCGACCTCAACAAGGCGTAAATAACCATTCTCAAGCTGATTCATTGGTTCAACAGTTAGCGGGATTAACGACAGCATCAACAACACCAATGCTGAAACCTGAATTACCGCCCATGACCAACGCCCTGCAATCGTCATTAGTTCTTACTCATGAACAGGCTGGCGAAGAGGTTCATGAACGGATCAATATGATGATGGCAAAGAACCTAAAATATGTCGATATTCGGTTAGATCCACCAGAGCTTGGCAAACTTCAGATTAAATTGAGCATTAACCAAGATCAAGCTTCGGTGCAATTTACGGTAAATAATCACCAAGCCCGCGATATTGTTGAACAAGCGATGCCACGTTTACGCGAAATGTTACAACAACAAGGGCTACAACTCGCACAAAGCTCGGTACAACAAGACAGTAGTCAGCAATTTACGGGTCACCAAAGTAATAGTTCCGCGCATTCGCAGTCAGGACAGCAATCATCAACAAGGTCGATGACTGATGATGGGTTATTAATAGCAGAGAGTAATCAGCCTGATTCTTCTATCAGCATGTACGTAAAAGAAAATAAAGATCAAGTTGATTATTACGCTTAGCGTTTTTGGTCATATTAATCGTGCAGGTTTAATCAATAAGGAAAAACATGCAGCAATGTCATGTCGTAATAAAGACCACAATAAATAGCGAGCAGGATAAATAATGATGGCTAGAAATAGAAAAAAAACAATTGTCATTAGCTTGGTTATTTTGCTTGTGAGCGTTGTGATTGGTGGTGGCATTTGGTTTTTCACCACACCATCAGCAGAAGCTAAAGCGGCAGAGGTTGGCTCAACATCAACTCAGTCGCCGTTGAAAATGTCGGCTTATTATATCGTGTTACCTGAACCATTTATTTTTAATGTTAGTGGTAAAGAACGTGATCGCGTGGTGCAAATAAAAGTACAGCTAATGGTTCGTGGTGAACAAAATGAAGCGTTGGCTAAAAAACATGTGCCATTGGTTGAAAGTGTATTGCTACAAACTTTTGCAGCAGCCACGGTTGAGCAATTACGCCAACCACAAGGGCGTGAACAGTTACGTCAACAAGCATTGACAACCGTACAAGCAACGATGAACAAGATGACGAACATGCCTGTGGTTGAACGGGTGTTATTTACTGGCTTTGTGATGCAATAGGTGTGCTGTGAGTGATTTATTAACCCAAGATGAAATTGATGCGCTATTGCATGGTGTTGATGAACCTGATGATGATGCGAGTGATGGTGATCAAGGCTCTGGTATAACGGCTTTTGATTTTTCTTCGCAAGATCGGATTGTTCGTGGCCGAATGCCGACCCTTGAATTGATCAATGAACGTTTTGCGCGCCATATGCGGATCAGTTTATTTAATATGTTGCGTAAAACGGCTGAAGTGTCAATCAATGGCGTCCAAATGATCAAATTTGGTGAGTATCAAAATACGCTTTATGTGCCTACGAGTTTAAATATGGTGCGTTTTAGACCATTAAAAGGAACCGCATTGATCACCATGGAAGCACGATTAGTGTTTATTTTGGTTGAGAATTTCTTTGGTGGTGATGGTCGTTTTCACGCCAAAATTGAAGGGCGTGAATTTACCCCAACGGAACGCCGTATTGTACAAATGCTACTGAAATTGGTGTTTGAAGATTACCGTGAAGCATGGTCACCCGTGATGTCGGTTGAGTTTGAATATATCGACTCTGAAGTTAACCCAACCATGGCCAATATTGTCAGCCCGACCGAAGTGATTGTGGTGAGCTCATTCCATATTGAGATTGATGGTGGTGGCGGTGATTTTCATGTGGTGATGCCGTATTCAATGGTTGAGCCGATTCGTGAATTGCTCGATGCCGGTGTACAAAGTGACAAAATGGATACCGATGTCCGTTGGAGCCATGCATTACGTGATGAAATCATGGATGTACCTGTAAATCTACGCGCTAAGTTATTAGATATTGATATTTCATTACGTGATTTGATGGAGCTACAAACGGGAGATGTTATTCCAATCTCGATGCCAGAGTCAGCCACGATTTTTGTTGAAGATTTACCGACCTATCGCGCCAAAATGGGGCGTAGTGGCGATAATGTTGCGCTGAAAATTACCGATAAATTAAAACGCCCAGATATGGTGAAAACCGACTTGGCTTTTTTAGATCGTGAACTTTTAAGTTCGACTTTATTAGAAATGAATAACACTGATGACACTCATTAATTGACTCTTTAGTAGGAAAAATCATGTCTCAAAATGATCAACAAATGGCAGATGACTGGGCGGCAGCCCTTGCCGAACAACAAGACAGTGTTCAACCAGCACCATTGGAAGAGTTAATCGATGATACCGCCCCGATCTCTGATGATGAGCGTCGTAAACTTGATACCATTATGGATATTCCGGTGACGATTTCAATGGAAGTTGGCCGTACGCAAATCAGTATTCGTAACTTGCTGCAACTTAACCAAGGCTCTGTGGTTGAGCTTGATCGAATTGCAGGTGAGTCATTGGATGTGATGGTTAATGGTACTTTGATTGCTCACGGTGAAGTGGTGGTGGTCAATGATAAATTTGGTATTCGTTTAACCGATGTGATTAGCCAAACCGAACGCATTAAAAAATTACGTTAGAGTTAACGATGGATCAGTCAGTGACTTTAGGGCAAGCCCCCGATCTTAATCTAGCCACAACCTTAGCGTCATTGGTGTTGGTGATTGTTATTATTCTGTTTTTGGCATGGGTGCTAAAAAAAATGCGCTTAGTGGGCGTGCACAGTAGTGACCAGCGACTCACGATTGTAAAGCAATTAACGCTTGGGCAGCGAGAGCGAATTGCGCTGATTCAAGTGGGTGATGAACAGCTGTTAGTTGGTATCACGCAGCATAATATCTCGTTGCTGAGTAAGCTTGAGCAACCTTTAATCATGGAAGATGTGCCAGCCAATGATTTTGCATCTCAGCTGAGCCGATTGATGACCACCAATGATAAAAAATAATCCCGCAATGTATTTTAAAATCGCTTTATTACTGTTGCTGAGCAGCGGTTGGATCATAACAACCCCTGCTTGGGCAACCGAGAGTGTTACTCAAGCGGCGATGACAGCGGAAAGTAGCGCATCACATTTAATTGCAGGAACTGGCCATGGTGGTATTCCTGCATTATCAGTCACCATGAACCCTGATGGTAGTGAAGATTACTCCATCACCTTGCAAATATTAGCGTTAATGACCGCGTTGGGATTTTTGCCTGCGGTGGTGATTTTAATGACATCATTTACCCGTATTGTGGTAGTGATGTCGATTTTGCGTCAAGCGATGGGTTTACAACAAACACCATCAAATCAGGTGATTATTGGTATCGCGATGTTTTTGACTTTCTTTGTGATGTCGCCTGTTATCGATAAAATTAATAACGATGCAGTGCAGCCTTATATCAATGAACAGATCAGTGCTAAACAAGCATTAACTAAAGCTGAAGCGCCGATGCGACAGTTTATGTTGAAGCAAACGCGCGTTAAAGATCTGGAAACCTTTGTTAATATTTCAGGTTCTACTGCGACGGATCCACAAACTGTTCCTATAACGGTGTTGGTGCCTGCCTTTATTACTTCTGAACTTAAGACTGCATTTCAGATTGGATTTATGCTGTTTTTACCGTTCTTAATCATTGATTTAGTGGTGGCGTCAGTATTGATGGCGATGGGTATGATGATGCTATCACCGATGATTGTGTCATTGCCGTTTAAATTGATGTTGTTTGTTTTGGTAGATGGTTGGAATTTAATTCTGTCTACGTTAGCCGCCAGTTTTGGCACCTTATAAAGCCTACTTAAAGAGTAAGGATAAATAGACGATGACTCCTGAAGCGTTTGTCGGCATTTTTCAAGAAGCGTTGTACATGGTATTGATCATGGTGTGCGCAATTGTTATTCCGGGCTTATTAATTGGTTTGGTGGTCGCGGTATTTCAAGCGGCAACCTCGATTAACGAACAAACATTGAGTTTCCTGCCACGTTTAGTGGTGACGTTATTAGCACTGATGTTCTTTGGGCACATGATGACACGCATGTTGATGGATTATTTTTTTCGTATTATCGATCAGATACCACAACTGCTGTACTAATTGTATTGATAGCAGCTCGCCACCGTGTTTGTCTCGTGAGTAGTCACCGTTTATGCACTATACCTCCAGCATATTATTAGAGTGGATTGCCAATTATTTTTGGCCGTTTACTCGTATTTCTTCAATGATGATGGCAATGACCTTTTTTGGGGCGCGTTTTGTGTCACCTAAAATTCGGCTATATCTGGCATTAGCGATCACTTTTACTGTGATGCCAATGCTACCTAAAGTGCCGACTGACATTGAGTTACTCTCTTTGGCCGGGTTTATTGTTACTACTCAACAAATCATTATTGGAGTGGCGATGGGGTTAGTGACCCAGTTTATTACGCAGACTTTTGTATTGTTAGGACAAATTTTAGGCATGCAATCAAGCTTAGGTTTTGCCTCAATGGTGGATCCTGCTAATGGTCAAAATACCCCCGTATTGGGACAATTTTATATGTTTCTGGCGATATTATTGTTCTTAGCCACTGACGGTCATTTGACGATGCTGAATGTGGTGGTGTTGAGTTTTACTACCTTACCCGTAGGAAGCAGTATGTTAGTTGCTGCTGACTATCACCAATTAGCTGGGTGGTTTGGACATATATTTAAAGCTGGGGTTGATATGGCGCTGGCTGGTGTTATTGCACTATTAACCGTTAACCTTTCATTTGGTGTGATGACCCGTGCTGCGCCCCAGTTAAATATTTTCTCATTAGGCTTTTCATTTGCGTTGTTACTTGGGCTTGCAATCAGTTGGTTTATTGTGCTGGGGATAGTGCCGCAATATGAGGCTATTTGGCAAACAGGGCTCGATCAAGTTTGTCGTTTAGTTCGGCTAGATTGTTAACCGTAAATTCCGTTTTATAATGGCTTATTGCGCTGCTTATCTTTCTTATATTCACTTTTTTAATTCACCATGGACGAATCACAATGTCGGATGCTGACGGTCAAGAACGTACCGAAGACGCCACCGCGCGAAAACGCGAGCAGGCGCGAGAAAAAGGTCAAGTACCGCGCTCAAGAGAATTAGCCTCCGTTGCTGTATTGGTTTCCGGTGCTGTGGGTTTAATGTGGTTTGGTGAAGGTTTAGGAACCGCATTAGCCAAGGTCATGAGTCGAATGTTTACTCTCAGTCGTGAAGAAGCATTTGATGTTCACTTACTATTTTCGGTGATTTCTACGGCGATATGGCAGGTGTTTTTACCACTGGTTATTATTCTAGTGTTTTTATTTACTGCCGCCTTGATTGGAGCTGCGGGGCTCGGTGGCGTGCGTTTTTCTTCTGAAGCGGCAATGCCAAAATTCTCAAAAATGAACCCAATGAGCGGCCTTAAACGCATGTTTGGCAGTCAAAGTTGGGTTGAATTAATTAAATCGATACTTAAGGTTGGGTTAGTTGCCAGTGTGGCTGGATATTTAATTTATTCAAGTTTGAATGACTTTTTTCAGCTCAGTATCGAAACCTTTCCTGCTAATTATTTTCATGCCTTAGATATTCTATTGAATTTTGTATTACTGATCTGTTGTTCGTTGTTGATCGTGGTCGCCATTGATGTGCCTTATCAAATTTGGCATTTTAGCGATCAATTAAAAATGACCAAGCAAGAAATTAAAGACGAATATAAAGACTCAGAAGGAAAGCCGGAAGTTAAAGGTCGTATTCGTATGCTACAGCGCGAAATGGCACAACGCCGTATGATGGCGGATGTTCCTCAGGCAGATGTTGTGATCACTAACCCTGAACACTTTTCTGTGGCATTACGTTATGATCCTCAATTAGATGCCGCGCCAGTAGTGATTGCCAAAGGGGGGGATCACTTAGCCCTTAAAATTCGTGAAATTGCCAATAAACACAATATTGATATTGTTCCTGCCGCACCATTAGCACGTGCGATTTACTATACCACTGAATTAGAACAACAAGTGCCTGATGGGTTGTTTGTTGCGGTTGCGCAAGTGCTTGCTTACGTTTTTCAATTAAAAGCTTATCGACGTGGTAAAGGACAAAAGCCTACTTTATCGGCAGCAGCAACAGAGATTCCACCAGAGCTACAGCATTAATAAAATAACAATGGCCGCTAACAGTATAATTTTACTGTCAAAATAATGGCATAACTATGCGGCATGATAATTGCTTAACCATAAATCTTCGTGATGGTTTATGGTTCTATCTAGAGTCATAACCTCACTTTTATGTAAATAATCGTGATTTGATGACAATAGAATGAAGCTTTCAATTCCTTTTGCTTCGCGCTTACCGTTAGCGCGTTTACAGAATATGCCCGCTATTGGTGCACCAGTGATGGTGTTAGCCACCTTGGCGATGATTATTCTGCCAATGCCACCATTATTATTGGATATGACGTTTACCTTTAATATTGCGTTGTCATTAGTGGTGTTGTTAGTGACTGTTTACACCCGTCGTCCTCTCGATTTCGCCGCTTTTCCTACCGTATTACTTATTGCCACCTTATTACGTTTAGCCCTTAACGTAGCTTCAACACGGGTGGTGTTATTGCATGGTCATGAAGGTTCTGATGCGGCAGGACAGGTCATTGATGCCTTTGGCTCGGTAGTGATTGGCGGTAACTATGCTGTGGGTTTGGTGGTATTCCTTATCCTTATGATCATCAATTTCATGGTTGTTACCAAAGGTGCTGGGCGTATTTCAGAAGTTAGTGCTCGCTTTACGCTAGATGCGTTACCCGGTAAACAAATGGCGATTGATGCGGATTTAAATGCGGGTCTTATTGATCAAGAGCAAGCACGAACGCGTCGTTTTGAAGTGACCAAAGAAGCGGATTTTTATGGTTCGATGGACGGTGCATCTAAGTTTGTTAAAGGGGATGCGATCGCTGGTATTTTGATTTTGTTTATCAATATTATTGGTGGCTTGATCATTGGTATGACGCAATATGGCTTAGGCTTTATGGAAGCGATGGAGATTTATAGTCTACTCACCATTGGTGATGGCTTAGTCGCACAGATTCCATCGTTGTTGTTGTCTATTGGTGCCGCGATGTTGGTTACTCGTCAAAATACTGACGAGGATATGGGCCAGCAGATGTATTTTCAGATGTTTAATAACCCTCAAGCCTTGATTATTACTGGGGTTATTTTATTTGTTATGGGGATTGTTCCAGGCATGCCCCATGTGCCGTTTTTACTGTTAGCTGCCATTATTGGTGGTGCAGCTTATTGGCGTTATAAGAAAGATAAAATAGTAGCATTAGTTGAAAAAGAACCACCAACACATGCGATGGCGCCAGCGCAGCCAATGAAAGAATTGTCATGGGATGATGTGCAGCCCGTAGATACCATTGGTCTTGAGGTGGGTTATCGACTTATTTCAATGGTAGATAAAGACCAAGGTGGTGAGTTGTTAGAGCGCGTTAAAGGCGTGCGTAAAAAGTTATCTCAAGATTTTGGTTTTCTCGTGCCTCCTGTCCATATTCGTGACAATTTGGAACTCCCTCCTAATAGCTACCGTATCAGCCTAATGGGTGTTACCTGTGGCGAAGCTAATATTCATCCCAACATGGATTTAGCCATAAATCCCGGCCAAGTGTTTGGCAATATTGATGGTGAACGTACGCTCGATCCTGCTTTTGGTTTAGAAGCGGTGTGGATTCAAGTTTCTCAACGTGAACATGCACAAGCGTTAGGTTACACCGTGGTGGATTCTGCCACTGTGCTGGCGACCCATTTAAGTCAATTACTCACTAACCATGCTGCTCAATTACTGGGCCATGAAGAAGTACAAAACTTACTTGAAATGTTAGGGCAATCAACACCGAAATTAGTGGATGGTTTCGTGCCTGATCAATTGCCATTAGGGGCGGTAGTGAAGGTAATGCAAAACTTACTTAATGAAGCTATTCCACTACGAGATATTCGAACCATTGTTCAAACCCTGTCTGAGTACTCCAGTAAGAGTCAAGATCCTGACATTTTAACCGCCGCTGCACGTATTGGATTAAAACGCTTAATTTGTCAGGAAATCAATGGAATAGAAGCAGAATTACCCGTCATTACTTTAGTCCCTGAGTTGGAACAGATATTGCATCAAACGATGCAGTCTGCTGGGGGGGAGTCATCGGGTATTGAGCCTGGATTAGCCGAGCGTTTACAACGTTCACTAACAGAAGCAACACAACAACAAGAATTAAAAGGTGAACCTGCGGTGTTATTAACCTCCGGTGTTTTACGTTCTACCTTGGCAAAATTTGTCAAAAATACCATTCCGACCTTGAGAGTACTTTCTTATCAAGAAGTGCCCGATGAAAAGCAAATTCGAATTGTTAATGCGGTAGGTCATTAATAATGTTGAAAGTGAACACTAATTTAAGCACTTGCTGATAGGGAACTAAGTTTGAAAATTAAACGATTTTTTGCCAAGGATATGAGAACCGCACTTAGCGAAGTCAAAGAAGAACTTGGCCCTGATGCGGTGATTATGTCAAATAAAAAAGTCTCGGGTGGGGTTGAGATAGTGGCTGCAGTTGATGCAGAAACAAGCCAACCAGTTGCAAAAACAAACCATGCCGTACGTGATGAATTAGAACAAGGTTTAGGCCAAGCAAGGCGAAAACTGGCGGATGATAAAGTTAATGTAACGCCTTCTGTTTCAAAGCAGTTTGCCAGCGTACTGCAAAATTATGCCGCAGCAACAGAGGGGAGCGATAATATGGCCTCAGTGGATTCATTAACTGCCTTGTTGCAACGCCAATCTAAACATCAAACCCAGCATCAGCAACAATCAGCGCTAAATAGCACTAATGAGTTAAGTCGCGATCAAGCTCGACAGCATTATTACCACAGCGAGAGTCATGAACAACAGCGTCAACACGCTAGCACCGACAGACAACGGTCGTTATCTCAGTCGAAACAGGCTCGTCGTTATGATGATTCGGCACAAGATCTCAATGTGGGGAATTATGTTCGTCCATCATCAAAACATTATGAACACGAGACAAATGTTGGGCGAAATGACTATGCTAGTACCGCGCGTAAACCTCGTTTAGATCCGAGTCGTTATGAAGCAAAAAATGTCAAAAAAGATGATGAATTAGATGCGATGCGAGCCGATATCGTGTCTATTCGACGCTTATTAGAACATCAATTATCAGGGTTAATGTGGCAAGAAGTTGAACGCCAAGAACCGATGCGGGCGATGATGATCAAACGGCTTGAAAAGATGGGATTATCCGATCAATTAGCTGATCAATTAGCGTGCTATATACCGGAAGATTTGCCTACCAATGAAGCCTGGCCCGCTTTACTTGATTTGTTAGCCGATCAATTAGTGACCACGGATGACTGTATTTTAGAAAATGGTGGTGTGGTGGCATTACTTGGCCCGACAGGGGTTGGAAAAACTACCACGGTTGCCAAACTAGCGGCACGAGCTGCGATGGAGTTTGGTCCTCAACAAATAGCGTTAGTGACCACCGATAATTACCGTATTGGCGCCCATGAACAATTGGCCACTTATGGCCGAATTATGGGATGTCCTGTAAGAGTTGCTAAAGATGCGCAGGAACTGGCCGATATACTTCATCAGTTGCGTCATCGTCGATTAGTGCTGCTTGATACCGCCGGTATGGGTCAACGCGATATTCGTTTGTCAGAACAATTAGATACCTTAATGCAAAATAGCGGCGCTAAAATCCGCAGCTATTTAGTGATGCCTGCGACATCCCAACGACGAGTACTACAAGAAACACTTGAACATTTTCGTCGTATTCCATTATCGGGCTGTGTATTAACCAAGTTGGATGAATCGTTGAGTTTAGGTGAAATCATCGGTGTCGCTATTCAAAATGCGTTACCGATTGCCTATTTAGCGGACGGTCAACGGGTTCCTGAAGACTTGAAAGTAGCGACCGGGAATTATCTCGTTTCGCGCGCAAATGAGTTGTTAGAACTAGAACTGTCACAGCAATCTCATCTCTGGTCTAGTGATAGCTCAGATAACATTTCGGCTGATTTTTATGACTGAGAACATCATGTACGATCAAGCGAGTGGTTTACGTCGAATGACCCAATTAACGTCGACGAAGGTCATTACGATTACAGGTGGTAAAGGGGGCGTAGGTAAAACCAATGTCACTCTTAATATGGCAATTTCAATGGCGCGTCAAGGCAAGCGGGTCATGGTACTTGATGCTGATCTTGGATTGGCGAATGTTGATGTAATGCTTGGTTTACGTGCAGGACGCAATCTGTCGCATGTATTGGCGGGAATGTGTGAACTTGAAGACATTATTATCGAAGGCCCTTACGGCGTAAAAATTATACCTTCGGCTTCAGGTACTCAAAATATGGCTGAATTAACCCCGACGCAACATATAGGGTTAATTCGAGCATTCAGCAACTTACAGTATGATATTGATTTTTTCTTAGTTGATACTGCCGCGGGTATTTCAGACATGGTGCTGAGTTTTGCTCGTGCTGCTCAAGACATCATTATTGTGGTTTGTGATGAACCGACTTCGATCACAGATGCATACGCATTAATGAAAATTTTGAGTCGTGAGTATGATATTCAACGGTTTAAGATTGTGGCTAACATGGTACGTAGTTATCGTGAAGGACGTGATTTATTCATTAAGCTAACTCGAGTAACCGAACGTTTTCTTGATGCTAACCTTGAGCTTGCGGCATGTATTCCACTTGATGACAATGTTCGCCAAGCGGTTAAACGCCAAAAAATAGTGGTCGAAGCATTCCCACACAGTCCGGCGGCATTAGCATTAAATTCATTAGCATCAAAAGCAATGACATGGCCACTTCCGCATCACCCCGGCGGACATTTAGAGTTTTTTGTTGAACGATTGTTGGTGCACAAACCACGAGCCATGGAGGCTACTTTTCGTGAATAAAACGTTAACTTATAGCCGTTACCAACAAAGCCCACAGGCGTTTATTGAGCGTTATTCGACGTTGGTTAAACGAATAGCTCATCACTTAATGGCACGGTTACCACCCAGTGTTTTGGTCGAAGACTTAATTCAATCTGGCATGATTGGCTTATTAGAAGCGCAACAGAATTATGATCCCACTAAAGGGGCTAGTTTTGAAACTTTTGCTGGAATTCGTATTCGTGGTGCGATGCTAGATGATATTCGACGTGGTGATTGGGTACCGCGATCTGTATACAAACATAGTCGGCGTATTAGTGATGCGATTGCAAAACTAGAGCACAGCCTTGGACGAGATCCAACGGACATTGAAATATCACAGTTTCTAGAAATGCCGCTAGAGCAATATCATCAAGCATTAAATGACGTTAATTGTGGCCGTATTGTGGGTATTGCCGATCTTGCTGGTGGTGAAGAAACCATGATGCATGAGGATGATATTGATCAAAATATGCCGTTGCAGAATGTTGTTGATGATAGTTTTCGCCATAGTTTAGCTGCGGCGATAAAAACCTTACCAGAACGTGAAGCCTTGGTGTTATCGCTGTATTACGACGAAGAAATGAATTTAAAAGAAATTGGTGCTGTTATTGGTGTCAGTGAATCACGTATTTGTCAGATTCATAGCCAAGCGATGCAGCGCTTACGAGCTAAATTACAAGCTTGGGCTGCCTAATTTCAATAAAACATAAACCATAATTATTTTATAACTAAGAACAACACAGGTTTCGCTGTGGAGGCAATTTTGAATACAAACATGAAAATTCTTATTGTTGATGATTTTTCAACAATGCGTCGAATTGTAAAAAATTTACTGCGTGATTTAGGGTTTAATAACACAGTAGAAGCAGATGATGGTCTAACAGCACTACCACTATTAAAACGTGGTGATTTTGATTTTGTAGTAACAGATTGGAATATGCCAGGAATGCAAGGTATTGATTTGTTACGTCAGATTCGTGCGGATGAGCAATTAAAGCATTTACCTGTATTAATGATTACAGCTGAAGCTAAGCGTGAGCAAATCATTGAGGCCGCTCAAGCTGGCGTTAATGGTTATATTGTAAAACCATTTAATGCAGTGACATTAAAAGAAAAACTAGCAAAGATTTTTGAACGATTACAATAGTGATTGTGTTTTGGCATAGGGAAATATAATCATGATTTCATTGGAGCAAGCACAGCAGTTAGTGGTGTTGCTTGAACAAAACCAGCAACAACAAGCCAATACACTCGTGCAAACTTTAGTTGAACGTCATCATGCGCCTATGTATGAGGAAGTTGGAAAAATGACTCGCCAGTTACACGATTCATTGGTGAGTTTTCGGTTGGATCCTCGCTGGAACGATTTAGCGAGAACCGATATTCCTGATGCGCGCGACAGTTTATCTTATGTAATTGATAAAACAGAAGCAGCGGCAAACCGAACTATGGATGCGGTTGAAATAACCTTGCCGATTGCTGAGCAATTACAACAAACATTACATAGCCTGCATCCGCAATGGCAGCGCTTAATGGTGGGGCAAATTGCGTTAACTGATTTTAAACAGCTTTGTCATGATATTAATGCGTTACTGCTTCAAGTTGATCAAGATAGCTCACTATTACGAGAGCATTTAACCGATATTTTAATGGCACAAGATTTTCAAGATCTTACTGGGCAAGTCATACGACGAGTGATCACCTTGGTGCATGAAGTTGAAGATCGAATGTTGGATATTCTGCAAGCATTTGGAATAGAACAAGCATCATCTTCTAGCGTAGAGCTGCTGCCATTAGGGGTTACTGCGGAAGGACCTATTATTAATCCTCAGCAACGTAAAGATACGGTTTCATCGCAAGATGATGTTGATGATTTACTTTCAAGTCTTGGATTTTAGAGGGAATTTATGAGTTTTAATTTAGATGAAGATATCCTACAAGACTTTTTGATCGAAGCCGGAGAGATCCTTGAATTATTGTCTGAGCAATTAGTTGAACTTGAACGTAGTCCAGATAATAGTGAATTATTAAATGCTATCTTCCGTGGTTTTCATACCGTAAAAGGTGGCGCAGGTTTTTTATCATTAACTGAGTTAGTTGATGCTTGTCATGGCGCGGAAAACGTCTTTGATTTGCTACGTACGGGTAAGCGTAAAGTGACATCAGAATTGATGGATGTCATTTTAGAAGCGCTAGATTGTATTAATGTGATGTTTGCTCAAGTACAAGAGCATCAACCATTAAGCAAAGCCGATCAAACTTTGTTGGATCAGTTGCATCATTACAGTTTACCGCCAGCAGTTGTTGCAGCGACAGTCGATATTGTTGAAAAGACAATGGCTGAAACCGCTGTGGTTAGTCATCAACCTCTTGCGGCTGCTGCACCGACAAGTGCGATTGCGGCTAATTCTGTTGACGATATCACTCAAGATGAATTTGAACGCTTATTAGATGAATTGCATGGTGTAGGTAATTCACCATCGTCGTCATCAACCGCTGTTATCGCTAATACTGTTACAAGTGTTGAAAGTAATGATATTACCGATGATGAGTTTGAACGTTTATTAGATGAGTTACATGGTAGTGGCAATGCGCCCGGTGCTGGCAGTTCGTTTGCTGCGGTTGATATTTCGACGACCACATCAGTTACGACCCCCATGCCGTCTAGTGAAAATGAAAACCTTGCCGTTGTTAACGATGATTTAATGACTGATGATGAATTTGAAAGCTTATTAGATGAATTACATGGTATTGGTTGTGCGCCTCAGGTTGATCATGCTGCTAGTGTGAATCAAGCGGCAGTCAGTACACCTGTTATTGAAGCTTCAGTCATTGAAAACCCAATGTCAGTCGCGCCAACAGTGGTCAGTGAGCCTGTTAATCGTTCACCATTACCAGCAGCTAAAGATAAACCTAAGCCTCAAGCGGAGACAACGGTACGTGTTGATACTTCGACCCTCGATATCATTATGAATATGGTGGGCGAGTTGGTATTGGTGCGTAATCGACTGGTTAGCTTAGGTTTAAATACTACCGATGAAGAAATGTCAAAAGCGGTATCAACATTAGATGTTGTGACTGCGGATCTTCAAGGGGCTGTAATGAAAACTCGCATGCAGCCGATTAAGAAAGTCTTTGGTCGTTTTCCGCGAGTGGTACGTGATTTAGCCCGTAGTCTCAATAAAGAAATTGTGCTTGAGATGGTGGGTGAAGATACCGATCTTGATAAAAACTTGGTGGAAGCACTTGCTGATCCATTAGTACACTTAGTCCGTAACTCCGTTGATCATGGTATTGAAATGCCTGCAGAACGAGAGCTGGCAGGCAAATCGCCAGTGGGTAAAGTGTTATTATCAGCCTCGCAAGAAGGGGATCATATTCGATTAACTATCGCTGATGATGGTAGTGGAATGGATGCCAATAGATTGCGTCAAATCGCGATTGATCGCGGCATGATGGATCACGATGCAGCTTCACGCTTGAGTGATAATGATGCTTATAATCTGATTTTTGCACCGGGTTTTTCAACTAAAAAAGAAATTTCAGATATTTCCGGACGTGGTGTTGGTATGGATGTGGTTAAAACCAGTATCAACCAACTTAATGGCTCAATCGTGATTGATTCTACCTTAGGAAAAGGGACACGTATTGACATTAAGGTACCGTTAACATTAGCGATTCTACCAACATTAATGGTCGGCGTAGCTCAGCAACCTTTTGCCTTGCCGTTAGCAAATGTGAATGAAATTTTCCACTTAGATTTGACCAAAACCCATACCGTTGACGGTCAATTAACCATTATTGTGCGTGATAAAGCGATTCCATTATTTTACTTACAAGATTGGTTATCAAAAAAATCAACAACGAACAAACAACATAATAGTTTTGGTCATGTGGTGATTGTACAAACGGGTCATCAGCGGATCGGGTTTGTAGTTGATAGTTTGATTGGTCAAGAAGAAGTCGTGATTAAACCGTTAGATAAATTGCTCAAAGGAACGCCAGGAATGGCTGGGGCAACCATTACCAGTGATGGTCATATTGCGCTTATTTTAGATGTACCTAATTTATTAAATCATTATGTAAGACGTTAATTATTAACAATGATACCCCGTAAACCGCCAGTGTTTAGGCTTGCGGTGTTGTTTATGTAAAGGAATGAAAACAAATGGCAATAAAGGTGTTAGTTGTTGATGATTCAAGTTTTTTCCGTCGGCGTGTCAGTGAAATTATTAATGCAGACCCTCGATTAACTGTTGTAGGTAATGCAACTAACGGCAAAGAAGCGTGCGAGTTGGTTAAAGCGTTGCAACCTGACGTTATTACGATGGACATTGAAATGCCGGTGATGGATGGAATCACTGCCGTCCGTGAAATAATGAAAATAGCCCCAACACCTATTTTGATGTTTTCTTCTTTAACCCAAGCTGGCGCTAAAGCAACGTTAGATGCTCTGGATGCTGGCGCATTAGATTTCTTACCGAAAAAATTTGAAGATATTGCTCGTAATCGTGATGATGCTGTCGATTTATTACAAAAACGCGTAGCAGAATTAGCAGGTAAACGGTTTTATTTGCGCCGCAATAGTAGTGTCGCAGCGACAATCAAACCCGCATCTATTCCGTCGGTGCGTCATACCGCAGCGACACCGACTAAGGTGATGGCAACAGCAACCTCCACTGTTACTTCAAGTGTTGGACGTACATTGGCTGGTTCAGCAATAGCGAGTTCGGTAATGACGCCATCAATGCCATTTCATTTTCGTGCATCAGGGAAAAAATATCAGTTATTAGCCATTGGTACATCTACGGGGGGCCCGGTTGCTTTACAAAAAATATTAACTCAATTACCGGCTAATTTTCCTCACCCGATTGTGTTAGTGCAACATATGCCCGTGACATTTACCGCCGCTTTTGCCGCTCGATTGAATAACTTATGCCGTATAGAAGTAAAAGAAGCCCAAGATGGCGATATACTACGCGCTGGTGTTGCTTATTTAGCGCCAGGTGGACAGCAGATGATGGTCGATGGACGTAACGTTGGAGCACGGTTACGAATTATTGATGGTGGCGATCGAATGAACTATAAACCTTGTGTTGATGTGACGTTTGGATCAGCGGCAAAAGTGTTTAATGATCGGGTGCTATCGATAGTGCTGACAGGCATGGGTGCTGATGGGCGTGAAGGTGCGCGGATGTTAAAAGCCAATGGTTCGACCGTTTGGGCACAAGATGAAGATAGTTGTGTCGTATATGGTATGCCACAAGCAGTTGCTAAAGCTGGCATTTCTAGTCATGATCTTCCCCTCGACCGTATTGCTGAATGTATTTTAATTGAATTAGGTTTGTCGTGAGGAGTTGACGGTGGTTGTTTGGAGTATTGCAAACCAAAAGGGTGGAGTAGGGAAAACGACCACTACCATAGCATTAGCTGGATTATTAAGTGAACAGAACCAACGGGTATTAGTGGTTGATACCGACCCGCATGGTTCATTGACAACATATTTAAATTTTGATGCTGATTATGTACCAGCCAGTTTATTTGATTTATTTCAACTGCCTGAGATCACGCGTGATGGCGTCAGAGAATTGATTTTAAGCACCACATTTAAAAATATCGATATCATTCCAGCCCATATGTCATTAGCGACTTTAGATCGTTCGATGGGGAACCGTAGTGGCATGGGGTTAGTATTAAAAAAAGCCCTACACAGTGTTGCTGCTGATTATGATTATGTATTAATTGACTGTCCGCCAATTTTAGGGGTGATGATGGTCAATGCATTGGCAGCCAGTGATCGAATTTTAATTCCAGTACAAACGGAATTTTTAGCCATGAAAGGCTTAGAGCGAATGTTGCGTACCTTGCAGATAATGCAGCGTTCTAAGCCATCAGGGGTTGATGTCACTATCGTACCAACGATGTATGACAAACGTACTCGTGCATCATTACAAACGTTACAAGACTTAAAAACACGTTACCCAGATCAAGTGTGGATGTCTGCTATTCCTATTGATACTAAGTTCCGTGATGCCAGTATTAAACATATGCCACCGTCATTGTATGCTCATAATTGTCGAGGGGTTTTTGCTTATAAAACCCTCCTGAGTCATTTAACAAGGTTGGCCTACGATGAATAAGAAACCGTTAACCAGTGAACAGGCATTAGACGATTATTTTGGTGATTTGTTGTTAGACGCCGAGCCACAACCTGTGTCTGCTACTCAACCAACAGCCTTTTGTGAACCGGTATCGACACAGCAACTACAACAGTTATTAGATCAAATACCAACGCAGGTTGATGTTGAACCTCAAGCTGTGATTGTGATTAATGCAGAACCAGAACCAGAACCAGAACCAGAACCAGAACCAGAACTAGAACTAGAACCTGCGGTTGTCACATGGCAACATCTCGGCCAGCAACAGCCATTCCAAGCGCTGTTTTTTGAAGTTAATGGCATGATGTTTTCGGTGGCATTAACCGAGTTAGGTGCCATTTACCAACTTGGAGAACTGAACCATATTGTCGGTCGTCCTGCTTGGTATTTAGGTTTAGCACCGTTACCACAATACCATGTTGATGTGGTTGATACCGCGCGTTGGGTGATGGCCGATAAGCTAACCAATAATGATTATCGTGATAATTATCACTATATGGTGATGTTAGGCAACAGTCAGTGGGGCTTGGCTTGCGATAAATTACATGGCACGCAAACCTTGATGCCAACTGATCTCCGTTGGCGAGAACAAGCGGGTAAACGGCCGTGGTTAGCGGGAATGGTAAAACAAAAAATGTGTGCTCTGATCCATGTTGATGCATTAATTCAAATGTTGAATAAAGGCTTAGATGTTAATAGTGGCGCGAGTTGAGGCATTAAAGAGGAAAGACTATGTCCCAAGTAAATATAACGGAAATACAAAAAGATGGCGTTAACGATCACGTCTTGCAATGGGTGACTTTTCAATTAGAAAACGAAACCTATGGCATTAATGTTATGCAAGTGCGAGAAGTGTTACGTTACTCAGATATCGCGCCAGTCCCCGGTGCACCAGATTACGTGATCGGTATTATTAATTTACGTGGCAATGTTGTTACCGTTATTGATACTCGTGCTCGTTTTGGCTTACAGCGTGGTGATATTTCAGATAGCACGCGTATTGTGATCATTGAAGCGGAAACGCAAGTGATTGGCATTTTAGTCGACAGTGTGGCGGAAGTGGTTTATCTGCGTAACTCTGAAATTGATAGCACCCCTTGTGTTGGTACTGAAGAAAGTGCCAAATTTATTCAAGGTGTGAGCAACCATGATGATCAGTTATTGATATTAGTTGATTTAAACAAACTGTTGTCAGAAGACGAGTGGGATGAGGTCGCATATTTGTAATGGATATAATACTTCAACAATGGTTACCTGTTGCGATTTCAGTGGTGATTGCGATAACGGCGGCGGTATTAATTAACCGTGAACGTCAAGCGCGAAAAGCATTAGAAGTGAAATTTTCAGCTATTGAAAAAGTATTAAAAAATAGCCGGTTACAGCATGAAAGTTTAACGAAACAATTTAATGAGTTACGTACTGGCAGTATTGGTATGAGTAATAAATTGGTTGATATGATTGAGCAGCTGGAACGGGTTGAAGAACGTCAAAATGAGATCGCCATGAATGATTCTGGTGGGCGATTATACAGCCGTGCCAGCAAGATGGTTGAATTAGGGGCAGATGTTAACGAGTTAATGAAAGAGTGCGACTTGCCAAAAGCAGAAGCAGAATTAATGCTGAGCTTACAAAAAAGTATGCCGCAACATTATCGACGTTAATGCCTCGTTCTAAATATTGAACTATGCCGTAATATCAATATTTTCAAACCCTTCCCATCCCGGAGGGGTTTTGCCGTTTAGATACCATGAAAATGCAATGAGTTCGGCAATAATCAAATACAATTCCTGCGGTATATGATCATTGAGATCAAAACTATTGAGATACTGTGCGAGTATGGGATCTTGATGAATTAAGCCGCCTTGCTGTTTTACTTGCTCAATTATGTGCTGTGCTAATTTATCGTAACCTTTAGCGGCGACATAAGGAGCTTGCTCACCATCATAACGCAGTGCGATAGCTTGTTGAGCATTCGGCGTTGTTTTGTTTGTCATACCATACCTTTTGTTATTACACCTTTATTGAAAGACCAGATGCGACAGCTGGCTGATGCTGTTGCTGGGGAGGTGCCAGTTTATATTGGGGTGGTGTGCTATTTATACCTAATTGTTGTAATCGTGAAATTAAATAAGGCGTTCCCCGTTCAATATGATGTAATAACGTTTTATTGGAGCATTCAAAGCATGTACTCAACTGTTGTTGATGCCAACAAGCGATAACATTCATAATATCTATTGCACCAATAGGTAAACTCAATTTGACGGTCCATTGACTATTGTTATTCTTAACAGCATTTGTTTTCTTTTGTGAACGATTGTTTATTTGTAGTAATACTGTTTGGCCGTTGTCTTGCACCCACTGTAGATGGATATTGTTATTATCGGGTGAACGTTGATTTTCAGGTCCTCGTTGTTCACCGGCAAGACGTAACAATGCGCTGAACTCTTGTTGCTGTTCAGGACCCAGTTGGCCCAACCATTGATTAAGTAGGCTTGAGGGCTGTGACAGTTGCTGTAATAAGGTGGCCAAGGTCTGATGACCGGTATTGTGCTGTAACCATGTAATTAATGTTGCTTGGTTATTCGGCAATAATAATTGGTTAAATAACTGTTGAAGTACGTGAGGCGTTGAATGGGGTGACTTAACTGTACCTAAGTTTAACGGAATCAATAAATTTGTAACTAATCGTTGCAAGCTATTCATAGATAATAATAATTGCGGCAGTTGAGATATAAATTTTGAGTGGTTGGTAGCAATTATTGGTAGTGATTCTAAATGTGAAGGTTTAGACGTTACGTTAACTGTTTCAATTGTCGAAAGTTTTTCTAAAAACGCAGGCATATTAGGTAATGTTTTTATTTGCATTTGTTTCACATTTACTTACGTTAGTTAACGATTAAGAAGCTGAGCAGTTTAGTCAATTTGTTAGCCATTGTGGTACTATGCGGCTATTTTGTGACACCTAGGATACATCATTTTATGTTGTCAGTAGCAAATTTGAGCTGTGTTCGTGATGAACGCGTATTATTTGATGAATTAAACTTCACTATTTCAAGTGGTGAGTTAGTTCAAATTGAAGGTCCAAACGGTGCAGGCAAGACGACCTTATTAAGGATTATTGCTGGTTTAGGCTACCCAGATAGTGGTGATGTGCTGTGGTGTAATGAAAATATTGCGACTGCACGTGAGGATTATCATCAAGCTCTATTATTTTTAGGTCACCAAACAGGCGTAAAGCGAGAGCTTACGGCCTTTGAGAACTTGGCTTTTTTTCAGGCAATGCATACCTGTGAACAAGGCTCCGATCTCAAAGGAACACCTAAAGTAAGTGGTGATGATGCACTATGGCAGGCGTTGGCACATGTTGGTTTAGCTGGCCGTGAAGATATTAGTGCCGGACAGCTATCTGCGGGTCAACAACGTCGGGTTGCTTTGGCTCGATTATGGCTAAGTAATCATAAATTATGGGTACTTGATGAGCCATTAACAGCAATAGATAAACAAGGTGTAAAAGTGCTTGAAGCGCTGTTTTTATCCCATGCAGAGCGTGGAGGAATGGTGTTGTTAACCACTCACCAAGACATGTTTGTCGATAGTGACCGTTTAAGAAAAATTAAGCTAGGATAATAACAATAATGCTTAACACCCTTATGCAAATTATTCGTCGTGAGTTGTTAATTGCTTATCGTCGACAAGCGGATATTTTTAATCCGCTGTGGTTTTTTATTATTGTTATTACGTTGTTTCCATTAGGTATTGGCCCTGAGCCTAACTTATTAGCCCGTATCGCCCCAGGTATTATATGGGTAGCTGCATTATTAGCAGCATTGCTGTCGATGGAACGGTTGTTTCGTGATGATTTTTTAGATGGTTCATTAGAGCAAATGTTGCTCATGCCAACGCCATTATCCGTTGCCGCTTTTGCTAAAATGGTCGCGCATTGGTTGTTGACTGGATTACCGTTGATTCTTATTAGCCCGTTATTGGC
This sequence comes from Photobacterium sp. NCIMB 13483, assembly GCF_003025475.1. NCBI lineage: Bacteria > Pseudomonadati > Pseudomonadota > Gammaproteobacteria > Vibrionales > Vibrionaceae > Photobacterium > Photobacterium sp. NCIMB 13483. The sequence goes on from NZ_PYLV01000001.1 coordinate 73,275, forward strand.
GATTTTATTGTCACTTAATTTACATACTTGGATCGCGGTATTATTAACGTTGCTGATTGGTACGCCAACATTGAGCTTTTTGGGCGCAATTGGCATGGCATTAACGGTTGGATTACGAAAAGGTGGCGTTTTATTGAGCTTACTCATACTGCCTTTATATATACCTGTGCTTATATTCGCCACTTCTGCGATTGAGGCGGCAAGTTTAGGCATGGCTTATGATGGCCAATTAGCCATTATGGGCGCGATGTTAGTGGGATCGTTGACCTTAGCTCCTTTTGCTGTTGCCGCAGCACTAAGGATCAGTGTCCATTAACCAATGAATTTTTTCTTTAATGCGTCGGCCTCAAAAGAGGGGAGCGCAGTGAAGAATGCGAGAGTGATGATGTTGCTCTCAGTGACGTATTTATTATTGATTATAAGTTGAGAGCATTATGTGGAAGTGGCTACATCCTTACGCTAAAGCAGAAAACACCTACCGTCTATGCGGTAAGTTGTTGCCTTGGTTTTCTATTATCGCTTTGATCTCCATTTTAGTGGGATCTGTATGGGGACTATTGTTTGTTCCCGCCGACTATCAACAAGGCGATAGCTTTAGGATTATTTATATTCACGTACCCGCTGCAATTTGGTCGATGAGTATTTATGTAACAATGGCGATTTCTTCTTTCATTGGTCTTGTGTGGCAAATTCGAATGTCAGATATGGCTGCTGCTGCAATGGCACCTATTGGCGCCGTGTTTACCTTTATTGCTCTTATTACAGGGGCTATTTGGGGTAAGCCTATGTGGGGTGCTTGGTGGGTTTGGGATGCTCGCTTAACCTCTGAATTGATTCTATTGTTTTTATATCTTGGTGTTATTGCATTGTATAACGCGTTTGATGATCACAAAACAGCCGCAAAAGCTGCGGGGATTTTATCGATTGTGGGCGTGATTAATATTCCAATTATTCACTATTCAGTTGAATGGTGGAACACCTTACACCAAGGTGCAACGATTTCTAAATTTGGCAAACCATCAATGTCAAACGATATGTTATGGCCATTGTTGGTGATGTTACTTGGTTTTGGTTGTTTCTTTGCGGCTGTTACGCTGGTGCGGTTACGTAATGAAATTCTATTACGTGAGAGTCATCGCCCTTGGGTACAGAAACTGGTGAAGTGAGATAGCTATGTATTTTGATTCTATAAATGATTTTTTTGCGATGGGTGGATACGCAGGCTACGTTTGGAGTGCCTACGCAATTTCTTTTCTATCCATGTTATGGATTTTATTTTCGAGCTTAACAACTAAACGACGTTTGTTACGAGAAATAAACAATAAAATGGCGCGTGAGCAACGTATTAAAGAAGCCAAAAAATTGGAGAACACCCTATGACCCCAAGACGTCAAAAACGTTTAGTGATTGTACTGGCGTTAGTGCTTGGACTCGGTGCAACGGTTGGACTGGTGTTATACGCACTTAACCAAAATATGAACCTATTCTACACGCCATCAGAATTAATTAACGGTAAGACCGATGGTGGTGCTAAGCCTGAAGTTGGGCAGCGGTTACGTATTGGTGGCATGGTAGTGAAAGGGTCGGTTAAGCGTGATCCTCAATCATTACGAATTACATTCAAAGTGGCTGATATTGGTCCTTCTGTTACCGTTATTTATGATGGTATTTTGCCGGATCTGTTCCGTGAAGGCCAAGGTATTGTGGCGCAGGGGGTATTGATTAACCCGACCACAGTTAAAGCAAGTGAAGTGCTTGCAAAGCACGATGAGAAATATATGCCACCAGAAGTGGCAGATGCAATGAAGATAAACCATAAACGACTTCAGTACACTGAAGAACAACTACAAGGTAAGTGATCAATGATCCCTGAATTAGGCCAATTCGCACTTATAGCCGCATTAGCGCTATCGGTGCTGGCCAGCATTTACCCATTGTATGGTGCCACGGTTGGTAACCAAGCAATGATGCGTATGGCACGTCCACTGTCCTACGGAGTATTCGGCATGCTTGCATTGTCGTTTGGTATTTTGAGCTGGTCGTTCTATAGCAATGATTTTACGGTAGCGTATGTTGCCAGTAACTCAACCAGTTTACTGCCATGGTATTACCGTTTAACCGCAGTATGGGGCGGGCATGAAGGTTCATTGATGCTATGGGTACTTATCCAAGCGGGTTGGGCAGCAGCTGTTGCTCGATTTAGCCGTGGTATGCCTCTAGAAGCAGTGGCGCGTGTACTTTCCGTTATGGGTATGGTTGCAGTGGGTTTCTTACTGTTTATCATCGTAACATCGAATCCATTTTTGCGTACATTGCCAGACTTCCCAGTACAAGGTCGTGACTTAAACCCATTGCTTCAAGATCCCGGTTTAATTGTTCACCCACCAATGTTGTACATGGGTTACGTTGGTTTCTCTGTTGCATTCTCATTTGCTATTGCCTCACTAATGACTGGTCGTTTAGATACGGCTTGGGCACGTTGGTCACGTCCGTGGACAATCGCGGCATGGTCATTCCTAACTTTAGGTATCGCACTTGGCTCATGGTGGGCTTACTACGAACTTGGCTGGGGCGGCTGGTGGTTCTGGGATCCCGTTGAAAACGCATCATTAATGCCATGGCTTGCGGGTACAGCATTAATGCACTCATTATCAGTCACTGAAAAGCGCGGTACATTTAAAGCGTGGACAGTATTACTGGCGATTTCTGCTTTCTCACTAAGTCTATTAGGTACGTTCTTAGTCCGTTCTGGTGTGTTGGTTTCTGTACACGCATTTGCGTCAGATCCGTCACGCGGTATGTTTATTCTTGGCTTCTTAGTGGTGGTTATTGGTGGTTCATTACTGCTTTATGCACTGCGTGGTGGTCAAATTCGTTCTCGTGGTAACTATGCATTGTTCTCGCGTGAAAACTTCTTATTAGCCAACAACTTATTATTAGTTGCTGCGTTATTAGTGGTATTAATTGGTACGTTACTACCATTAGTTCATAAACAATTAGGCTTAGGCTCTGTTTCTATTGGTGAACCGTTCTTTAATACCCTATTTACATGGTTAATGGTGCCATTCTCATTCTTAATGGGTATCGGTCCTCTGGTTCGTTGGAAACGTGATAACTTTGCTTCAATCGCAAAACCAATGTTGTGGTGTGGTTTATTCACCGTTCCATTCTCATTCTTGGTTATTTACTTAACTGCAAGTGTGGTTGAGCCGTTAGCGGTTGTTGGTGTGATGATGGCAGTGTGGATTATTGTTCTCCATCTTGTTGAAATCTACCGTCGCGCAACCCACCGTCACTCTTTCCTTGAAGGTTTGAGTAAGTTAGGACGTAGCCACTGGGCGATGATGTTAGGCCATTTAGGTTTAGCGATTGCTATCATTGGTATGACATTAGTATCGAACTACGGTATTGAGCGTGATTTACGTTTGTCACCAGGACAATCAGTTAACGTTAAAGGTTATGACTTCCACTTTGCAGGTTTACGCGATGCAGATGGTTCTAACTATGACGGTTATGTGGCTGACTTTGAAATCAGCCGCCGTGGTATTGATATCACAACACTACACGCTGAAAAACGTTACTATACCGTTGCGGGTTCAATGATGACAGAAGCGGCAATTGATAGTGGCTTTACCCGTGACTTATACGTTGCAATGGGTGAGCGTTTAGGTAATGACGGTGCATGGGCTGTACGTATTTACTACAAACCATTTGTTAACTGGATGTGGATGGGTGCGTTCTTAATGGCACTTGGTGGTGCGTTTGCTATCAGCGATAAGCGTTACCGTTTCCGTAAGCCTGCTAATATTGCTGCAAATGATCAAAAATCGGAGGCGAAGCTAACTAATGAATAAGAAGCTATTATTTATTCCTTTAGTATTGTTTTTGGCGTTAGTTGTGATGTTTATGGTCCAACTAAGCCGTAACGCTGCTGGTGATGATCCAACAAAACTTGAATCAGTATTAGTGGGTAAGCCTGTTCCTGCCTTTAAGCTTGAAGATTTATTTGAGCCGGGTAAAGAATATCAGCAAACGATTTTTAAAGGTCAACCGCTGCTATTGAACGTGTGGGCGACGTGGTGTCCGACTTGTTACGCTGAGCACCAATACTTGAACGTGTTGGCGAAGCAAGGGGTGAAGATCATTGGCTTAAACTACAAAGATCAGCGACCTAAAGCGATTAACTGGCTTAAAGAGCTGGGTAATCCTTACATGATTTCTTTGTTTGATGGTAATGGCATGTTAGGCATGGACCTTGGTGTTTATGGTGCGCCTGAAACCTTCTTAATTGATGCGAACGGTATTATTCGTTACCGCCATGTGGGTGATGTTAATCCAGAAAACTGGAACAAGACCCTTGAGCCTCTTTATAAGAAACTACAAGCCGAGGCAAAAAATAACAACACTCAAGCGGAGGCAAAAGCATCATGAAACGCTTTTTTGCTTTGATGTTCGCACTTGGACTGACTTTTTCAATGGTTGCGCCAGCATTGGCAGCCATTGATGTGTACGACTTTAAAAATCCGGCACAAGAAAAGCAGTTTCAAGAGCTAACAGAGACTTTACGTTGTCCTAAATGTCAAAATAACAGTATTGCCGATTCTAATGCGACCTTAGCAGAAGATATGCGCATGAAGACGTTTGAGCTGTTAAAAGAAGGCAAAACCAATCAACAAGTCATTGATTACATGATTGCACGTTACGGTAATTTCGTAACCTACGATCCCGCAGTGACAGCATCAACAATGATCCTATGGGCCGGTCCTATTGGTTTTATTGTGATTGGTTTTAGCATCTTAGTTTATCGCTCACGTAAAAAAACTGAGCTAAGCAAAGATGAGCCACTTGATGATGTTGAGTCGGAACGTTTGCAGGGGTTGTTGGCTGAAATGGCGCAGCAAGATACTGAAGCTACCAATAATCAGACAAAGGTAAATAAATGACGCTGTTTTGGATTTTAACCGCTGTTTTGGTTTTAATTGCGATCGCCATCTTTGTAATTCCGATGTATATCGGCAAAGAGTATGACGATGTAGCAAGCCGAGATGAGCTTAATAAAGCCTTCTTTAAAGATCGTATTCATGAACTTGAAGAAGAATCACAAGAAGGTTTAGTCGATAGCCAGCAAGATATGGTGACGGACTTACAACAAACATTATTGGATGACTTGCCTGTTACTGAAAAGCAACAAGCAACATATGTTAGCCCTGCAATGGTTGTACCTGGCCTTATTTTAATTGTGGGTATTTGCTATGGTGTTTATGGTGCTGTAGGTAGCAGTGCTAAAGTAGAAGCATGGCATCAAGCCGTGAATCGCTTACCAGAGCTAACACAACGTTTAATGGGTGATAACGCCGCTAATGAGCCACTGTCTGATCAAGATATGTCGGATCTTACTTTAGCGTTACGAACTAAATTGCATAAAGACGGTGATGATCCTATGGGATGGTTACTGTTAGGTCGAATTGCGATAGCTAATCGTGATGCAGCAACGGCTGAAATGGCAATGAAACGCGCGTATGATCTTAACCCTGTTGATACCGCTATTCGCTTAGGTTATGCACAAACATTAATGTTAAGTGGCAAACCTGGTCAAAGTGAGCTTGCGCGTCAAATTTTACGTCAAGTAATTAAGACTGATCACACTAACGTTCAAGCGCTGTCATTACTCGCATTTGATGCGTTTGAGCAGAAGCATTACCAGCAAGCTGTCGATTATTGGACGATGATGAAAACCCTGATTGGGCCAAAGGATTCTCGTACACCGATGCTAACCCGTAGTATTGCGCGTGCAAAAATGCGTATTAACGGTGCTGATGGTTCAACAGTTGCACCAGATCCAACGGCAATTGATGAACAAACAACACCAACTGAAACGCAAAATATCGATACAGGTAAGCAAGTTACTGCTACTATAGCGTTAGGAAAAAACGTAGTATTACCAAAACAAGGTAATATTATTATTTCGGTACATGATGCTGACGGTTCACCAATGCCGATTGCGGCTGTGAAATTACCGTTGTCGACAACATTCCCATTAACGATAACGTTAACGGATAAAGACAGCATGATTCCACAACGCCAGCTATCATCATTGTCAGAAATGATCATTAAAGCACGTGTTGATAGCGATGGTAACGTGATGACTAAACAAGGCGATTGGTATGGTCAAAGTAGCCAGACCCCCTTGGGTGGAGAAACTGCGTTTGTCATTAATAAGCAATATTAAGTAATTAATTGCTAAAATGAATGAAGCAGGCTGAATATTGTGTTCAGCCTGTTTTTTATTAGGTGTATGTTTTGAATAAAAAGCTATTACTGATAATTATTTTAAGTATCGGCATGGTGGGCTGTGCTCAATCACCCGATAAGGCGACTGAGCAAACGGTATCAACAAATGTTGTTGATCATATTGATGGCGATAATACTGCGGCGGATGCAGTATATGATCCATTTGAAGGCTTTAACCGCGCGATGTGGGATTTAAACTTTAATTATTTAGATCCATATGTTGCTCGTCCTGTTTCACTCGCCTATGTGAATTACACGCCGTCATTTGCCCGTACTGGTATTGCTAACTTTTTATCAAACCTTGATGAACCAGCAGGGATGGTAAATAGCTTACTTACCTTGCATGGTAAAGAGGCGCTAACCCATTTTAACCGCTTTTGGATTAATACTGTTTTTGGTTTGGCGGGTCTGATTGATATTGCATCAGCTGCGGATATTAATAAGGTTCAAGATCGTGAGTTTAGCGATACCCTTGGTTATTACGGTGTTGGTAACGGTCCTTACTTGATGTTACCTGTTTATGGCCCGATTACCTTTAGAGGCTTTACTGATTCTGTCGATGATCTCTATTTGCCATTGAGTCTATTAAACTTCTGGGAAGGCTTAGGTAAGTGGATCTTTGAAGGTATGGAAGATCGTGCAGCATTAGTCAATCAAGAAGCGATGCTAAAGAGCTCACCTGATCCGTATATCTTTACCCGTGATGCGTATATTCAATATAAGAATTTTACCGCCAGTGATGGTAAAGTGAGTGATCAGCCAGCAGCTGAAACATTTGATGATAGCTATCTAGATGAAATTGATAGTGATTAATTTTATTGATTAATTCATGCTATAAAAAAGACCGCCATTTTGGCGGTCTTTTTGTTGGTTGCTAATTACGTATCAGATTAGAAACGGTAACTTGCTTGTACACCCGCTAACCAAATGTGACCTGATGTTTGGCCTTCAAATTTACCTAATATTGGCATCTCTTGCTCTTGCTCAATCATTTTTGCTTCTTTGGCAAAGATGTAAGTAAAGCCAGCATCAAAGGTTAGGTTTTCAGACCAAGCATAACCTGCACCCACACTTAACCACGTACGGTCAGTTTCAGGAATAGTTTGAGTACGGTTTGCTTCATCAACCGCGGATGTATCATAAGCAACACCAGAACGCAGTACTAACTTATTCGTTGCTTGGTAAGTGGTACCAATCGCGAAACGGTAGTTATCTTTCCAATATTCATTTTTAATATGGTGGTTACCACCAAGTTGTGGAATATCAGCTTCTAGTTTTTCAAAGCTGCTCCAATCGGTCCAGTTAACACTCGCATGGATAGCCCATTGGTCATTTAACTGATGGAAGCTTGCGATTTCAGCAGAAGCGGGAAGCTCAAGCGGTAATGTACCCGCATAGCGACCATTTTTAAAACCATCAAAAGCAACACCATTTGCATGGCCTTCAAGGTTTAATTTAACCGCTGATTGGTAGCTAACACCAATGCGGTTATTCGCATTAATCTGCCATGCGGTGCCTGCTTGCCAGCCCCATGCATTATCTTCACCTTCCATATATTTCAGGTGCTGACCTTTTTGGATCATACCCGGTAGTGCGATAGGGCTTGCCGCACCAAAATGGCCGCTTGCCATCACATAACGCACACCTGCACCTACGCTTAATTGGTCATTAATTTTGTAACCAAGGTTAGGGTTGATCTCTACTGTGTGAACTTCAGCTTGGTTACCAAACATAGAGGCTTTGAAATCGGTGCCAAGATCGGTGCGCATACCAAAGTGAGTACCAAACGCAATACCAATTGTTGCTTTATCCGTTAATGGGCGAGAAAAATAAAAATTAGGAATAATAGCGTTATTAGCAAAGTCAGATGTGCTTGTTTGACCAAATAGAGTATGGCGACCATCAATATCAATGTTTGGATCAACATAAATAGCACCCGCTGAAACTTGGATGCCTTTTAAATACGTTAACATTGCAGGGTTACGGAATTGGGCGCTGGCATTATCAGCCATTGCTGCTTCACCAGCAAAAGCACGTCCTAGACCTGTTGCAGAATATTCTGCTAATTGAAAACCTGCGGCAGCGGCTTGATTGCTGATACCAATAGCAGCAGTAATCGCTAAGGCTAAAGTAATTTTATTTTTAGTCATGTTAGATAAATATATTGTTCACGGAAATAATTACGCAAATAATACTCGCAGCAATAAAACGCGTTAAAAGCTATCTTATAAAATAGCCTTATTAAATGTATTATGCTGTGTTTTTGTATTTTTGTGGTTTTTTATCGGGTAGACTTTGTGCGATAAGACCAAGCTATTAATATTTGAGCGTACACATGTACGAAAACTCATGCTAATTCAGCGGTTTATATTGATGGTTATTTGTGCGTTATTCTTTGTTTTTTGGTCAGTTATCATGAGTAAAATAAAGATTGGCTATTATTTCGCGTATAAAAAAAGAAGCCACTACGGCTTCTTTTTTATAATTGATTATTACTGTACGCTCAAATTAGAACGAACGGCTGTATTGTAGACCGTATAGCCATGCATCAGCACGGGTAGTCGCATTTACTGACATACCAATAGGATTTGTTTCTTGTGCATTAACATCTTTACCAATCAGGTAAGTTAGGCCGAAATCGATAGTTGATTTGCTATCAACGTGGTAACTGAAGCCACTTGATAACCAGTCACGTGCAGAATCAGGAACTGAAATAGAGGTATTACTCTTTTGTTGAGCACTGGTGTCATGCATGTAACCTGCACGTAGTGTCCAATCATTGTTTAGGTAGTAAGTGCCACCTACAGAGTAGTGCCAGCCATCTTGCCATTGGTAATTATTCAGCTCTACGTTACCTGATGTCTCTAAGACGTCGAACTCGCTCCAACGGATCCATTGAATACTATAGTGAACCGCAAATTTATCGTTTAGTTTATTAAAACCAGAGAATTCAAGCATATCTGGTAGTGGTATTTTTAATTTTTGGCCGTCAATATTAGCACCCGCATAATGCATGTCGCCTTTAGCTTCTAGTGTTGGGCTGTAACGGTATGATAAACCAAAACGGTTATTGTCATTGAATTCGTAGATTGTGCCAAGATTGAAGCCAAGTGCTAGGCCGTCTGCATCAATATCAAGTAGATTTACTTTAGGGGTATTTATATTTCCGATAGGCGTTGAAATTGTGCCTGCTGGAATATAACGTTTTAATTTACCGCTACCATGAATAATATCTAAACCACCACCAACGCTAAAATGTTGGTTTATACGGTAAGCAGCGCTTAAACCTAAATTAACGCTTTTAACGTCAGTTAAACCACCGAATGCATTGGCTGCATAATTATCATCAAATTCAGTTTTAGTGCCGAAGTTTGAATATAACGAAGCACCTACTGAAAATTTATCATTAATAGGTTGAATGTAGTAGATGTTCGGTGCGTAGCTAGTGCCACCAATTGATGTGTCATTTATAGATTTATTATTATATTGGGCATTGGTAACATTCACATCTGTATCAATGGCAATAACACCTAATGATAATGCTGGTGCGTCAAAAAGAGCCATTGAAGCGGCGTTTTTGGCCATAGTCGATGCGTTATCAGCAATAACACCGTCACCAGAGAATGCACGACCTAAACCTGTTGCTGATTGGGCATTCAATTGGAAGCCCGCAGCCATTGTTTGTGACGACGCTAAGGCGATGGCTACAGTAATAACTGAGCGTGTAAATATCTGCTTCTTGTTCATGCTTTTATGATTCCTGATCATGATTTTTATATTTATTAGTCCAGTCTATATATGACTGATTGGCGATGATTGTAGGGGGGGGGAGAGCCGTATCAAAGCTGACCAGTCGTTTAGGCTGGGAAACATATTTTATCATGTTCATTTGGGTTATTTTTGGATCATTTGAATATATATCATTAAAAATAAGCAGATTAAGTGACAACTAAAAATCGATATTTTACTAAACATATCGATTTTTAGGTCGTTGTGTAACGATTTATTGGCTAGATTTGCCAGTAAAGCTCAGATTTAAGTTTTTCTGCAATTGGCATTAGTTTTTGATCTTTGTCTCCAACAACAATTAAGCTGGCATCTTGTAGGGGTAATAATAAACTTTTATTGGTATGGTCACTGTCTGTCGCCATCTGCGCACTGGTTTGTGGCACGATAAATACCGTCATTTTCCCTTTATCGGTACCTACAACCATGTGCAAGGCACGGTTACCTTCAAAACCACAATAATTGAGATAATAAATATGGCCGGGTAGCTGATTCATACTGGTACCAAAAGGTTTAAGTTTGGCATTAACCTGCTGCAACGTTACTGCTTCATCAGTATGCTCAACAAATTTCGCTTCAGCATTAACGTGTTGTAAAGCGATACTTGACATTGATATTGGAGTAAAGACCTGCTGCGTAGGATGCTGTGGTGAAAACCCATATTGTTGCCCTACCATAACTCCGACAAAAAACATTACAGACGCGGCTAACCCGTAAGATAGATAGCGTTTATAGTGAGACTGTTTTGGGGGATGTACCTGACTTGATTGATGGAATAAGATCCTATCAGCCAGATTATCAGGAATATCAACCTGCAATGCTTGTTTTAGTTGTTGATCTAATTGCTGTAATTCATTGGAAAAATGGCGATTAGTGATGGACTGATTTTTAGTTTTAATCAGTTCTGGGTCATTATCATTAGGATCTGCCAGTAAACGGCGACGAAATTCTAGATCATCCATGATGATTCCCCTTTTGAGTCGTTTTCTTTTCAAGTTGTTCTTTTAGTTGGTTACGAGCACGAAAAAGTCGCGTCATAACAGTATTGCGATTCAGGTTTAAGATCCCCGCGATTTCATCGCCATTAAATCCAGCCATCACTTGTAAAATTAACGGTTCTCGATATTCGGGGGCTAGCTTCATGATTAGTCTATGTAATAAATATTGGTCAGCATCCATTTCGACACTGGGTTTAGTGTCTGCAATATGGTGATCATCAATATCGACTAAGTCAAATTGCTTACGTTCAAATCTACGCGCATTTTCACGGCGTAAAATAGTGATCAACCATGCTTTAGCAGCATTATCATCTTGTAAATTATCTAATGATTTCCATGCGCGTAGACATGTTTCTTGCACTAAATCTTCAGCAATATGGGGATCATGAGATAACCAATAAGCATAGCGATATAAATCTTGGTGCCATGCTCTAACAAGGGCTTCGTAACGTTTTTGTTTATCCATATTTAAACAGACCGTAGCAGAAGCTTTTTTGTTACTAAAAAATTTTTTTATCATTGATGAGCCTGTTTAGCGTTATTGCACCAATTAATGATGCCATCTGATAACTTTTTTGAATGATGCACTATCTTTTTGTGTATAAGATCGTATAAATAGCAATAAAATTGATCTGGTTCAAATTCTGTTCTGAGTGGTAGGTTATAGTTGTCGGGTCATCTGATGGTTGAGGTTATGGTTAAGTTGAATAACTTAATAATAGTTAATACCGTCTGTTGAGCAAGATGACAACTTCCTTTTGAAGGCTGACTTTACTTTCTCCTATCAGGGGTTTTCCTGATTTGCAATTGGCTTTATGTTAATTGATTATTTTATTACGCTGATTGATTGCTTTCTGCGTGAATTCAAACCATACCTAAGGGTGTGGTTTTTTTTTGCTTAAATTTAGCCCCCGCGACATTATCCCTTTAAAATAATACCTATATTTTATGAGTATTTAGTCACAGAGTAATTGTTCTTTTTTATACTACAACCCATCTTAAAGTCTAAGTGTTTTACGTCAAAAACGTCATTTAAGAAGCATTTTTAAACAAATGTTTTTTTTTGATTACTTTGTGGTTACAATTATGTGGTCTGACCTCGCAATTGAGGTTAATTATAATTGTGACAAGGAGTTGCGATGACGGGTCTTCAACATATCACCACACGTAACGGTGAACGTATTGCTATTGTTAGCGGGTTACGGACACCATTCGCACGTCAATCAACCGCATTTGATCGTTTATCTGCCCTTGATTTGGGTAAGTTAGCCGTTAATGAAATGCTACAAGTGGCTGACTTTGATCCACAGTTAATTGATCAAGTTGTGTTTGGCCAAGTTGTGCAAACCCCTGAATTACCAAATATTGCGCGTGAAATCATACTGGGTACGGGAATGAATATTCACACTGACGCCTATAGTGTCACGCGAGCCTGTGCGACCAGCTTTCAAGCTGCCGTTAATGTAACGGAAAGTATTATGGCCGGCTCGATTGATATTGGTATCGCGGGCGGTGCTGACTCAACCTCAATGCTACCTATTGGGGTCAGTAAAAAAATGGCTGCGACGTTATTAGCATTAAGTAAAGCCAAAACCATGCCTGCACGTTTAAAATTACTCAGTGCATTAGGCGTTAAAGATCTGATGCCAGTACCACCTGCCATTGCTGAATACTCAACGGGATTGAGCATGGGACAAACGGCAGAACAAATGGCAAAAAGTCATGCGATTAGTCGAGAAGAACAAGATACTTTTGCGCATCGTTCTCATACGTTAGCGGCTAAAGCATGGCAAGATGGGTTATTGAATAATGAAGTAATAACTGCATTCTCAGCGCCTTACCTGCAATGGATTGATCGTGATAATAACATTCGTCAAGATTCAACATTGGCAGCATACGCGCAACTAACCCCAGCATTTGATCGTTTACATGGCAGTGTTACAGCTGCTAATTCAACTCCATTAACCGATGGCGCAGCGGCAATATTATTGATGCGAGAAGGGCGAGCAAAAGAATTAGGCTTGACTCCGCTTGGGTATATTCGCTCTTATGCATTTTCTGCGATTGATGTTGCAGAAGATATGCTAATGGGGCCGGCCTATGCCAGTCCATTAGCCCTTGAACGTGCAGGATTGACTCTTGGTGATTTAACCTTAATTGATATGCATGAAGCATTTGCAGCTCAAACTTTAGCCAATGTGAAAATGTTCAGTTCTAAACGGTTTGCTCAACAAAAACTGGGTCGAGATAACGCGCTTGGTGATATAGACATGGATAAATTTAATGTTCTTGGTGGCTCGATTGCTTACGGTCATCCTTTTGCTGCGACAGGCGCAAGAATGATCATTCAAACATTACATGAATTGCAACGTCGAGGTGGTGGTTTTGCATTAAACACCGCTTGTGCTGCTGGTGGCCTTGGTGCAGCAATGATTTTGGAGGCAGAATAATGACCCAATCAGCATTTAGTTTATCTTATGGCGATAATGGCATTGGCTGGCTTAAAATTGATGTTGCCAATGAAAAAATGAACACCTTACAAGCTGCTTTTGTTGATCAGGTTAATGATGTCTTAGCTGAATTAACTCACCATCCCGAACTTAAAGGTTTGGTGGTGTATTCAGGTAAAACGAATAACTTCATTGCTGGTGCTGATATTCGTATGTTGGCAAAGTGTGAAACAGCCACTGAGGCTGAAGCGCTAGCAAATAAAGGTCAACAGCTATTTAATGCCCTTGAAAATTTACCAATGCATGTCGTGGCTGCTATTCATGGACCCTGTTTAGGCGGGGGATTAGAGCTGGCATTAGCGTGTCATAGTCGAATTTGTACCGACGATGATATTACGCGTTTAGGCTTACCTGAAGTGCAATTAGGCTTATTACCAGGCTCTGGTGGAACCCAACGTTTACCACGCCTCATTGGTGTTGCAAATGGCTTAGAATTAATGCTCACGGGTAAACAGGTACGAGCAAAGCAAGCCTTAAAAAAAGGGTTGGTTGATCAAGTTGTGCCACAGACTATTTTGTTACAGGTAGCAGAACAAGTGGCTTTAACCACTAAGCCAATTCGTACCCATTCATTTCAAGATTGGGCGATGGCTGGTAATGCTTTTGGCCGAAGTGTGGTGTTTGATCAAGCCGCTAAAAAAGCGCAGCAAAAGGCACGTGGATGTTATCCCGCCATTGATGCGATTTTAGATACTGTAAAATATGGTTTAGAAAAAGGCATTGAAGCCGGGCTTGAACAAGAAGCGAAAGTGTTTGGTGACTTGGTAATGACTGCGGAATCAAGCGCATTACGCGATATTTTCTTTGCTACGACGGCGATGAAAAAAGAGACAGGTGCCGATGCTGAGCCAATTAATATCGAGCGTATAGCGATACTGGGTGGCGGTTTAATGGGCGGTGGGATCGCGCATGTGTCAGCCATGAAAGCGGGTTTAGCGGTACGAATAAAAGATATTACTAATGATGGTATTCAGCATGCACTCGCGTATAACTATGCCATTTTAAATAAACAACGTCAGCGGCATATTATTCGAAAACCACAACTGCAACAGCAGATGTTACGTATTACTGGCAGCACTGATTATCGTGGTATAGCTCATGCTGATGTGGTGATAGAAGCAGTATTTGAAGATATTGCGCTTAAACAACAGATGGTGCAAGAAATCGAAGCCAATACATTCGAGCACACAATTTTTGCAACTAACACGTCCTCGATTCCGATTCATCAAATTGCAGCAAATGCGCAGCGCCCACAAAATATTGTTGGTTTACACTATTTTAGTCCGGTTGAAAAAATGCCATTAGTGGAAGTTATTCCACACGCAACAACCTCCGCCACAACCATTGCAACTGTGGTTGCATTAGCTAAAAAACAAGGTAAAACCCCGATTGTCGTTGCTGATAAAGCAGGTTTTTATGTTAACCGTATTTTAGCGCCATATATGAATGAAGCGGCTCAAATATTATTAGCGGGTGAGCCTATTGAACATATTGATACGGCGTTGCTTAATTTTGGTTTTCCGGTTGGACCAATAACATTACTTGATGAGGTTGGGGTTGATATTGGTGCTAAGATCAGCCCTATTTTAGTCACAGAGCTCGGTGAGCGTTTTGCGACACCAGCAATGTTTGATGTATTACAACAAGATGGGCGTAAAGGTCGTAAAAGTGGTAAAGGGTTCTATTTGTATAACACCAATAATAAAGAAGTGGATAAATCGGTTTATACCTTACTTGGGATCACACCAGAACAGCAATTAACTGAAGCCAATATTTCGATTCGTTGTACGTTAATGATGCTTAATGAAGCGGCTCGCTGTTTACATGAAGGGGTGATTCAATCTGCTCGTGATGGTGATATTGGCGCTATATTTGGTATTGGTTTTCCACCATTCCTTGGCGGTCCATTCCATTACATGGATCACCTAGGCATTGATTTGGTGGTTGATATGATGCGTGAATACAGCGATGCTCATGGTGAAAGATTTGCACCTTGTGATTATTTAGTCGCGATGGCGCAACAAGAAAAACGGTTTTATTAGCGTTGATCGTGTAATAGATGTTTAAAAATAACCGTAACAAAAAAAGCCTGTTCAATGCAGTGATCCTTAATGTTGGATACTTCATCATGCAGGCTTTTTTATTGTTATGAGTTCGATATTAGTACGTACAGCGAATTAAACGAAAATGAGATTCAAATAATTTGCTGCGGCAAAGACGATAACCCACAGCGGCAAAGACCAACGCGATGAAGGTGTTCACATGGCCCACTAATATCAGCAATAATGCACTCAATGCAATAAAACAGAAAGCATAGAGAAAGATATCAATCTGACTGTGAGATAAAGTGGCAGCACAGTGCGGGCAAACAAAATTATCTTCATACGCGTTCAGTTTTGGCGCGTGTATTTCAATTTGGCAATGTGGGCATTGTTGAGTCACGTGAGTCCTCTTCTAATCTATTCGTTACTATCGTAAGCATTTCTATCTATATTAATTCGTGATAGTAATAACGATATATTCGAGATAAACATTATGGTTTGAAGAGGGCTTAATTGGCTACTGAAATCTTATGAAAGCGATTTTTATCATAATAAAAGTAGATCAGATTAGAGTGCAAAATAAAAATCCCATTTATGTTGAACTCTTTCTAGTTGAAAGTACATAAATGGGATTTTTTATTTAGTAAGCGTTCTTTTGAAAATCAGCTATAGATTCAATGGCTTTGCCGATTATTAATGGCTCTGCATCATGGTGGGTTTTCCCCGTGTAATACATTACTAACCGGTTTGCGGTACGAGGCTTAACCGTATCAACAATAAACTTAATCATATCAACACGGCTGAGTTGTTTTAGCTTTTCAACCACTAATTGGCGCTGATTGAAGTTTTCATCTTTATTGCCAATGCTGACCCAAAACCGTTGTGCACGTGAACGTAGGTTAGTATCGGGCTCAGAAATTTGTGCAATAAGTCCTTTTTTACTCGCTTGCCATTGTGCTTCACTTAACTCTAATAACACAAGTGCAAAAGCATTGGTGAAATCATCGATAGCATCGGATAAATAACTTGGCTCAGCCACAGGAGATTGAATATACAAGATCAATCCTGGGTGACGATTTAGTGGCAAATTACCCGTTCCCACCATATAACCAAGCTGTTGTTTGGTCCGTAATTCATGGAAAAACGTGGTCGACATTAAATGATTAGCGAGTGTATAAATCGCAATTTTGTGTGGCGTTGTTTGACGAGATTGGTAATACATCAAAATCGCTGAGTCTTCATGATGACAATCTAACTCGTAAGTTAAGGTGCCACTGTTTTCTAAATGCACTAATGGACGTTGTGATTCACCGTATAATTGGTCAGTGACTCTAAAGGCATCTTTGAGGGTTTCAGCCAGTGCCAACGCATCTTTTTTGACCCAATTACCATAGACAAAAGCATCAATGTGTATTTCGGCAAACATCGCCTCAACAAATGGTGGTAGTTCATCAATAGTGATGGTTTCCAGTGCTTCGATAAGGTGCGGATAAGGCGGATTATTCGGCTGTAATAATCCTGTAAGTTGATTAAACAACTGAGAGATTGGTTTATCTTCTGCTGCATTGCGCCAATTACGTAACATTTGGGCTTTGATATTATCAAACCGTTGCTGAGTAAAATGGCGATTTTTAAAACGCGCTAAAATCAGTTGCATCAATTGAGGTTGTTTTTCACTAAAGCCAGAAAGCTGTAGGGTTACACCGCCTTGATGAGCATAAAGATTGTAAGACATTCCTGCAATTTCAGCTGGGTAAGCCGATTCATTGATTGCTTCTAATAACAGTTCGACACACAACCGTGTTTTAACAATATTTTCCGTTGAACTCACGGCATGTGGGCTATCAATAGCGACGTAAACAATGCCTTTCGGTACGCGAAAATCATGTTCTTGTTTATGCCATAAACGAAAACCGGGTAAATCTTGAATTAATTGTGGGGGTAATTCAGATCCTGCTTCAAGTGGCAAGGGTTCAAATTGTTCACACAAATAAATATTAGGCTCTGGTAATAATAATGCGTCATCAAGGCTGACATTGGTCCAGCTTTCAATTTGTTGTGGTGTGAATGGTGTCACTGAATAAGGGGTGTCATACCAAGCAGCAACCCGATCGTAGTGTCCACCTTGGGCGACTAAGGTTAAGCGCATATTACTCACGCTAAGGTAAGCTAATAGTTGTTCAAGTAGATCTTGATCATAGCCTTCCATCATATAATCGCCGTAGATAATATCTTCCGCGTTGTAATGCAGCAGATTCATCACTAAATAACTGACAGTATCCAGAGGGCGGCTTTTCTCTTGATAACGGAATGCCATTTCCAAGACGGATTTCTTCTCTTGGTAACGCCATGCATTTAACCCTTGCTGTTTGATTAAAGCAATAAAGGCAAACACGCACTGCACGATTTCATCTGTGTGTTGCTGGCCTTTAGGGGTTAAATTTAAACCAATGGTAAATTCACGGAAATTATTACCACTGACACCACCGCCAGCGGTGAGGGTATTGATTAATCCACGTTGTTTTAATATTGCCATTAAACTGCCCGTGCCTTCATTTCCCAGTAGGTGAGCAATGTATGACAGCGGCTTAATTTGATAATGCGCATCAACAGATGGCAACGCAAAAGATAAAGTTAACTTACGTAATTCTTTAATAGGTTCAATTTGAATGAACTTCTGACATTCGTTTTCAGTAACAAATGGCACGTCTATTGCTAGTTTTTTAGTGGTAGCATTAGGAATTTCACTAAAGAACGTTTGAGTGAAGTGTTCTAGTTCATCTAATGATTGTGGGCCTAATAGCACCAGCCCCATCACATCAGCTGAATAATGTTGATGATAAAATGCCAGCAGATCATCACGTACAGACTGGCCATTACGATCATCAAGCGTAGTGAGATCGCCAACCGAAAATTTAGCGAAAGGGTGGGCTTGATTAATGGTTTCTTTTTGCACTTGATACAAACGACGTACATCGTCTTTTATTTTTAGTTTGTATTCAGAATCAACAGCTTGACGTTCTTTATCAACCGCGTCTTCATTAAATAATGGGGCGGTAAAAAATTGGCCAAAGCGATCTAATCCCTCTTCAAATGCATGGGGACTGATTTCAAAGAAAAACGTAGTGTTTTCAGTGCCTGTCCATGCATTATTGCTACCACCATTACGGTTGATAAAGGTTTGGAATTCACCGACGCGTGGGTATTTTTCGGTGCCAAGAAAAAGCATATGCTCAAGAAAGTGTGCCATGCCTTGACGATCCGTGGGATCATCAAAGTGGCCTATCTCGACAGACAATGCAGCAGCAGAGCGAGGCGCTTCAGCATCATGAACGAGCAGTACTCGAAGTTCATTCGCTAAAGTGAGATAGCGATACTGCTTATGATCGTTAGGGCTAGTATGCACAGGAAGAGCCTATTTTTGAGGGAATTAGGTTAAGTATGACGTTCAATATTAAGGCTGGCAAATTGAAGATGCGATTAGATGAATTATAAGTCGCATTTCTGTTAATAAATTAAATAAATAAGTGATGAGTTAACCAATTGAGCCATTAAAAAGTAAGCTTAGCCACAGAATTAAAACTCTATGGTTATGCCAATAATAAAAGCATGTAATAATGATCGACCGACTCGATGATGTGAGTAGGATCTGCGATTGTTTAACTGAGGTTATCGAAATATCTATGCAAATTTATATTATGCGTCACGGTGAAGCCGAAAATTTTGCTGCAAGTGATGCTGAACGCCCATTAACGACGCGTGGCATTGCGCAATCACAGCAAATGGCAACATTATTAGCATCACATTTGAAGGGAGAATTAGATCAAGTATGGGTTAGCCCTTACTTACGAGCCCAACAAACATGGCAAGCAATGGTAAAGAGCTTACCTACCGCGACTCAAGTCGGTAGCGTTGAAGATATTACCCCTTATGGTGATGCTGAAACGGTGGCTGATTTTATTAAAGCGACCATTGAAACCGAGCAACCACAATCGCTACTGTTGATTTCACACTTACCGCTAGTGGGCTATTTAACAGCAGAGTTAGTTCCCGGATTACAACCACCTATGTTTTTGACCTCTGCGATTGCCGCGATTGATTATGATCCACAATCAGGAAAGAGCAAATTGTTGTGGCAGCATCAACCACATAAATAATAGGTAATAAATGACCATGACGAAGTGTGAGATTATGGCGCTGGCGGGTGTCTTGTTTATGGCTGGATGCAGTGTGGGTGAGCCAGCCCATATTACAGCTAACGGTATGGTGAAATGGTCTGATGGGCAAACTGAAGGCATGCATATTTCACAAACGGGCAGTAGCTTAACATTCGCTAACCATTCCAATGAAGTCGGTGCTCCGCCATTGGTCATTTTTGCGCGTATTGATAGCGCCCGTAATGATGATTGTGAGTATTTCTATGTTGAAACCGCAGTTAAAGAACGCCTTAAAGTCTGTGAGACAGGAGAAGTGACGTTATTTAACCGTGGTAAAGTAATCAAAGTTGGCCATATGGTAAAACCACGGTATTAGCGCTCTGGTATATCAATTAAGACGAGCAACGCGCCCGCGCCACCAAATTCTAAAGGCGCTTGGTGAAAAGCCATCACATCAGGATGTTGTGCTAACCACATTGGTGCTTTTTGTTTGAGAATATGTTTGCCAATGCCATGCATAACACAAGCACATGACACGTGTTCTTTGATACAAGCGGCAATCATTGCGGCTAATTCACGTTTTGCTTCTTGTTGTGTCATACCGTGCATATCAAGATAAATGTCAGGCACATATACACCACGACGTAATTTCTTTACTTCATATTTAGACACGCCAGTTCGCGCATATTGGGTTGGACCCGTGTCGCTAAGGTGGGGCTCAAATTCATCTGAGAAATAAAACTCATGATTTTGAGTCTCTTTGCCCATCACTTTTGCTTTATCTGCTTTTGAGTTCTGTTGACGGGGCGTGATTATGGTATCATGCGTGAACTTTTTTACGCCTTTTACCTCTGCCTTGAAGAGATCAAAATCATCTTCAAGCGGTGAATTTTTATTACTCATAATGAAATTCCAACAATTATATAGTGGTATTGTAGCGTTTATCGGAGGCTATTTTGGATAAGATTTTTGTCGACGAAGCTGTCAGCGAACTTCACACATTGCAGGACATGCTACGCTGGACGGTTAGCCGTTTTAACGCTGCTGGCCTATTTTATGGTCATGGTACAGACAATGCGTGGGATGAAGCCGTGCAACTGGTACTACCGACAGTTTATTTACCGTTGGATGTTCCACCGGAAGTGCGTAATTCTCGTTTAACAAGCAGTGAGCGTCATCGTATTGTTGAGCGTGTTATGCGTCGAATCAATGATCGTACACCCGTATCATACTTAACGAATGTTGCCTACTTTTGCGGTATGGAGTTCTTCGTTGATGAACGTGTATTAGTACCACGTTCACCGATTGGTGAGCTCATTGAAAACCGTTTTGAACCCTTTTTACAACAAGAACCAACACGTATCATGGATCTGTGTACGGGCAGTGGCTGTATCGGTATAGCTTGTGCGCACATGTTCCCTGAAGCAGAAGTCGATATTGTTGATATTTCGACTGATGCACTCGCTGTTGCTGAGCAGAATATAACGGATCATGGCCTTGAGCAGCAAGTGATTCCGCTTCGTTCTGATCTTTTACGTGATATTCCAAAAGATAAATACGATCTTATCGTGACCAATCCACCGTATGTTGACCAAGAAGATATGGACAGCCTACCAGAAGAATTCCGTCATGAGCCAGAGCTAGGTTTAGCCGCGGGCAGTGATGGTCTAAAATTGGTACGTCGTATTCTTGCAAATGCACCGGATTACCTTAAAGACGACGGTATTTTGATTTGTGAAGTGGGTAACTCAATGATCCACATGGAAGAGCAATATCCGCATATTCCATTCTTGTGGCTAGAGTTTGCGAATGGTGGTCACGGTGTGTTCATGTTAACTCGTGAGCAGCTTGTTGATTGTGCTGCCGATTTTGCACTTTACCGCGATTAATCAGTACTCAAATAACGCAAAATAAAAAGCCGACATCAATAGTATTGATGTCGGCTTTTTTTATATTATTTGCTATTTAAATCAATGCAATAATGATTACGCTTTATGTTGTGCTTGCTTGGCTTTCAATGCAGCCATAACCGTCGTTTGATGCTGTAAGTAATCTTCTAAGCCGGCACGACGTAAATCGCAAGATGGGCAGTCACCACAGCCGTCACCGACAATACCGTTGTAACAAGTTAATGTTTGTTCACGAATATAATCGAGTTTGCCATATTGATCTGCAAGTGCCCATGTTTCGGCTTTATTGAGCCACATTAATGGCGTTTTGATAGTAAATTGACGATCCATACCGAGCACTAACGAGTGGTTAAGTGAGCGTACAAATTCATCGCGGCAATCAGGGTAGCCAGAGAAATCTGTTTCACAAACCCCTGTGATTACCGCTTCTGCACCAATTTGGTAGGCATAAATACCCGCTAAAGTTAAAAATAAAATGTTACGTCCTGGTACAAATGAATTAGGTAAACCATTGGCTTGTAATTCATGAGAAACAGGAATGCTATCGCGGGTTAATGAACTGATTGCAAGCTCACCAATTAAGCTGACATCCATGACTTTATGTGCGGCAACACCAAGATCTTTGGCAATGTGCTCGGCAATTTCAACCTCTAGTTTGTGGCGTTGACCATAATCAAACGTAATACAGTGCACTTCATCGTAGTGCGCTAATGCTTGAATGAGACACGTGGTCGAATCTTGACCGCCACTGAAAACAACTACGGCTTTTGCCATGATGAATTATCCTTTGTGAGTGATTACCGAGAAACAGTCGGTACAATAATAGTCTAATGATGATTTCATTAGCATGGGGATATGCTAACTCAGCTGAAGGCGATAGAAAAGTAGCGATGACAAATAGCACCGATAAAAAAAAGCCGTACAAAGTGTACGGCATAAAATAAGCGTGATACGTTATCCATATAAACCTAATTGATAAAATGCAGAGCACAATTAGTTTTATCCGTATTTGCTTAAAGACACAAAATATAACCGGGTTGTAAATAAAAATAGGGGGGTTGGCGCTGTAGCTAACCAACCCAAGGGGTTGTTCTTTATTCGTTATACTGGCCACTCACCCGTTTGTTGTAAGTGCTGCAATTGAGCTAGGTGTGGATTAATATCGCCAATATTGGCGGTGATCCAGTCGTCGTTATAATAGGTTTCTAAATAACGTTCACCGCTGTCACATAACAAGGTCACAATTGAACCTGTTTCACCGCGTTGTTTCATTTCTGTCGCTATTTGCAATACGCCATACAAGTTAGTACCTGTTGAAGCTCCTGCTTTACGACCAATGATCTTTTCTAACCAATGGACGGTTGCCACACTGGCTGCATCAGGAATTTTGCGCATTTCGTTAATAACATTGGGAATAAAACTGGGTTCAACACGTGGTCGTCCGATTCCTTCAATGCGGCTTCCTGTTGTTAACGTAATCGCAGTATCTCGTTCCTTAAAATAGTCGTAGAAGACAGAATTTTCAGGATCAACCACACATAATTGAGTGGGGTGCATTTGGTAACGAATATAGCGACCAATTGTGGCCGATGTACCACCTGTTCCTGGGCTCATTACAATCCAGCTTGGAATTGGAAATCGCTCAAATTTCATTTGGTTAAAAATACTGTTCGCAATATTGTTATTACCACGCCAGTCAGTTGCTCGTTCAGCATAAGTAAATTGATCCATATAATGACCATTTAATTCTTTGGCTAAGCGACGAGATTCTTCATAAATAGCGGCTGATGAATCAACAAAGTGGGCTTTACCACCGTAAAATTCAATTTGCTCAATTTTTTTGCGTGCTGTTTTCCGTGGTACTACCGCAATAAACGGCAGTCCGAGTAAACGTGCAAAGTAGGCTTCTGATACTGCGGTGCTGCCTGATGACGATTCAATTACCGTCGTATCTTGGTTTATCCAACCATTACAGAGCGCATACAAAAATAATGAACGTGCTAAACGATGTTTTAGGCTTCCCGTCGGATGCGTACTTTCATCTTTTAGATAGATATCGATACCTTCAAGACTGGGCATATCAAGTTTAATCAAATGAGTATCGGCAGAACGTTGGTAGTCTGCTTCAATGGCTTTGATTGAGTTACTGATCCAAGCATTGTGTTCTGGTGCGGTATTTACAGTCATATTCATTACGTATTACCTCTTTGCTTAATTCGAATCCATCGAGTGTTTACTTAATCAACTCCCTTGATGCAACATGGGTATATAGTAAACAATGGTAATAAAAAAATCTTTGCTTTATTTGTTGTTTGTTTGATGTTTTATGGAAAATAGTTCTACTTTTAAAAATTAAAGTAAAAACCTGTTCTATTTTTTGTTGTTTTTATAGGAAGTGGTTCTTAGTTCCGGTGGTGGGTTTCAATGACATCTACCACTGTAGATTTAAAACCCATAGTTGTCTATTGTGAGATTACATAAATAAAGTGGTAGCGATCGTTATTATTAGTAATTTTTTTGCCTCTTTGCTGAATAAGAGGTATTTTTTAGGAAGTATTTACCCTTTTTATCCTAATTGGTGGCATTAATGGCAGTTTTAGATAGTGTTGATAGAACGTTGTTACGTTTATTGCAGAATGATGCAACCATGCCGTTGGCAGAACTTGCGGACGCTGTGAATTTAACAACTACTCCATGTTGGAAACGATTAAAGCGTCTTGAAGAAGACGGTATTTTACGCCAACGGGTGGCACTGCTTGATCCTGTAAAATTAGGTATCGCCTTTACTGCATTTGTACAAGTTAAGACCAGCAACCACTCACAAGATTGGTTTAATCATTTTGTTTCAACGGTAACGGAATTTCCTGAAGTGATGGAATTTTATCGCATGGCTGGGGAATATGACTACATGATGAAAGTACAAGTGGCTGATATGCAAGCTTTTGATAATATGTATAAAAAACTAGTCGCGGCTGTTTCTGACCTGACTAATGTGACGTCCACCTTTGCAATGGAACCACTAAAATACACCACAGCATTACCCGTTTAACTACGCCTACATACTAAAAATAACCCCGAGTCATTGTTGTAGTGATTTGGGGTTATTTTTATGTGATGTTTTAGTTAGTGCTGGCGAATCAATCCTTCCTGAACCGCCGATGCAACAAGTTGTCCTTGCTGATTATAAATTTCACCACGCACAATGCCACGTGATCCACTCGCTGATGGACTATCAATTACATACAGTAACCACTCATCAACTTTAAATGGACGGTGGAACCACATTGAGTGATCAATGGTCGCGACCTGCATATGAGGACTAAAGAGTGTGACGCCATGTGGATGTAATGATGTGGTCAAAAATCCCCAATCAGACGCGTAAGCCAGCATATATTGGTGAATGCTTAAATCATTAGGCATTGCACCATTGGTTTTTATCCATAAATGTTGCTTTGGTTCTGCAATCGCTGGTTTTAAAGGGTTAATGACCGTTACTGGGCGTACTTCAATCGGGCGCTTGTTACCAAACATCTCAACAATCTTTGGCGGTAAATATTGTGCAACCGATTCAACTAAATCACTTTCAGACGCTAAGCCATCAGGACCCACTACATTTGGCATTGTAGCTTGATGTTCAAACCCTTGTTCATCCGCTTGATAAGACGCCGTTAAATAGAAAATAGGGTGGCCATTTTGAATGGCTTTTACACGACGAGTGCTAAAACTGCGACCATCACGTAGGGTTTCTACATCATAGATAATCGGTTTTTCTGGATTACCCGGTAAAAGAAAATAGCTATGAAAAGAGTGTAAATGACGCTCGGGATCTACCGTTTGCTTCGCTGCTGATAAAGATTGCCCTATAACTTGACCACCGTATACCTGTGGTAAACCTAAATTCTCACTTTGGCCTCGAAAGAGTTCACGTTCAATTTGCTCTAATTGCAATAAAGTTAGTAGTTCATCTAATTGTTTGCTCATGGTACATCCTGAAAAATAAAAACTAGGGGAATGGTATGCTGATTTAGCGCTGCTGCCAATATGCCTATGAGTGCCCTTGCCATCGATAATAGCGTAGTGATATTCGCCCAGTGTCAGAGACGACAATGTTTTCTGCTCGTAATGCCGCTATCTGTCTTAATAGTGCATCATCTTTTAATGAAATCCGGCCTTGGCTATTAATAACACGATGCCAAGGTATTTTTGAGCCTTCAGGTAAGGTCGCCATTAAGCGTCCGACATGACGAGCATACCCAGGAAAACCGGCAAATTTAGCAATATCGCCATACGTAGAAACCAGCCCAAATGGAATTTGATAGACTTGGCTATAGATTTGATTGCAAAAGTCGTCCATATTTAATAAGTAGCCGTTAAATAATATGCTTGGTAAATAATAGCGGTTCTATCTTTTTAGACAACAGGATAACGCAAGGAGGTGTTGCCATGTTGTATGCTGCTTCATTGGTTACCGTTACCTTAATTTTAACGGTATTAGGTGTCAGTGCTCTCGGTCAAACTGCGGGGGAGTTGCCCGTGTTAGCACTTGCTATTCCTGCTCTGTGGCTACTACCACAAAGTGGTGTTGCAGGTTGGCTATTGCTCTGTGGCTTAGGTGCCTACGGTGCGATGCTGCCTGAACAACCGTTAGCATTATCAATCAGTTTATTTATGATGCTACCTATTCTGATGATTTGTATCTCCACCAAAGGCTGTTGGCAGCTTGGCGCATTGATGATCTCAATTGCACTCTCAATGAATGTTGGTTTAATGGCATTGCAAGGAGAAGGCAAGCTAGAGGGCAGTATCAGTGCAACCTTAGTGCAAATTATCGCGATTGGTGTTATTTGGTATGCCGCCCGTTGTTGGCGTCCTATTGCCGGTAACACATGGTGGCCATTACTCGCGGTATTACCACTATGGATAGGTGGAATGGGAGCTGCGGCATTAGTCGGCTTGTGTGTTACAGGATTAATCGCAGCACTACAAAGCCTGATTAAAATGAAACATCAAGATTGGATTCCACGCCTTGCTTGTATATTACCCGCGATTGGATTTACGACCTTAGTGGTGTTGCCACAATTTAGTGTTGAGAATCCGATTTTAGTCTCATGGCTATTAGTATTAGGCGGAGGCTTGTTAGGTGAATCACTATTAGATGATCCTGAAGAAGAGGATGAATAATCTTAACTAATGGGCAATAGGTTGACTTTATTACTATTTTGTTTAAATTCGAGCAAATAATCAGCAGTCAAACAAAAGGGTAAGATAACGGCTTGCATTGTTGGCGAGGTTAATAGATAATCCTTCCCGTTCTCGAAAGAGACAAAGAATCTATGGAGGCCCCCATTGGTCCTCCCGCAACACTAACCTGTGAACTCGGCCAGGCCCGGAAGGGAGCAACCGCAGCAGGCGTCGTGTGTGCCGGGATGTGGCTGGTGGGGGCTTCCACCCATCTAGCGTTTAGCAAATCCCTTTTCTATCAAAAAGTTACATTCTAATTCACTCTTTACAGTGTAGTTCAATATTATTGTTTTGTTCTTTTTATTACTATCAATAATAAATAGTTCGTTATAATCTCCAAACTACCAAACTACCAAACTACCAAACTACCAAACTACCAAACTACCAAACTACCAAACTACCAAACTACCAAACTACCAAACTACCAAACTACCAAACTACCAAACTACCAAACTACCAAACTACTCACATATTTAGACCTGTAAGCGTATTACAAGCGTCATTTAATCTAAGCGCCATGTGTGATTCAAGTGCTATGTGATCCAAGCGTTACTTAACCACTGAACCTCTCCCGCGTCATTCCCTACAGTGAGGTTACGAACGAGATAGGGAATCTACTATTAGCATGTTGTAGAGCTAATTGTTTTTATTTTTGTTGTAACTAGTTTGTGGACAGAAATGGGTTAGATTATTTGCTCTATTTCGGCTAGCAGGTATTAGGAAAATTAAGGGTAATGATCGACTTCTTTTTGGCATCACCCTTCATTATATTTCCAATATTGACTTATATAAGGTGGCTTGGGCTTGTCCAACACTTCAGATAGGTGTCGGCTGCGCGACACATATCCTTATTTGTTATCTGCGTGTTACTTCAGAATGTCAATTAGTTGAGATAAAGGCCCCGGAAGTTCTTCTGGGAGTGCTCTTTGTGCAATAGCTTTACCAAAAATTGGCTTAGTCATTTTCTTACCACCAGCATTAAGTTTTCTAATTTCTTTAGAGAATTTAGCACCGGTTTCTTCGCAAGTTGCCCTCAGATCTGCGATGGCAGCTTCAGTCCAGCCTTCGGGTATATCTTTGTTGGAGTTTTCTAAATACTGTCGCCATGATTCAAAAAGTACATTGTCACTAAAGGCATCTTCAAACTCTTTGTTACCAACTATAAAACGTCTTTCATTTGGTACATTTAATTCTTCTATAACCTCGTTGAGTTCATCTGTAGCATCATTATCAAACAAAAGATATATTTTTTCTGGGTCATGTATTTCCAAAATTGCCTTACAAAAACCTGGAATATTTGTGATTCCCTTAGTATTTATTATTTTAACCAAATTTGAACCAATAGGCTTATCAAATTGATTAATGAAATACTCTGGTAAGAAGCCATCTTCAGTCTCACCTTCAACAATAACCAAATGTCTAGAGAAAAATAAATATGTATTCTCAACACCTAGGGATCTCAATATCCGATTAGATTTTTCTGGCTCATCCCTAAGAAACTTAACTTTACTGATATTATTTTTATTTTCAATTAATCTTATATTTTTTGGCTGTATCTGGTTGATAACAAATGGGGAGTGAGTTGTTAGAATTACTTGATTACCAGAATCAGAAAAACCTTGAATTGTATCTAACAGCTCAACCTGTGCCTTTACATGTAAATGTGTATCAGGTTCATCAAGTAAGTATATTGTTGATGCATCTCCTTCAAGGATACTTTGCTCTTTCTTATATTCTAGCAATGCCATCGATATGCGACGTTTTGTACCATAACCTTTTTTGCTAATATTTATTTCTTTTCCATTTTCTAAAAATTGGACTTTAGCATCAATATTTAAATCTTTAGATTGGTAAAGTGGAGTGATTTTTATATCAGCCCCTTCGCCCAGAAACATTCTTAGCTTTGTTAAAACCCCATCATCTCTTATTTTATTAGTTATTTCCTCTGAATATGTATCTATTTTATTTTGTACAAATTCTTCGATAGTGAGGTCTTCATCAATCTTCTCAGACCATATGCTTGTTTGCTTTTCTTTTAAGAATACCTCTTTAAAGAATGAAGGTACATTTTCAAATTGGTTCCCATTTAATTGAATGTTGTTAAATGCTGGAAATTTGGCTCCAACTATTTCAATAACTCCATCTTGATTCAACACCTCAATAATTCTATCTTTAAGAGTTCTAGGAGCAGAATTAGCTCTAACAACCAAGCCGAGTTCTTTAGCGACTCTTTTTATCTCATTTATATTACCTTGATCTTCAGCATCATATTCATCTACGAATATATTTTTTAATTCGTTAATATAACCCTCAGACGGAGATGAACTCATTACACCTTCAGTGACAATTAAAGCATCTTTTGTAAACGTTTTTGTGAAAACGAAGTTTTCTATTTCAATTTTGATGGAAATATTATCCATATCAAAATTGAAATCATCTAATTCAACTTTTTGATTTTGAGTAATGACTCTTAAACAATCAATCAATGACGTTTTGCCAGCATCGTTTTCTCCAACAATAACCGTTAAGCGATCATCAAATGTTAAATTGAACCCAACAAAACTTCTAAAACCATCAATACTAATGTTTTTAATCTTCATAAAACTCACTTTATTTAATTAGTTCATAACATCTAATTATGTAGCTAACAACGTACCCACTAGACACGCACTAGGTACAGCAAACACATTTGTAAGCCGAGAAAAATCGTATTGTGCACCGAGTCACTGTTAAGTCATTTGTTATATGCACTAGCATGTAATAAACAAATAAGATAGTTACATACTTTGGTGATTTTAATTGCAAAAAACTAATTTACTAACAGTGGTCAATTGAAATGCCGTCCCTTTACCCATATTAATATAGTGGTAATAAAGCCGCACTATAATAAGGAATCAATTGTGAAACAGATCATAGGTAATGCAGGTAAGAACTTACACACAATAATTATCACTGCACGTGAAAAAGACGGTACAGCTGAAACCCGAGAAGCTGAACCATATAGCTATAGAATAACTAAAGGTGAAGAGAAGTTCTTTTGCTTTGATATCCAGAAAGGTGGAATAAGAAACTTTGCAGTTTCTAACATTATCTCTGTCGAAGAAACTCAAAACAGCTTTACACCTCGATGGTCTGTTGAAGTTTAAGATATTTCGGGCGCACAATGCGCGTCCGAAATACATAACGGCGCAATAAATACTCCATTTGTAATGTAACCAATATCTTTTTCAGCTAAGCTTTTTAACCCATAGCTAGTCCGGCGTAAGTTAAAACTTTTAATTTTTTCCACTTGCTTTAACCAAACGGCTGTTTTTTTGAAAGACTCGGTACTATCCAATAACTCCAACTGATTTTTACCGAACTCAGCTTTTTTCTGCATTTGGTCTAACCCATGTCCATTAACATAAATACCAATTCCAAAATCAGCTAACTCAGGTACTAAATTAATTACAGCTTGAATTAAATCTCTACTCATATGATATTCCTTATTAAATATCGAAATGTGTAGCAATACCGAGATATGGCTAAAAAGCTAAGTAATTATACTCAGGGTGAGGATATGAAACTACGGTAACAGTGATGTATTGTTGCACTTATAGCAAAAGTTTTACGTAAGCTACAAAGTTAAAAGCATAAAAAAACTAATCAAAAATCACGTCAATACGATATGAAAGAGTATTTGATCTAACCAATAATGGGGCATTTCCGTGTTAGTAACTTTTCTAAATTAGTGTAATCACCACACAATAACCATCTTCATTGGTGTCTTTAATGCTCAAGCGCGTGATAAATAGATCACGGATAGCTCGTGCCTCCCTTCCGAGATGACGGATAATAACCTGCATTACACTTTTTATTTTACGATGATCAATAAATTGAGTGATGTAATTAAAGTTATAGATGATTATCCGTATATTATTAAATTGTGATTTTATACTTAAATAGAAAGAATCATCCGTTATTGAATATAAGTATCGTTCTTTGAGGTGATGCTTTTATATTAGAGCTTATATAAACAGGTTCTGACGTTGAAGTGAAATTAACAGATTTCAATTAAATAATATATTACAGCGAAGGATATGACGTTTTAGCGTGAAGGGCAGATAGAACAGAAGGTTTGATAATAGTTTGCGAGATATCAATATCAAAGCTTCTAATCACTGTGATGTATTAGAAGCTTTGCTAATGACAGCCTAACATTAGTTGTTAGCTGCTATTTTTTTAGAGATTTTAGCTAACTTTTTAGCTTTTTTCTCTTTTGTCGTTAAAGATGGTTTTTTATTACCTTTCTTAGTATCTAGCGACTTACTCATAACACTAACCTCTATTTTTTGAGGTTGGTCAGCTTGGCCAACGACAGATTAAACAGTGATATTGATGTAATATCACTTGAGTTTAATATGCGCTTACTACCTAAAAAATCAATGATATTTATGCAAACAAAAAACTTATTTTTATGATGTTTATAGTAATGTCTATCAATAGGAGTAATATATTAGAGGTGATAGTTTTTTTGAGTATTATCTTGGTTTTTTGGTAAAAATATCACCCCAGCAATTGTATAAAAAATGTGTTATAATGGCGCAAATTTCTTAAAATCTGAACGTTTAATAGAACATATAGGTAAATATTCTTTATTATTGTTGTTCTAATTTATGCAACGGCGCAATGTGGATTTATATTTCATTGTGAATGTCCTTTGCTAAAACTTAACGCATTTCAATTATGTTGTTTTTAATTTCAAAGACTTAGTTATCTGTCAGCATAAGCCAGATTTGTATATTCAAAATCAATAAGGTAAACCATGACAAAGCCTACAGCTAAAGAAGCTAATACTAAGCCAAAGAAAAAAAAGCCATTAGCCGTGAATAAACGAACAATGAGTGTTCGTGAACGTATTGAAAATATTAAAGCACAGCAAGCCTGGGATAAGGAATGGGAGAATGACGAATAATCTTGCGTTAATGAATAAAATTAACACGGTATTGCTATTACATTCTGACAGTTTGACTCATTGGGAACGAGATTATTTAAGTAATCTTAATCAAACAGTTACCAATTATGGTCAGCTATCAGAAAAGCAATTAGGATTATTTGAGCAAATATTAGTACGCAGAAAAATAACCGCGGTATAACGTAATATTTAATTTTGTGCTAGTGATAAAATCCTCGCGTTAAATCCGTCGTTCCTTAATATAAGGAACGTGCGCGATAGTTTGTTGATTGATCTGTTTATGCCAACCAATGCGGGGGAGTTAGATCGATGTATTGGGATTATATGGTTGCTTTTTTATATCATCGAATTAAACTTAATACCTAAGCAGAAACCGTAGCTTACAGCGCTAGAATAATTTCGGGGCGGACCGGACTTTTAAGCATAAGGCATGTTTAATGATTGTTCTTGCACCTCGTACCCGTAAGCTTGTTTACGCTATTTCTTTTGAAATACTTGCGATCATATTAAGTACTTTCTTATTAGCGATGCTCAACCATGGTGAATCGTCCAATTCACTGCCAGTTGCCTTTATGGTGTCAACGATAGCCTTGATTTGGAATTATGCTTTTAACTCTTGTTTTGAATTGATTGAAACTAAACTGCATATTAAAAAAAGAACCCTCGCTGTTCGATTAACCCACTCCATATTTTTTGAGCTTGGGTTATTCTTATTTACCATTCCATTGTATATGTGGTGGTATGACGTTAGCTTGGTGAAAGCCATCAGTATGGAAATGGCGATCTTAGTGTTCTTCTTAATTTATACCTTTATATTTACGTTATTGTTCGATTTATTATTTCAGACAAACAACCAAATGATCGCAGCAACCACAGGTCATGAGTAGTGGTTGGTTATTGTAATTGTTCAGCTAAATAATCAAGAAACGCTCTGATCTGCGGTTTTAGATATTGGGCGCTTTTGTAAACGGCATAGATTTCACCACTGGTGTTTTCGTTATGTGTTACTGTCCACTTTGGCAGCAAGACTTCTAATTGTTTGCTTTCAATATAGGGTTTAACCATCCAATCAGATAATAATAATACCCCCAGATGTTGTAATGCCGCATTTAATAATGGCGAACCACCTTTTGATGCTAAATTACCGGTTACTGATATTTTAGTTAGTATCTTATTTGAATTAAAATACCAATTAGTGCGTTGACGTTCATGGCTGATAATTAAACAATTATGATCTTTTAGATCTTGTGGGGTTTTTATTTGAGGATTATTTTTAATATATTCAGGGGTCGCAACTAAAGAGGTGGTGTTGGTAAGAAGGTGTCGAGCTTTAAGATTACTATCAATAGGCGTACCAATACGAATTGCAATATCGATATTATCACTGTTTAAATCAACCAGATTATTATTTAACTCTAATTCTATTTTTATTTTAGGATAGCGTTTTAAAAAATCAGGAATTAAATGCGTCAGATAAATATTACCAAAAGTTTCAAATACTGAAATACGTAAAGAACCTTCTGGTGTATTATTATTCCCTTGCATTTCTGATAATAGATTTCGAGATTGTTCAAGTATTTTAATCGACTGTTGATAAAAATATTGACCATCTTCAGTTAATATTAATTGACGAGTACTACGTTTAAACAGGGTGGTTTTGATCTTGTTTTCAAGTTTATCAATGTTTCGTGTTACTGATGATGGAGCCATATTTAACGCTTTTGCTGCTTGTGAAAAGCTTCCAGAAACAACAACTTGCTCAAATACCCCTAGTAAATCTAACATAATAATATCCTTTGTTATTAAGTATAATTTACCATATAGCACTTAAAAATTGTAAACAAAAACCCCCAATATTTAAACTAAACATTGAGGGTAAGTATTATAATTAGTGTTTCATTTTAGTTGCTAGTGCAAAGCGATTCCATGAGTTAATCATGATGATTTGCATCATTGCTTCTGCTAATTTTACTTCGCCTAATAAACTAAAGCATTCAGCATAGGTTTCATCAGTAACAGCATTATTTGAAATTAATGTCATCTCATCTGTTAATTTTAATAGTGCTCTTTCAGTATTATCAAATAATGGTGATTCTGACCATGCAGAAATGGCGAATAGTTTTTGTTGATCGATGCCTAATTCTAATGCAGCTGTAGTGTGCATCTGAATACAATAAGCACATTTATTGATCATTGATGAGCGAATTTTAATAATTTCTTTTAATTGATTTGATAGTTCAGTTTCAGCTAAGTAATTTTCAATCGTTAACATTGCGCTTAATGCTTTTGGTTGAACTTTTGCAATATCAATACGCTTATTCATAATAATACCTTTATTTTTGTTGTTTATGATTTGTTGGAAAGAGTATATTAATTATTTTTAAATGATGTAATCGATATATAAGCGTAACAGTTTTGCATAAAACGCAAAGATACAGCTGAATAGTAGGGTGATTCTGATGAAATATAGCTTTAAGCTCGGTAATTGGCGATCTCTATTAAATTACCATCAGGATCACGAAAATATATCGACATAATTTTACCCATTGCGCCTGTGCGTTCAACGGGGCCTTCAATAATGGTGACACCACATTGCTCAATATGTTGCTGCGCTTGAGCCAAATCAGTATTGGTAATAAAACATAAGTCAGCACTACCCATGTGCACTATTTGCGCTTTGGGTTCAAATTCAGCGCCATATTGATGGAGGTTTATTTTTTGGTTACCAAAACGTAATCCAAATCGGCCATTGGCAAAAGTTATCCGTTCCATGCCTAAAACTGTCTGGTAGAAATCAGCACTAATATTAATGTCTTTCACGGTGAGAACTAAATGGTCAAGATGGCTAATATTCATAACGTTACTCCTGTCCTTAATATTGTAATAAGAAAGCCAACCTTATATACCTTTCAACGAGTAAGGTATCACGGTTGGCAATCTGTTTACGGTTATATTATTAGAATAAGCGAAGACTAAAAGCTAATCTTTTAAATAGCTTTTATTAGTGGCTGGCTAACAGTTTTTGATTTAACTCTGGATCATCATGAACCGCGAATTGATTAATTATTTTGGCGGTTGCTTCATTCATGCCTATAAGTTCAGTGGTTGCACCTTGTGATCTTAATTTAAGGATGATTTTATCTAATGCTGTTATGGCAGTGAGATCCCAAAAATGCGCTAACGATAAATCAATTTTGACATGCTTAGCGACGTTATTAACATCAAAGAAAGATGAAAAGTGATCCGCAGAAGCAAAGAATATTTGCCCATAAACATTGTAAATTTGCTCATTTTCCAGCGTTGATTTTACGACAACGCATTGGCTAACTTGATGTGCAAAGAATACGGATGATAGTAATACGCCAATGAAGACGCCAATCGCTAGATTATGGGTTGTCACAACGACGATAACCGTTGCTAACATAACAATGTTGCTTGATAACGGGTGATGTTTGATATTTTTAATTGAATCCCATGAAAATGTACTAATGGATACCATTATCATCACTGCGACTAGAGCGGCCATTGGAATAAGCTTTAGAATATCACTTAAAAATAAAATCATTATTAATAAGGCAATACCTGCAAACAAGGTTGATAAACGGCTTCTTCCTCCTGATTGAATATTGATCATCGATTGACCGATCATGGCACAGCCTGCCATTCCACCCAGTAAACCCGTACCAATATTGGCGATGCCTTGCCCTTTACACTCTTGGTTTTTGTTACTTGTAGTTGAAGTTAAGTCATCAATAATGGTTGTTGTCATCATCGATTCGAGTAATCCAACAGCAGCAAGTGCTAAAGAATAAGGAAATATTATCTGTAAAGTATGGAATGTAAGGGGAACATCGGGCAATAAAAAGATAGGTAGCGTATCGGGTAATTGACCCATATCACCAACTGTGCGTACATCCAATTTCAGCAATACTGCACCAATAGTTAACGTGATAATACAGACTAGCGGTGAAGGAATAAGTTTTCCAATGAGAGGAATAAGCGGAAATAGGTAAATAATGGCTAATCCACTGGCTGTTAATAGATAAACAGACCAAGTTGTATGTGTTAATTCTGGAAGTTGAGCCATAAAAATAAGTATTGCTAACGCGTTAACAAATCCAGTAATAACAGGTTTAGACACAAAGCGCATTAAATTACCAAGCTTTAAATACCCGGCTATTATTTGTATTACACCCGTAAGGATAGTAACGGCCATTAAGTATTGCAGCCCGTGTTCTTTTACAAGGGTGATCATTAATAATGCCATTGCCCCAGTTGCCGCTGAGATCATGCCTGATCTTGCTCCGACAACAGCAATGATAACGGTCATCGAAAAAGAGGCGTATAAACCAATTTTAGGATCAACGCCCGCAATAATGGAAAACGCAATAGCTTCTGGTATAAGGGCTAGGGCAACCACAATTCCGGCAAGGAGATCTTTCTTTATATTATATAACCAGTTGTTTTTTATGTAATCTAACATGTTATCTCTATATTTTAGACGTGTAAAAGCCACGGATGAAATCCGCAAACATTTAGGATCAGGAAGTTTTAGCTATGGCAGGCATAGCAGAGTGACAGCAAGAGAGCTGCATTTAGAATAATGAGCAGGCGCTCATTAGAGAGAGGTTAAGGCGGCGTAATCTTCAAGTTTAACTACTTTTATTTGGGAGTATGATGATGAAATCATACTGTGCGATTTAGAAGTGGGTGATGCTAACATATAAATAAATAGATAACAAAATAGTTAGTAGTCTAAACGAAATGATTGTATTCGTTTTTTTCGCTTGCTTATTTAGTATGTTGTTATTAGTTTTGTCGAATAACAATTATTGTAGTGATGGGTTAGCAAAGTACTGTTGCTCTTCGCTATTGGTTTATATCTACTCGGATGGATCTCTATCAATGAATACCACTATTCAAACTATGCTTGGTCATCGCTCTATTCGTCAATTTACGAATGATGCTATTTCTGCCGAACAATTAAAGACGATTATTGCGGCAGGTATTGCGGCTTCTAGTTCAAGTATGATCCAAGCGACATCGATTATTCGCATTACTGATCCTGAGAAACGCACTGCATTGGCACATCTTGCAGGTGATCAGGGTTATGTAAAACAAGCGGCTGAGTTTTTAGTGTTTTGTATTGATTATCAACGTCACTATTCTATTAGCGCTGGAATAAAACCTGAGTACACCGAGCTTGCTTTAATTGGTGCGATTGATAGCGGCATTATGGCGCAAAACTGTTTATTAGCCGCAGAATCAATGGGGTTAGGTGGGGTTTACATTGGAGGATTGCGTAATAATCCCCATGAGGTTGATGCTTTATTGAATTTACCGCCATATAGCGCGGTATTATTTGGTATGTGCTTAGGTGTGCCTGCGCAAGATCCACAATCAAAACCACGCTTACCGATGGATATGATTTTGCATGAAAATGAATATCAACCATTAAATAAACCGCTGTTGGCTGAATATGACCAACAGATGATTGAATATTATCAGCAGCGTTCGACTCATAATAAACAACAAGATTGGTCAAGTGCAGTAACGGCAACGTTATCGAAAGAATCACGTCCATTTATTGCGGAGTATTTTCATAATAAAGGGCTAATGGAAAAGTAATACGGTACAAGTAATATGATGGATGATGGCGTAAATTCAAACGCATAGTATTAATGATTATGATCAGGTGGCTTATTAGAAAAAGCCATTTTGATCATGATTGAATATCACCAAACCTGTTTTATTTTTAAAGCCATGTTTATTATTGCTTGTTTTTATTTGTAGGAAAATAATTAGAATAGGTAATAAGTAACCCTGCTGCAACAATAAAAAGCCCACCAGTAATGGTATAAAAAGTGGGTAATTCATCAAACATCCAGTATCCAAAAATACAAGAAAATATAATTTGAAAGTAAAAGAATGGCGCTATATGTGATGCTTCTGCGATGTTCATGGCTTTAATTAAACACAGTTGCGATATGATGGTAACAATAGGAATGGTTATAAAATAAGGTAGTGCCGTTAAGGATGGCGTTATCCACATTTGAGGTTGAGCAATTAAAAGCAGCGTAGATATTGAGCCTAAAATAAAGAATGAATTAATTAACACCGATAATAATGAGATGCTTGAATCAATAGTTTTGGTAATAAGATTATAACCTGAATTAGCAACAGCAATCAGTAAAGGTAATAAATAAACCCATTGCAGACCATCGATATTGGTTGGGTTTATAACAATAATTACGCCCACAAAGCCTAATAATGTAGCGATAATTTTTATTGGTGTCAGGGTTTCTTTAAAAAACAAAGTGCCACCAAGCATATAAGCAATACTGCCCATCTGCACAATGATGATATACATTTCTAACGGAATATATTTTAACGCAATGACCGATGTGACTGCACACACTAAGAATAATAAGGCGCGTAATATCAACTTACCATTGGTGGCGAAAATAGCGACCTTGGTTTGTTTGGGCATAAAAATAGCCATGCATAAAAAAGGGATCGCAAATCGAAAAAAAACCATTTGAATAGGGTGGTAATCGTGTTGAATAAGATATTTATCTGCACTGTCTTTCAGTGTTAAGGAAAACGTCGCAATGAGAATTAACACCGCCCCGAGCATATTTTGGTTTTTGATTGGCATGACATTTTCTTCTGTGTCGTAAGTTATCGCGATAAGAAACAAGCACAACAATAAAGAGTCTATTTCAAATACGCCATGACTTTTAGCAAACCATGGTGTTTTTGTTAAATGGCGACGTTGTGCTTTTTTGTTAAGCTGTTACTATGCGTCACTATATTGTCCATTATTCTAGTAATATGGAATTATAAGCAATGAATATTGAGGTCAGGGTTATGTTAGAACAATGGTTATTACATCAAGATCAGCTGCGACGTTATGTAGCAAAGCAACTCGGTGATGCTGATTTAGCGGATGATATTGTTCAAGATGTCTATATCAAAGCAAGTAATAATCTACACCAACTGACTTCCGCTGATAAATTTAAAAGCTGGATTTATCGAATTGCCCAAAATCGCATGATTGATCATTATCGTGAGCATCAACACTTTCTTGAGTTACCAGAAGATTTAGTCGCCAATGATGATTTGGTATCAGATCAACATGAACAATTAGCATTGTGCTTATATCCATTAATTGATTCATTACCAAAGAAATATGCAGAGCCGTTACGTTTAGCTGAACTGAAAGGTATGCCTCAACAAGAAGTCGCTAATCAATTAGGCTTATCACTCTCTGGTGCTAAAAGTCGAATTCAGCGAGCTCGCGTTAAATTTCGTGAACAATTAGTGGCATGTTGTGATTTTGAATTTAATCATAATGGTCAAATTATTTATCAGCCAAGAATAAACCCAAGCGTCAATGGTTGCTGTTAACTGTCTGTTTATATTCGATTTTAAATAATATTTTTTAATTGTGAAATTTTTTGTCTATTTTTTGCGTCTTTTTTTATGTTTGTTCGTCTTATGAGAGTTAATACTTTTTGTGAAATGAACTGCAAATGATAACTAAACAGAATAAAAAGACAGTTAAAGGAATCATCCACATCACGTTGCCAAAAAACAGGTCTTCATTAATGCTTCCTATGGCTTTTAATGGTTATCTTCAGGCTGAAAATTTACGAACAATAATAGAGATAGGTTAAGGCGAAATAATTTATGGCTATTATTTGGAAGTTACGCCACTACATTAGCATGTTTGCGCGTCAATATTTAATCGCAATCGTTGCTTTGCAAGTGGTTGCTTTACTTAATTTAATTCCATCATGGTTAATCGGTCATATCGTTGATGATATTAATCACGGTAGTTTAACTCTGAGGTCATTGATCATTGATGTTTGTGGCATCGTTGGTTCAGCACTGGCAATGTATGGCTTACGTTATGTGTGGCAAAGCCGATTATATGGGGCTGCAATTGCGATAACACAGGTGTTACGACGAGATCTGTTTCATCAACTGTCTTTATTACCGCCATCATTTTATGGCCGTCGTAGTACTGGCGATTTGATGGCACATGCAACCAATGATCTCAATGCAGTAGAAGAATCAACGGGCATGGGCATTATGACATTAGTCGACTCTTTTATTGCCGGTTTCACTGTTATTTTCGGAATGATATTTGTTGTTAGTGGTCAGCTAACAGCGGTTGCTCTGCTGCCTTTCCCGTTATTAATTTATTGTACGCATCGATATGGTTCGCGTTTACATCAAGCATTTGATGCCGCTCAAGCCAGTTTTTCTGATTTAAATGAAGAAGCCCGTGAAACCGTCGCTGGCGTGCGAGCCGTTCGTTCACATGGCATTCGTGCGCGCCAAGAACAGCGATTTGAACAATCGTTAGATAATACGCTCACCACGAATCTTGCTGTCGCTAAAGTGGATGCGGCGTTTGCACCAACGGTTCAAGTTATTTATGGCTTTTCTTTTGTTTTGTCATTGGCTTATGGCGCATGGTTGATTTCACAGGGCAATATAACCATTGGTTTATTTACGACATTTACCCTTTATTTGGGGCAATTAATGGGGCCATTTATGCAGTTTGGCTGGCAATTTAATGTGTTTCAACGTGGTAATACATCATGGTCACGCTTAGAAGCATTATTTGCAGAGCAGCCGGATGTAAAACAAGGCAGTGAAATATTACCTGAAGATGCTGAACCGAATTTAGAAATCAATATTGTTGAATTTGCTTATCAAGATGCCAATCAATGTGCGCTGCAAGATATTCAAGTTAAGGTACCAGCGGCAGGATTGGTTGGTATTACAGGCCCAACGGGAAGTGGCAAAAGTACATTGTTGCATTTAATCATGCGCCAATTTCCACTGACAAAGCCCTCTGAAATTTACATTGGTGGCTATGGTACTGATTTACTGACGTTTGATAGCTTACGTCAACATTTAGCCTGGGTACCTCAAAAGCCGTTGTTATTCTCCGGGTCAATTGCTGAAAATATTGCTTTTGCTCAACCTAATGCAACACGTGAAGAAATTATGCATGTTGCTGAAATGGTAGCGATTAAATCTGAAATTGAAGCAATGCCGCAGGGGTTTGATAGTATGCTTCGTGAAGGTGGGACTAACTTATCTGGTGGGCAGCGACAACGATTAACCCTTGCTCGCGCATTGCTTTCTGGTGCCAATATCTTGTTATTAGATGACCCATTTAGCGCTTTAGATATGAAAACGGAAGCGATCATTCGTAAAAATATGAAGCTACATTACGGGCATAAAACCATGGTATTAGTGACGCAGCGTTTAGCTAATTTGATTCATGCGGATCATATTTTGGTTTTGGATCAAGGGCAGATAGCCGAACGAGGCACTCATGCTGAATTAATGCATCAACAAGGGTGGTATACAACGGTTTATCAACGTCAAACACATTTGAATTCAGCGGGAGCGACGAAGACACAGTCTACATTGTCAGCAGAGGTGACGCATGCTTAAAACGACGGCGGGGGAAACAACGTTATTTTGGCGATTACTGGCTTATTCATTGCCTCATAAAGCCCGATTCGTGGTGGCGTTTATGTTGTTAGCTGTCGCGGTGGCTGCTGAGATGACGATCCCTTGGTTAGCGAAGATTATTGTTGATGATGTGATTGTGCCGCAACACTTTGAATGGCAACACCTTGGTTGGCTTATCGCTGCGGTAATGGGATCTTATTTAATTGCTGCACTGTTTTCTTATTGGCAAGCGGTAACATTTCGTCACAGTGCATTATTGGTTATCAATGATATACGTCGAAATTTGTTTAGCCATATATTGAATTACCCAATTCGTGTTTTTGATAAACAACCAGCGGGTACTTTGGTGTCATATATTACTAATGATACTGAATCAATGCGTGAAATGTTTGTGTCGACCATTCCAACGATTATTCAAGGTGGATTACGAATTAGCGCGATTTTTATTGCGATTGCAATGCTGGATTGGCGCTTGATGTTATTGAGCTTAGTGCTGATTCCAACCTTGTTGTTTACGATGCATTTATATCGAAAAATCTCAATGCCAGTATTTAATGGGGTTCGAGAGCAGATAAGCTCTATTAATGGTCGATTAAATGAGTCGTTACAAGGCATGGCATTAATTCAAGCCTTTAGACAGCAAGATGCTTTTCGAAATAAGTTTGAGCAGGAAAATCAACGATGGTTTGCATTTCGGTCTAAATCTATCGGTATTGATAGCTTAATGTTGATTCCGTTAACCCGCCTAGTGTCTACATTAACTGCAGCGGGCATTGTGGCATGGTTTGCAACCGGATCGTTAACTACCGTTATTGATGTGGGTACGTTATATGCTTTCTTAAACTATATTGAACGCTTTTTTGACCCCTTTAGACAGCTATCAATGGAGCTACGAAAGTTGCAGATTGCGACAGTATCATCAAAGCGTATTTTTGAACTGTTTGATGATAAACCTGAACCTCAATCTTCATTAACAATGAATGTTGCGATGCCGCCACAATGTGATATCGAATTTCGCAATGTTAACTTGAGTTATGAAGAGGGGCAGCCTGTTTTAAAAGATGTTAGTTTTGTCGCTAAAGGTGGGAAATTTACTGCGATAGTTGGACACACCGGTAGTGGGAAAAGCTCTATTATCAATGTGTTGATGCGTTTTTATCAACATCAGCAAGGACAAATATTGGTTGGTGGACAGCCGTTAGTGTCGATCCCTGAAGCTCAGTTGCGTAAGTTATTTGGTTTAGTCTCTCAAGATCCAACCATTTTTAGTGGCTCGGTGCTTGATAACATTGAATTGTCACATGCGACACTGAATGAAGAGCGTGCGATTAATGCTGCTAAACAGGTGCGAGCGGATGATTTTATTCAACGCTTAAATGGTGGTTATCATCATCGTCCAAGCATTGGTGGTGGATCGTTATCGGTTGGAGAGCGCCAATTATTAGCGTTGGCGAGAGCGTTATCTCACAACCCACAGGTGTTTTTATTAGATGAGGCCACCGCCAATATTGATAGTGAAACAGAAGAAGCGGTCAAAATTGCCTTGGATAATATTCAAGATGGCAGAACAGTCATTATTGTCGCTCATCGACTATCGACGGTTCAAAATGCAGATCAAATCTTAGTGATGAATCAAGGTCAAATTGTCCAAAGTGGAACACATGATGCTTTAATTACTCAAGACGGAGATTATCGAGATCTCTATTTAGCACAGCAAGAGCAGCAGCAAAATGAACAATTAACCACAACCTTTGGACTCACATCGGCAACCCTGTCGTCGACATTATAGATAAACATCAGTGTCAAATTAGGCTAGATTAAAGAGCGATTAAAGTATGAATATCAATAAAAAAACAGTGATTGCACCACAGATTATTGAAGATGTTTGTGAATGGGCAATTATGCATGGTGTGGCTTTTCGTCAAGCGGATAATACAGCCAAGCACTGCCCATTGAGTATTGCTCCGATGACGATAGAGCGAGAGGTTTATGCGCATTTACGTCGTGTGGTGCCGCTTCTTACTAAATTGATCAGTAATGTGGCTGAAGATCCTGATTTTTTACAATCCTCATTGAGTGATATGGCAAAAGCGGATCCTTTCTTTGGTCGTTTAATGGCGCTTCATCAGCAAATCCATGGCACAGCCACTCACCCACTTGATCCTGCTCGTCAGCCATTACTGTTAATGCGAACGGATTTTATGGATGATCGTCAATATGGCGCTAAAGTCATTGAATTTAATGGTATTGCTGCGGGGATGGCTCCATTTGGACAACGTGCAACTGAATTTCATGCCTTTATGCAACGCCAATGGCCTGAAACCTATCAATCATGGTTAGAAGATGCCGCTGCCATACCCGCTGAAAATGAAGGCTTAACACAATTAGCTAATGGCATTGTGACCGCTGCAACCCAAATAAAAGCCGATTTTAATGAGCAAGGCTCACCGGTATTTTTAATGGTGGTGCAGAAAAATGAAGATAATGTTTATGATCAGCATCTGTTAGAAATAGCGTTGCAGCAACAAGGCGTGCGTACCGTAAGACGTACCTTTGAACAATTAAGTGCCCAATTAATAACTGGCCCAAATCAACGCTTGATCTTAGACGGGGTTGGCGCGGTAGATGTGGTGTATTTACGTGCGGGTTATCAATATTCAGATTATTGCGCTCCCGAGCTTAATGAAGCGGTGTGTTGTTATACTTTAAGCCAAATGCGCGTCTTTATTGAGCAGCACCATGTTGCTCTTAATGCTACGGTTGGTCAGCAGTTGGCAACCAGTAAAACGATGCAAATGTTATTAACCATGATGCCAGCCCAAGAGTATGTCCGTTGGGGAGTTACTCTTGAAGAAGCCCAGCTAATTAAAAGTGTGTTAGCAGAAATGAAGCCGATTAATACTGATACGATTCATTGGTTTAATACTGAAGCGATAAAAAGTGAATGGGTACTTAAGAATCAAGGCGAGGGCGGTGGCCACTGTGTTTTTGGCGATGATATTAGTGCAACGTTAGCGAAATTAACGGTTGCTGAATATGATGCTTGGGCGTTAATGCAGCGTTTATATCCTCATGAACGAGACGTACCGACTGTTGCTATTCGTGATGCTAAAGCGACGGTCGTGAATGATTTAGTCAGTGAAATAGGTTTATTTACCGCTTATTTTAAAGGCCAGCCCGTTACTGACCTTG
Source organism: Photobacterium sp. NCIMB 13483 (assembly GCF_003025475.1). NCBI lineage: Bacteria > Pseudomonadati > Pseudomonadota > Gammaproteobacteria > Vibrionales > Vibrionaceae > Photobacterium > Photobacterium sp. NCIMB 13483. The sequence continues at coordinate 117,857 of NZ_PYLV01000001.1, forward strand.
ATGGTTACGCGGGATATTTAATTCGTAGTAAGCCTGCAAGTGAAAATGAAGGTGGCATTCATAGTGGTAAAGGTATTTTAGACTCTTTAGTATTGATTGATTAACACTGCAGTATAAAAAACTGTATAAATACCAAAGCTGAAAATAAAATTACGGTAAAAGCTCTTGTGTTATTATCGCTAATAGTCATATTAGATGACTATTAGCGACATTTAGCCATTGGAGTGCACGCAGTGCTTAACCGAACTACCGTTATTTCTTCATTTTTGCTTTCATTAAGTTTTATGGCTCCTAGTGCCTTTGCTGGTACGACACAGCACAATAGTTACCAAGCGCTCCCTGCGCAAAATGAAATCGTGACCAAAACAGATTTCGGTAATCAAGCTTATATTTTTCATTTTACTAATAACGGCCAACGCTTATCTCGCATTGATTTTCTTGATCATATGGAAACACAAGCAACAGCATGCCGTAATTGGTTATATGTGCCTGCTTTTAGTAATTTAAATGTTGCGGATGAAATTGTATTACGTGTAAATACTCACTACGATCCTACAACACATAATTGTACTGCATATGCTTATTCAGGCAATAATTCAGGCAATATGGACAAAGTACTGACATTATTTCAAAAGAAAGAGTATGTCGATATTGCTGGATTTAATCTCTCTGCGAATGGATTTACCGCGGCAGCTGAGAAATTGTAAAATCGAGTTATTATCTTTTTATTGATATCTTTCAAAAAGATATCAATAAATTGAAATTAGATGTTTATTTGTAGCATTGTCAGGCTAGGTTTATAACCAAAACTAAAATCTTTAATAGAATAAGATGACTATCTTATTAGTAAATGGAATTTGTATTCATTATCGGAGAGGTGATTTTTGCTTGGTATTATAATTACTCAGTTTGTTGTGCTTTGGGCTGTTATTGATCCTATTGGGTCGGTGCCAGTTTATTTATCACAGACTCAACATTTAACATTAAAACAGCGTCGTAAAGTGGCATTAAAAGCTGTTGCGATTGCGAGTGGTGTTTTGATTTTTTTCTTAGTCGCTGGGCAATTATTACTTGAAGCAATGCAAATTCCACTGCCTGCATTTCAGGCGGCTGGTGGTTTAGTACTATTACTGTTTGCGTTAACGATGATTTTTGGTGAAAGTAAGCCAGAACAGGAACAAAAATTAACTCAAGATATTAGTCATTCAGAACTTGCGGATCTCGCTGTTTATCCTTTAGCTATTCCCTCGATAGCCTCTCCTGGTGCCATGATGGCGGTGGTGATGTTAACTGATAACCATCGTTATTCAGTGGTGGATCAAGCAATAACCGCAGGGGTGATGATGGCGGTTTTATTTGTCAGTTTGCTATTACTACTGAGTGCGACAACAATTCAAAAATGGATTGGTAATATTGGTGCCGCTATTATTAGCCGTGTAATGGGATTGATTTTAGCCGCAGTTGCGGTGAACAATTTATTACAAGGAATTAAAGATTTTTATATTTAGTTTAAATAGAGTAGTACTAATATAAATAGTATCGTATTTAAATTAAAAAATATAATTACAGGTGGTTAAATAAATAACCACCTTTTTTATTACTGGCAGTTACCAGATAAACCATTATTAATGCGGTTTTGTTGTTGAGTTTTACCTGAATCAATAATTTCTTGTTTTACAAATTCAAGCGTTTTATTTGGTGTCTGTGCATGTAATTGTTTAGCAATAGTATTAATTTTGGCTGTATTACCTGCTGCCGCATAGTTTGCACCTAGTGCAATAAGTGCTGCCGAACCTCTCATATCATGGTTATTCTTTGCAATATTTTCTAATGTATTTAAGCCAGACATATCACAGTGATCAAGTTTTTCAGCAGCTTGAACTAAATCTTCGCCTAATACCATATTACCTGCAGCCTCTTTAATTGAATTACAACCTGCTAGTACTGTGCTTGATAATAGTAATGTAATTAGAATTGATTTTTTCATGATAGGTCCTGTTATATTGGATAATAATATATTTATATAAGTTCATTAAATAATAATATGTATTGAAATGTTTTTATTTAATGGGTGTCTGCATTGGAAATAGATGCTAAAGATTATTTAAAATACATGCAAATATATACACGGCTAGCAAAAAAATAACTGTAAACTATTATTTACGTAATTGAGAATTATTATCACTTGTGTTTGAATGTGACAAAATATTATTGTGTTCTAATTTTAACGTTTACTTTTTTGTTACATTTAAAACTATTGTTATTTATTAGGTAGTTAATGTTTGTTTTCGTTTTCTAAGGCTCTCAACGGATATTTTCCATGCTTAAAATGTAAAATATTTATTGTGGCGATAAATATTTTTAATCAACCTAGTGGGTTTTATAAGATCGAATAAAAAACAAGCTTCTTATTGTTTGTTTTATAGTCATTTTCGAACGGGTGTTAAATACGCTTAGTAAGCAAGAGCATGGAGTATGTTTATTTAACCGTCGTGATCTATTATTGATTGAGTAATGCTTCTAATTCAGCCCAGCAACCACCACACCCTGTACCAGCGGTTGTGGCTTGACTTAATGCTTCTACATTTTGTATGTGTTTTTCAGTGATAGTTGATACTAATTGTTGTTTGGTTATTTGCTTACAAGCGCAAATAATTTTAGGTGCTGCAATATTGTCTTTGCCATTGAGAAATTGATGCAATGCTAATTCATCACTGCGACAGGTAAGAATGTTTGCTGGTGGGTTAATCATCGGCTTATTGTTATTTTCTTGGATCAGTAGTGAACGGATACATCGGTCATTATTCAGCATGATGATTCGACGATGTTGAGCGCCAATTGCTCTTTTTGTCTTAGTTAATGTAAAACAGCGTAAAGTTCACAGGTAATGATGTATTAAACAATCAGCCTTGATAATATTGTATCCCTTATAGGTATATTGTGCTGGTTTATCCTAGCTCATATTGTTTTATGTTCTAGGAAATAGATCATGTTAAAACGAACAGCGGTTTCAATGTTGGTTATTACTACCATGGCATTTACGTTGGTAGGTTGTGATGGTGGTTCAAACACTATCGCTATAGCACCAGTGGCTCCTGTGATTCAAGTTGAAACGCAGCCAATTAAATCACGTACTATTATTCAGCAAGTGACGGGCTATGGTGTGGTAAAAAGCCATAATGTCGTGGCATTAAAATGTTTACAGACCAATAAGATCACGGCCATTTTGTTTAATGCAGGTCAAACTGTCACTAAAGGGCAGGTATTAGTACAATTGGATCCACAAGTAGCGGAAGCTAAAGTCGCTCATGATCAAGCATTATTAGTGGCGACGCAGCAGGCATGGCAACGTCAAGCGCAGTTAAGTGCCAAAGGGCTAATTTCACGTAGTGTTTATGATGACAGTGAAAGTAGTTACAAACAGGCGTTAGCACAATTTGATCAAGATAAAAGTTTATTAGCTCAGTTGACAATTAAAGCGCCGTTTACGGGCGTAATTAGCTCAACCGACTACCATGTTGGGGATATTGTTACCGTGGGTAATAGCCTAGCAACGCTATACACGCCACATCAATTAAAGATTGAATATCAACTACCTGCATTACATCGCCTGGATTATAAACTAGGACAGCATGTCTTGGTGCAATCAGAGCTAATACCATCGATTCAAGAGACTGGACGTGTGATTTATATTGCACCCAATACCGCTACGGGGTTAGTAACATTACAAGCGCTGTTACCGCCATTCGCTCCCTTTTCTGCTGGACAATACCTCAAGGTTGTTCAACAAACACAACGATTACCTCATCAAATAACGATACCGACATCCGCTTTGATGACCAATATTCAAGGGGCTCAAGCTTTTGTTGTGGTTGATAATATAGCGCGGTTACGCAATGTAAAAGTAGGTGATTATTATGATGGCTATGTACAAATTTTATCGGGCTTAAACGTTGGTGAGCAGCTTGTTGTGAATGGTCAAAATTATTTACGTACCGATCAAAAAGTAGAGATTGTTCATCCTCAACATGTACATACCAATACTCAACCACAAGCAGTTCAAGCATGAAATTAACTGAACTTTGTCTTCGTCGCCCGGTATTGTGCACCGTATTATGGTTAATACCCGTATTTATAGGGTTGTTGTTTAGTCAAAAGTTACCTTGGCGTTATACACCTCAAATTAGTCAGTCAAAAATTCAAATTGTTGTGTATGACAATGCTATTGCTGCGCAAAATATGATGACGGAAGTACTGATTCCGATTCAAAACGCTATCGCGGGTACGGAAGGGATCCGTCATTTAACAGCAACGGCTCACCAAGGTCGAGGCAGTATAATTATTGATGTAGCTACCAGTATTGATGAACATGGAATAGATACCTTGGTAAGTGAGATCCATAATGATATCGGTAATATTGAAAGTCAGTTACCGGATGATATAACACCTGATGTTTTTAAATCTGATGATCAGGGTATGCCTGCAATGCTGATTGGTTTAACGCCTGGGCCACATCAACAACAATATGAATTTCATCAATATGGTATTAATTCGTTATTACCACAGCTTGAACAGTTGCCCGCAGCAGGAGCGGTAAGTGTTGCTCCTAGCTCTGCACAATCAGTGTTAATTACGATCAATCCAGATAAAGTGCAGCACTATGGCTTGACGCTAAATAAGGTTATCAACAAATTAGTTGATATTGACAGTATTACTGCATTAAGTGGTCAAACATCGGGAACACAAAGTCAATACCAATTAGTATCAACAGGGGCTATTTCAAATTTAACGGCGATTAGTAATACCATTGTGGCGGTATATGGCCAACAACCGATTCGCTTATCACAAATTGCCACGGTAACCATCGGTACACCCAGTAGCCAACTTGAATTGCAGCCTTTAGTGGATTTTTCAAAGAAGAATGCGATGCTGTTTGTGCTTAATCCGCAATATACTGCGACGGCTAATCCGTTAGTGTTATCACAACAAGTACACCAATTACTTAATTCGACTACTCTACCAAGTGGTATGAAAGCGACGGTATTGTTAGATAAATCGACCTTTATTATTACTTCTCTCAATGATGTTTATTTTGCGATTGGATTAGCTGTACTGTTAGTTGTTGGCGTGATTTGGTTATTTTTAGGTAACTTACGTATTGCTTTGATTCCTATTGTGACCATTCCGGTGTGCTTATCTTGTTCGTTTATTATTTTAAAGCTCGTAGGGTTTAGTATTAATTCATTAACCTTATTGGCGATGTTATTAGCGGTTGGGCTGGTGGTTGATGATGCGATAGTCGTGGTTGAGAATGTTCATCGTCAGTTACGGCATCACTCATCTGTGCGTAAAGCGACCGTGGTTGCTTGTCGTCAAATTGGATTTGCTATTATAGCGACCACCTTAACATTAGCGGCGGTTTATATTCCTGTTGGACTTGTCGATGGTATTACTGGTCAGTTGTTCCAGCAGTTTGCGTTTACCTTAGCGGGGACAGTGATTATTTCTGGTGTGGTGGCATTAACGTTATCGCCGATGATGTGCAGTAAAATGATGAATCATCACCCCGCGGGTCGGTTTGAAACGTGGATTAATAATAAGTTAACTCATTTAGCGATGGTTTATCAGCGCGTATTAGCCTCAACTATCGATTATCGTAAAATGACATTAGTATTGATGGTGATTATTTTAGTCAGCAGTTATTGGCCATTTATGCAGACACCATCAGAAATGTTACCTGCAGAAGATTCCGGGCAAATCTTTTTGTTTCAGCCTTTAGTGGGCAGCAGTGACGATGCTATTGAGCAACGAATGATCAACAATATGAATAAGCAGTTGCGTCAGATCCCTGATATTGCGCATGTAGCTATTTTGACCAGTAGTGATTTTATTCGTGGTTTTGTAACGTTAATACCATGGGATCAACGTCAGCTATCAGCACAGGCGATCAGTGAAAAGATCGATGCGCGTTTAAAAGTAGGTGGTAATACTGTGTTTACTGGTGTGATCCCCGCCATTGAAACGGGAGGTGGGCGACATGGTAATAGTAATGGCATTGATATTAATGTTAGCAGCAGTGCTGATGAAAAAACGTTATCCCAACAGATGACAGTGCTTGCTCATAAGATTCAGCAGTCGCCGTTATTTGTTCATGCAAGAAGTGGATTAAAATTCGATCAAAATCAGTTTAAGATCCAGATCAACCGTGTGCTGGCATCTCAATATGGTGTGTCGCTGTATAATATTCAGCAAGTGTTAAAATTAGCCATGAGTGGTAAGACATTCAATAATGATATGAGCTATCAAGGTGCTAATTATCCTCTCCATTTACAATTAGCGTCGGCTTATACTTTAACACCGAATGCACTCTTACAACTTAGGATCAGTAATAATAATGGTACTTTAGTGCCATTATCTGAGTTGATTAGTATTAACAATCAATTAGGGCCACACGCGCTTAATCAATATGATCGTGCGACATCGGCGTCATTATCGATTCGATTGGCTGATGGTGTCAGCATGGGGCAGGGGATCAATGCGTTAAATAAAATGTTACCAACGCTTCTGCCGACCAATGCGCGTTATAGCTATGTTGACAGCGCCAAACAATATTTAGATGCCAATCAACAAATGCTATTCGTCTTTATTGCAGCATTAGTGTTTATTTACATGGTATTAAGTGCACAGTTTGAAAGTGTGGTAGATGCATTAGTGGTGATGTTGTCATTACCTATCACTATATCTGTCGCTTTGTGGGCTTTATATTTTAGTGATTACAGCTTAAATGTGTATTCACAAATTGGTTTAATTACTTTAATTGGATTGATTTGTAAGCACGGTATTTTGATCACTGAGTTTGCTAATGAATTACAAGCTCAAGGTTATTTGCCTCGCGCTGCAATTTTAGAAGCAACCCAAACGCGCTTAAGGCCGATATTAATGACCTCATTAACTATGATTTTGGGCACATTGCCGCTGTTATGCGAAGCTGGGCCAGGAGCAAATGCAATGGGATCGTTAGGAATAATTATTATCGCAGGTATGGTACTCGGTATTGTCGATCCTTTATTTGTAGTGCCAAGTATGTATGTCATGGTGCAAAAATTAAAACGTTCCAAACCGATACCGTCAACCGTCATAACGAAGTAACTCGCTTATTATCATCACGACAGATTATTTGTCGTGATGAACGCGGCTTTATTGTTACTATTGGTACAAATGTTAATACTATCATTGTGTGAAAAACCAACTAAACTTTAAGCATAAATATGTGTGTTGTTAGTTAATTTGTTCATCGTGATTAGCCAATACGACGTAACGGGCAAATGTGTGGTGTTAATGACGGTTTAATGCTTGGTGAAAAAATAGATGTTGATGCAAATTAACGTTTTTATATTGCTAGACAAATAGTTACAATCTGCTGATTGAAAATCAATCTAGCAGTGCTTTATTTTTGTTGTTGAAAACGGCAGAATGAGCATACATTTGAGCTCTGTCTCCTATTTGAACTAATTTTTGATAAAATATATAGCAGTTTATCGAGTAGGTGGTAAGGTCTCACCGCATTCCGAATTCTTAAAGTAAAAGGTTACAAATATGTCTGATGTACCAGAGTCTGTTGCAAACGTTGCCGCTGTCGCTCAGCCTGTTGCTGAATCTTCAGGTTCTATCTGGGGTTATGTTGCAGCTGGTAGTGTAGCGTTATTGGTGCTAGCGGGTATCTTCGCTTATCGTAAAATTAATCAACCAGCATTTGTTATTAATCAGGTTCGTAAGAAAAACCTTAAAGAAATGAAAAAACAGGGTACTGAAAACTCTGAATTTATGGTTGATATGGATCGTTTACTTGATTCAATTTTACGTTACACAACTGAAAATAAAAAGAAAGGCTCTGATGTCGTCACATTGCTTAAGCCATTGAACGATAAAGAGCGTATTAAAACGCCACGTGATATGTACCAATCAATGATCTTCATTGCTAATGATGTTAATGATACAGCGCTTGCTAAGGATCTGAAAAATAAATCAAAGCAAGTAAAATCAAGTTCAGCATTGATGGCTGGTTTGCTAAAGCGTGCGGGCATTAACTAATTTATTTTTAAGATAAAATAGATATTATAAAGGGCTGATTAATTCAGCCTTTTTTTATGGCTGTTGATTATTATTTTGATGATGGTGATTGCAGTTTTTTCTCAAAATCATGACGCACAATATCAAGTGCGGATAAAACGATTTGTGGATCTATATCGTTATCTTCTAATAGGCAGATTAAATCAACTGCAAGTTTAATTTCTGCTGGTGCATTGTCTAATGATGTTGGTGCATTACTCATTAATGGATCTCTTTGGTTTGGTGTTGAGAATAGAGAAGATTAGCCTTTTCTCTCACGGCGATTAATCTCATTTTCGAGTGTTATTAATGCTGCTTGGCAACGGCTTATACGGCCTTCTAAGGCAAGGATCTCTTTTTGAGCTTGTTGCTGTTCAAACTGAGAACCACAACGGTTGAGTAATGATTCTTTATCTCGAAGCATAGCTTTTAAACGGCGTTCCCAATCTCTATGCTTATTAAGATCTTGGTATACGTCATTGATCGAACGTTGCCATTTAGCGGCTTGCTGTGGTTCATTTTTACGAATATGTTGGGTTGCGAGTTCACGTTGAATGGCATTTATTTGAGCGATAAGTTTCTCACACATATGCTGGGTACGTTCAGGTAATAATTTACCCGCTTGTTGTTCTTTTTGTAGTGTTGTCAGTTCTTGTGTAATTTCAACAACGCAAGGTGTGAGTAATTTACTTCGATGACGAAATAATTGTTGATCAAATAATGGCCGCTGCGCTTCACCGCGAAGACGATCGGCTTCTTCTGCTTGATGTTGTAGTTGTTCAATAAGCGTTTGTAATCGAGAAAGATCAATCATTGTTATACCTATAAACGGGTATGTTTAAAACCACGCTTGCCACGCTAATTTAGCAGCAAGAATAAACACGACCGTAATAAAAACGGGACGAATAAATTTAGCGCCAAAATGAATGGCCGAATGAGCCCCTAAATATGCACCTATCATTAAACATACGCCCATAATTAAACCTAGCGCAATATTCACATGACCCAAGATAATGAACGTAATAAGTGAAGTTATATTACTGGTGACATTCATGGCTTTTGCGAGTCCACAAGCGCGTAGCATATCTAATCGATATAAGACCAAACTTGATACCGTCCAAAATGCGCCAGTTCCGGGGCCTGCTAGACCATCATAAAAACCTAAGCTCGATCCTTGTAGCCACTGTTTACGTTTAAAGGTTTTGGTTACCTCTGGTAATTGTGTTTGATCAGGATTTGGGTGTGGATGCCATAAGCTGTAAATAGCGACCGCAAAAATCACTAAAGGTAGGATTTTTTCTAGCCATGCACCACTGATGAGATTCACTGTCAGCGTACCAATAATTGCGCCGATAAAAGTTGCAACAAAGGACGCCTTCCAAAATTGTGGATTAAATAATTGTTTCTTGTAATACGTCCATGCCGCCGTTGAGGAAGCAAAGCTTGCTGCCAGTTTATTGGTACCAAGTGCGATATGGGGGGGAAGACCAAGGGACAATAGAGCAGGAACGGTAAGCATGCCGCCACCGCCTGCTACTGCATCAATAAATCCTGCTGCTAATGCAACAACGCCAAGTATCGCTAATGTACCTGGTTCAATCATATCAATCATTTAAATGCTTTTTATTATGGCTAAGATGATTAGTTGTATTCAATTACGCGCTTAAATGGAGGCAAAGAATCAAGTAATGCCTTTCCATAACGACGATTAATAATACGACGATCTAAAATAACCACTCTACCAGAATCGCGTTCTTTTCGCAGCAGGCGACCTACTGATTGAATTAACTTTTTACTCGCTTCTGGAACAGAAATTTGTAAGAAAGGGTTACCGCCTTTACTTTCAATGTATTCTGCATGTGCTTCTTCTACTGGTGATGTTGGTACGGCAAATGGAATTTTAGTTATAATTAGGTTTTCTAATAAATTCCCCGGTAAATCAAGACCTTCTGAGAAGCTTCCAGTGCCAAATAAAATGCTAGGGATGCCATTTTTACAATTGTCTTTATGTTTTTTTAGCGTTTCGTTACGTGATTCTTCACCTTGAACCAGTAATTGCCACTTGTTTTTCTTGGCTAATGGTCGCAAGGCATCGGCGACTTTGTTCATTTGCCAGTAAGATGAAAATAATACTAAGCTTGCGGTTTCACCTTCAAGGTATTCAGGCAATACTTCTATCAGTAGATCGGTAAATTGTTCTGCTTGTGGCTCAAGTTTTAGCGCTGGAATAACTAACCGAGCGTTGTTTTGATAATCAAACGGTGATGCAAGTGCAAGAAAACGCGTGCCTTCTGCTTCTGCATCAGAGATTCCCGCTTGACGACAAAAGAAGCTAAATTGATTTAATGCACGTAATGTTGCCGACACCAAAATAGCGCCCGCAGCACGGCTCCATAACAGTTGATCAAGACGATAGCCGACTTCTAATGGTGATACTTCAATGATGTAATCATTCTCACGTTCAGGACTTTTTTCTATCCAACGTGCAAGTGGTGCGCCTTTTTTATGGTTGGGTTGTGCCATTAAAGACCAAACTTTTTCTAAATTTTCAAGGCGTTGAAGGTAAAAACCGATCTCAGTAAGTGCTTGCTCACCTAAACGTGGAATAATGACATTTTCCTTGGTACGTTCAGCGATAAGATCTTGAATTTTACCTAATGATTGTAATGCTTTCTTACTGGCATCTTTACAACCTTTCGCTTCTTCTTCGAGCCATGCGGGTAATTCACCATGCTCAAAGCGATAGACACCATCTTTATTGAATTTGCTTGAATCAATAGTGTTGGCGATTTGATTTAAAGTCGGTACTAAATGCTGCACGCTGTCTTGAATTGCGTTTTGGAATCGGTTTGCTTTTTGGTAGTCGGCCAGCTCAGCAAATTTAGCCACAATTTGATTGAGTTTTTCAAGCCATGTAGCAGCCCCTTTGAGACTGGATGCGGCAGATGAAAAGTCACGCGCGACTTGTGGTAAATGGTGTGCTTCATCAATCACATAAATGGTCTGTTCCGGCTCAGGTAAAATCACACCACCGCCTAATTCAATATCAGCCATTAATAAGGCATGGTTTGCCACAATAACATCTGCTTTATCTAGATGTTCTCGTGCTTTAGCAAAAGGGCAGCTACGGTGTTTAGGCATTCCTGCATGGCAGCTGTGTTTATCCGCCATAATTTGTTGCCATACTTTGTCTGGAATCGTTGTCGGCCAGCTATCACGATCACCATCCCATTTGTTTTGTTCAGTAGCTTTTAGCATCCGTTTAAGTAAATCAAGATCGGATTTTTTTGGTTTTTCTTCCCACATTCCCAGTTGTAATTCGCTATCGGTTGAGCAACTTGCTTCTAATTTGTGGTTACAACAATAGCGTTGACGTCCTTTGGCAAGAATAAAGCTAAATTCTCGTGGGAAAATTTGATTAAACAACGGTAAATCTTTGGTAATTAATTGCTCTTGAAGGGCGACGGTTGCCGTTGAAATCAACAGTTTTTTATTATTGAACAATGCAAAAGGGATCCCGCCAATTAAATAGGCCAGAGATTTACCAATACCCGTCCCTGCTTCTGCAACGAGAACTCGATTCTTTTTATGGTATTCACCTGCGAGTGTTTTCGCTATTTCTGCAACTAAATAGTTTTGTGCACGACGAGGAATAAAGTTATCGAGTTGATGACCAAGGTTGATGTAACACTGTTTGATGTCGCTTTTTATGGTGTTGTGCAGCATGGTTGAAACTTCATAAGGGCCGGGAAAACCATTATAGCATGAAGCACTAAATGTGAGCGGTAACAAAAATTACGCTATTTATATTTTAAAGTGAGGGATCGCTCACGATTTTTTACTTCTATTACATTTGCGTTATAGGCACTTTCTGCTAGTAAATTTAAATGCTGCTCATTTGAATTTAGCACAGTGTTTTATGCTGTTTTTTTTGTGTTTTTAGGTTGATTAGTTATGTAAAACACCGCTGTTCATAGGTATTAATTTAATGTTAATTGCATTTTTTTACCTATTTTTTTGTGATTAATATCGAATCTATTTTCCGTAACTATTTGTTTTTGTGATGTGTTTTATGTTTTTTTATATTTAATTTAGATTATTTGACAAAAATATTGAACTTCTGTCAGGATGTGAGCCATAAATTACTTCTCTTGTGTTTTAGTGTTTTGTTTTAAAAATAGAACTCATGACAGGGGAATATAAGGACAGGGAATCTCAGGACTGAGATTTACAACAATAAGAAAGGCAGTGGACATATCATGAAAAAAACTCTATTAGCGCTAGCAGTTCTAACTGCAGCTGGTTCTGCGAATGCTGGCATCAACCTTTACGATGCAAATGGCGTTAAAGTTGATCTTTCTGGCGCAGCTGAAGTACAACTTTTCGATGGTTTTGAAAAGAATGCTGATTCAACTATTCGTATTGATGATGGTGATTTAGTTCTTCATGCAACAGTTGCTGTTTCTGACAATCTGAATGTTGTTTCTGGTACTGCGTTTAAATACGAAAGCCGCGATCTACAGAACTACGAGCTATGGACTGGTTTCTCTGGTGAATTCGGAACAATAACTATTGGTCGTCAACTTCTAGTTTCGGATGATTCAGGTATCGGTAAAGACTACGAGTTAGGTGCTGGCCAAATTGACTTTGCACAAACTGAAGGCGACCGTGTTGCTAAGTACGTTTACGACAACGGTACTTTCTATACTGCGGTTTCTCATGAAATGGATACTGACCACAGCACTACAATTACCGATGGTCGCGTTGGCTTCCGTACTGGCGGTCTAGATGTTCGTGTATATGGTTACGACGGTAAACGCATCAGTGCAGAAGGTTTCACTCTTGGTAATGATAATGGCACACCAATCATCATCCCAGGTAAAGCGGGTGAAGATATCAGTGGTTACAACCTTGAAGCTGAATACGCAATGGGTGCAATTAACCTAGCAGCATCTTTTGGTCAAGTTAAGTACCAAGCCGCTGATACTAAAGTAACAAATAAGAATATTGATCTATACGAAATCAACGGTTCTTACACTATCGATAAAACAACATTGGCACTTGGCTATGTTCGTGGCGAAGATAAAGTTGATAACGGTAACGTAATCAACAATGTGTACGCAAACGTAACTCAACAATTGCACAGCAATGTACGTGCATACCTTGAACTAGGTTACTCTGACGATAAGAAAGATGAGCTAGAAGATTTCGGTTACGTTGTTGGTCTAGAAGTTAAATTCTAATTTGGCTGCGATGTAATGATAGATGAAGCCGCCTCCTTGGCGGCTTTTTGCTACTTTTTGTTTTGTTAAGCAGAGGGTGGTTATTGTTATCGCGCTGACAACAGATAGTAGTGATAACAATAATCAGCCAATAAAAATATTAAGGATTAATACATGAAAAAAAATCTATGGCTATTAATGGCATTGTTTTCAGTAACGGCACAAGCTGCAACATTGACGGTGGCGGATAAAGTGAAGTTATTAGCCGTTGATGGTAAAGAAGTGAAAGGTCAAGGCTGGAGTGAGGTTGAGAGCGTTGAATTAACCGACGGTAAGCATCAAATTGTGGTACGTTTTGATGGTGAGGTTAAGCGTGGTTCAAAGACAACTATTTATACCACTCGTCCGTATTTGTTTGATATTGATTTAGTTGATAGGAATGCTGAGATAACATTGCCTCGACTAACAACTGAATCACAAGCAAAAGCTTTTTTTGAACGTGGTGCAACATGGCAATTAGCCCTTGAAAATGGTGTAACAAAGCCATTGGTTGGGGTTGAGTTGCAAGGTGATGGTTTTGCCGCATACAGTGATATTGAAGCGGTTATTGCTGCTTATAATCGCGATAATGGTATTGTGATTGAGCAGGGTAATGCTGTTGATTTACAACAAGTTTCAGTGAATGTTGATAATGAAACGGGGAAAGTTGAAATCACAGGCGATGCATTAATACAGCTTAAGATGTGGTACACCAAAGCGTCTAAAGAAGATAAAAAAGCGTTTAAAATTTGGATGGCCGAAAAAGATTTTAATTAGTCGTTACGCAGAAATTACAGTGTAGTGATGTAATGATTTTGTGATTTAAAAGTAAAAGGCAGCTTATGTTGCCTTTTACTTATTCGTAATAACAATATGACTTTTAGTGATAGTTAATCGTGATGATAGCGACTATGTTCACGGCATGATTTGCATCGAGGCTGGGCTGGATCTTGTTCGAGATCGCTGTATTCAATCTCTTCTTCACAATCAGCACATAAGCCATACATTCCTAATTTAAATGAGCATACTGCAGCATCTACTTTTTCTAATCGTATTGCCATATCAAAAAGATTAGGAATAAAGGACGATTTAGCCATTACGATAAGATCATTGAGATCGGTATTATCTATTGTGTCGGCATTATTATTTAAATGATTGATTAGCATTTCATTTTTTAATTTTTCTGCTAGCGATGAGTATTCAGTTTCTAACGGATACTGAAAATTTTTATAATTCATATCGGTGATAGCCATAGTGATGATATTCAATAGGAAAGCTAGTGATTAATAATATTAGCTATGCTTTGATTGGGTGTTGTTATACTGCGATTAAATAAGTATCTAATGCAGTATCTCTATGTTTATTAGTCTAATCGAGATTCAATATACTGTTGTGATTTGAATCAATTCTTTAAACGAATTTAATAAATATTGTTTAATTTACTGCGAGATATAACGCTTACTAATGAATGATGCGGTATATTAACAATTAAAACTAATTATCGTTACACGCAGTAAATTACCTAATAGGAAAAATATTAGGGTTGTTTAATAGGTTGATTGAGGTAATAAAAGCTTGAACGAAGGAAAAAAGGTGAATAGTCGAGTGGTACGCTATATTTTAGTCGCTATTGGCTGGATTGCCGTCGTCTTAGGTGTCATGGGGATTTTTTTACCCTTATTACCTACAACGCCGTTTTTATTGTTAGCTAGCGCATGTTTTATGCGGGGCTCGCCTAAGTTAAATCATTGGCTTCATCAACACCCACAACTGGGACCTATTTTAGTTAATTGGCATCAGCATGGAGCCGTGACATCGGTTGTGAAACGGCGGGGATTGATCATGATCGTGCTCAGTTTTACTTTCTCTATTATTATGGTGCCATTATGGTGGCATAAGGGGATGTTACTGACGGGATGTGTGGTTTTATTGTACTGTTTTAATCGCTTACCCATTGTTGATATTCAACCTGATTCTGTGTCAGTTGCCGAACTCGACGAAAACTCATAAAATGCTCGATTGTCACATAAAAATACGGCTGTTATTAACGGCTCTATTTTTATGCTTTGTCTGCAACTAGCAGGCTTTAACTTAAGATTACTCTGTTTGCCGTCAGAGTAAGTACGGAAAGAATGATGAATCAAGAAACATTAAATTTAATTACCAATAGCATTAAATCAATTC
The DNA here is from genome assembly GCF_003025475.1 of Photobacterium sp. NCIMB 13483. Classification (NCBI taxonomy): domain Bacteria; kingdom Pseudomonadati; phylum Pseudomonadota; class Gammaproteobacteria; order Vibrionales; family Vibrionaceae; genus Photobacterium; species Photobacterium sp. NCIMB 13483. The sequence goes on from NZ_PYLV01000001.1 coordinate 133,411, forward strand.
AAGATTATCCTAAGCCAGGTATTCTTTTTCGTGACGTAACAAGCCTAATGGAAGTACCTGAAGCGTATCGCGCTACGATTGCGATTTTAGCTGAAAAGTATCAAGATCAAGGCATCACTAAGATTATTGGTACAGAAGCTCGTGGTTTCTTATTTGGTGCACCTTTAGCTCTAGCACTTGGGGTTGCATTTGTACCGGTACGTAAGCCGGGTAAATTACCGCGTGAAGTGATCGCTGAAAGTTATGAACTTGAGTATGGCAAAGACACGCTAGAAATTCATAAAGATGCGATTGTTGCGGGTGACAAAGTGCTACTTGTTGATGATTTATTGGCGACTGGCGGCACAATTGAAGCAACCACTAACTTAGTACGCCGTTTAGGCGGTGATGTTAAGGATGCGGCATTTGTTATCAACTTACCTGATATCGGTGGTGAAGCGCGTCTACAAGGCTTGGGTCTTGACGTTTACTCTATTTGTGATTTTCCTGGTCACTAATTAATACGCTATAGCTTAAGCATATTTCCTATTAAGGTGATAGTTGGCTAATCATTGGGCGCTTACTCTAGCGCCCTCTCGCTCACTAAACAGCACTATGCTAGCATTGATGCTGATTTCAATGTTTTACATACCTCATTACTATTTCGTTTATTTTCTTTGTTTTATAATGATCGATATCGGTTACTATCATTATAGCTATGATGGCGAGAATAAAAGAAAGAGTGGCGAGTTTCGTTACACCAGATGCAGTCCAGATTGATTAAGGTTATTTATAAATGAGTTATCAGGTTCTGGCCCGAAAATGGCGTCCCTACCAGTTTGCAGATGTGGTTGGACAATCACACGTATTAACTGCACTAGGTAATGCCTTAGAGCAAAATCGGCTTCACCATGCTTATCTTTTTAGTGGTACGCGTGGAGTAGGTAAAACGACGATTGCACGTATTTTTGCTAAAGGGTTAAATTGTGAGCAAGGCATCACAGCTACGCCTTGTGGTAAATGTACAACCTGTCGTGAAATTGATGAAGGACGGTTTGTTGATCTGCTAGAAATTGATGCTGCATCACGCACTAAAGTTGAAGATACACGTGAATTGTTGGATAACGTGCAGTATAAACCTGCACGTGGTCGCTTTAAAGTTTATCTGATTGACGAAGTGCACATGCTTTCACGTCATAGTTTTAATGCATTATTGAAAACATTAGAAGAGCCACCAGAATATGTGAAATTCATTCTGGCGACGACTGATCCGCAAAAATTACCAGTAACGATTTTATCGCGTTGCTTACAGTTTCATTTAAAACATCTTGATCACCAACAAATCCATGCCCAACTCGATAAAGTCCTAACGGAAGAGAAAGTCGAGTATGAAGCGCGTGCATTAGCATTGCTAGCTCGTGCAGCTGAAGGCAGTATGCGTGATGCATTAAGTTTAACAGACCAAGCGATTGCATTGGGTAATGGCAATGTTAGTGCTGAAACTGTTGCGACAATGCTAGGTACATTAGATACCGATCAAGCGTTGTCATTACTTGAAGCGGTGGCAACAGCTGATGCTAATACTGCAATGGCAAGTTTGCAGCAGTTAGCCTCGATCGGTATTGAGTGGGATAGTTTATTACGTGAATTATCGGCACAATTGCACCGAGTGGCAATGTTCCAAGCATTACCAGCAAGTTTAGATGATAGCTTACCTGATGCTGAGCGAATTAATTTATTGAGCCAATTGATGACACCACAAGATGTACAATTGTGTTATCAAATTTGCTTACAAGGGCGTCAAGATCTGTCGTTTGCACCCGATGGCCGTACTGGCTTAGAAATGGTGTTATTGCGTATGCTTGCTTTCCGTCCTGTTAGTGGTGGCAGTATTACGCCTCAGGCGATTGTGGTGCCGAGTAGTCAGCCTGCACCGTTAGTGGCACCCGCGACCAGCGGTGTCTCGCGAGTACAAGCATTAAAAGCACAAATGCAAACACCGGCAACGAATAATATTCAATCAACGGTAGCACCTGTTGTCTCACCTCAGTCGGCAGCACCGATGGCTCCAGCACCAATGCCTGACGCTATTGTTGCGCCTGCGCCACAGGAACAATCATCAGTGCCACAGCCACCACAACCGGTGACGCAACCACCAATAGATGCTGCGCCTGTTCGACCATCGGCAGCATCAGGGTTATTAGCCGCGCGTAATCAATTACGTAGTCAGACCAAACGTGGCCAAGACGGACAAACAACGAGCACGTCGCCAAAAAAGGATCTAACGACGCCAGCTAAAAAAGTCGCAACTTCAGTGATGGATCGGATTGCGAGTAAGCAAACCTCGATGCCAACAATGAAATCCCATGCGATGCCGGCGTCGACAGTGGCGAATAATGCGACTGAAGACGATGAATATCGTTGGAAACCGATGGCAAAGCCAGCGTTAGAGGCCGATGTTAAGCCTGAGTTAACCCCACGAGTATTGAAGCGCGCTTTAGAACATGAAAAAACGCCTGAGATGGCGAAATTACTTGTCAATGAAGCTGCAAATCAGGATAGTTGGTCACAGTTAGTCACTCAGCTTGATGTGCCAAAATTAATTCAGCAATTAGCATTGAATTCGGCTTTTGAACGTGTGGATGATCACATTACATTGTATTTACGTTCGGCTCAGAAACATTTGCAAGCAGATCGAGCGACGGCACAATTAAACAGTGCCTTGAGTGAGGTGTTACAAGCACCTGTACAATTGTCGATTGTTTTAGGCGAGCAAGGTCAGACACCGCTTGAATTACGCGAAAGTTTGTACCAACAAAAATTGCTACAAGCGCGAGACAGTTTAGCTAACGATCCTAATGTTAATTTCATTTGTCAGCGTTTTGCTGCACAACTGGATGAAGAAAGTATTAGACCTGTTTAAAATTTTTAACCAGACCCGATAGAGAGAGAAGAGATATGTTTGGTAAAGGCGGTATGGGCAACATGATGAAGCAAGCGCAGCAAATGCAAGAGCGCATGCAAAAGATGCAAGAAGAAGTTGCTAACATGGAAGTTACTGGTGAATCTGGTGCTGGCCTTGTTAAAGTAACTATCACAGGCAGCCACAGCGTTCGTCGTGTTGAAATTGATGAAAGTCTAATGGAAGATGATAAAGACATGCTTGAAGATTTGATTGCTGCGGCATTCAATGATGCAGCACGTCGTATCGAAGAAACACAAAAAGAAAAAATGGCAGGTGTTACCGGCGGTATGAATTTACCTGCTGGCTTTAAGCTACCGTTTTAATCAATGCGAACCAGTCATTTACTGGAGCATTTGATGGAAGCCTTACGTTGTTTGCCTGGGGTTGGCCCTAAGTCAGCACAACGGATGGCTTTTAATTTGCTACAACGAAATCGTCAAGGTGGCTTACAACTCGCTGATGCGTTAAATCAAGCCATGACTGAGATTGGTCATTGTCGTGATTGTCGTACGTTTACCGAAGATGATGTTTGTGCAATTTGTGATAACCCTCGGCGTAAAGAGAACGGTATTATTTGTGTGGTCGAAAGCCCTGCAGATATTGTAGCAGTAGAAGCAACCGGTCAATTTTCAGGACGTTATTTTGTATTAATGGGCCATTTATCACCACTTGATGGTATTGGTCCTGCTGATATTGGTCTTGATACGCTAGAGTTTCGTTTACAAAAAGAAGCAATTAATGAATTAATTTTAGCTACCAACCCAACGGTTGAAGGCGAGGCAACTGCCCATTATATTGCTGAACTTTGTCATGAATATAATGTACCTGCGAGCCGAATTGCTCACGGTGTACCCGTTGGTGGCGAGTTAGAATTGGTTGATGGCACCACGCTATCGCACTCTCTTGCTGGACGGCAGCGATTGTAGCCATGGTTATTATTGCAATAAAAAAACCGCGTTCTTTGAGCGCGGTTTTTTATTTACTGCTATTTATATAGTCTTAAGCGTTAAGGGATTATTTTGTTGAATACAACACCTTAGAGCCATGAGTGAGACTAGTCAGTAATAAGGTATGCTCGTTGATAGTGTCAATGCGCCGACTTTCTTGAGCATTCATCCTAAAGATATCTCTAATAATATTTAGCTGTTTACTATCAAAATCATGGTTTGAACCTGATGTGATATCTTTAAATTCTAATGGTTCTGTTAATAAATAGCCGCCACTGACATCCCATCGACCTGACTCTGAAATATGGATCGTTAGGGGTTGTGGTTCATCACTGTGTAACTCAAGAATCGTGATTCGAGAATAAGTATGGTTAGGTAAAAATACCATATTACTGCTTTGTTTTACTTTGCGTAATTCTTGCAGTGACGATTGTGGTAATGATTCTATTTGACTAATCGTCGTGCTTTGCCATTCACGCGACATCAACAACTGTTGTTGCTTGTAGTCTGTTGAATAATAAATCCATGAACACAGAGTAATTGAGCTAATTAAAATCAAAAAAGGCCAGTATTTGTGTAAAAGACGGGTTATTTGGTTAGAGGCCGTTAGCGACATAAATTTGAGTTATCCTTACCGCTCGTGAGTAAACGCAGTGTGACATTTTCTGCAGGCTGCTTACTACTATGCAAATAGTTTAAATACAATTGGTTATTTTGACCGCCAGTCACAATAACTTCCGACGGTTTCATCTCTGGATTATTGTGATATTGAATGTAACTGTTTACACAAGTTCGGATTAAATCCTGCCACTGTTTGATTTCAGTGTTATTTTTAGACGCATAAATAGTTACCCCATCAACATCAAATAAAGGTGTAAAAGCAACAGATTTTGGTGGCATGCTGAGGTTAACAATAATTGGCAATACAAACGCAATCGCTAATGCTAACCAACCTTTCCACGAGATCAATGTCGACTTATTTTCCTCTGATACTTTATCTTGAGGATAATGTGCAGTTGTAGGTGTATAGCTATACGCTTCTTTACGTGGTGAAGAAAGTATCGGTTCAAATTCTGGTGGTGTAGAAAGTACCGCTGGTTCATCAGTCTTTGTTTCGGGTTCTAATAACTGTTTTTGACAGACGTAACCCTCCACAGAAGCAATCATTTGATAGCCACGTTTAGGCACTGTTTTTACAAATTCAGGTGATTTTGTTGAGTCTTTTAATGCCTTACGCAAGGTCGAAATCGCTTGCGTTAGGCTCGAATCATCGACTTCAAACCCTTGTTCACGCCATACATAATCATGAATTCGTTGGCGAGTAATAATTAGGCTAGGATCTTCAATGAGCAAACTTAAAGCTCGACTTTCATTGCTACCAAGTCGAGTTAATTCATTATTATCACATTTATCTATTAAGCTGTTATCATTAGGATCGAAAATAAAACGATTTCCAATCAAATACTTAGTTGCATTTGCCGTCATTGGTTTAGCCTTGCCAAGGGTTTTATATAAATAGTATTTTATATGTTTTTTCTGAATACTATCTGAATCTAAAAATATAAAACCGTTACTCAAAAAATATAAAAATAAAAAACATGTTATTTTAGGTTGAAATCATACAGTTTGACCATATTTATCTTTATATACTACTCATAAATTTTTTGGAGTCGAAATGAGCGAGCAAACAGTTGATAATCAAAAGGAAACACGTGGCTTCCAGTCGGAAGTAAAACAACTACTGCATTTAATGATTCATTCTCTTTACTCTAATAAAGAGATTTTTTTACGTGAATTGATTTCCAATGCATCTGATGCTGCTGATAAATTACGTTTTAAGGCCTTGTCTCAAACAGCGCTTTACGGTAACGATGCTGATTTATGTGTAAAGCTATCAGTTAACAAAGATGCGGGTACATTAACCATTAGTGATAATGGTATTGGTATGACGCGTGAACAAGCGATTGAGCATTTAGGGACTATTGCTAAATCAGGTACTAAAGAATTTTTTGCTCAACTAAATGAAGATGAAACCAAAGATTCACAACTGATTGGTCAGTTTGGTGTTGGTTTCTATTCAGCATTTATTGTTGCTGATAATGTTACAGTCAATACTCGTAGTGCTGAAGTTAATGCCGAAGAAGGCGTAAGCTGGACATCAGCAGGTGAAGGTGATTACAGCATTGAAACCATCACTAAAACGACCCGTGGTACTGATATCATTTTACATTTGCGTGCTGATGAACAAGAGTTCTTAGAAGAGCACCGCTTACGTGAGATCGTTGGTAAATATTCTGATCACATTGGTATTCCTGTCTTTATTCAAACAGAAGAACAAGATGAAGAAGGCAAGGTTACTGGAACAAAATGGGATCAAATTAACAAAGCGCAGGCGCTGTGGACGCGTAATAAGTCTGATATCAGCGATGAAGAGTACAAAGAGTTTTACAACCACGTCGCTCATGATTATGCCGAGCCATTAGCATGGAGCCATAACCGTGTTGAAGGTAAGCAAGATTACACTAGCTTATTATACATTCCATCAAAAGCACCGTGGGATCTTAATAACCGCGATGGCCAACATGGTCTTAAATTGTATGTGCAACGTGTGTTCGTTATGGATGATGCTCAGCAGTTCATGCCAACGTACTTACGTTTTGTGCGCGGCTTAATTGATTCAAATGATTTACCTCTAAACGTATCTCGTGAAATTTTACAAGACAACAAAGTAACTCAAGCACTACGTAAAGCGTGTACTAAACGTGTGTTACAAATGCTTGAGCGCATGGCGAAAAATGAGCCAGAGCAATACCAGTCATTCTGGAAAGAATTTGGTCAGGTGCTAAAAGAAGGCTTAGCTGAAGATTTTAGCAACCGCGATAAGATTGCAACGTTGTTACGTTTCTCATCAACAGAGAATGATACAGCAGAGCAGACGGTTTCATTAGCTGATTATCTTGGCCGCATGAAAGACGGTCAGGATAAAATTTATTACTTAACTGCAGATAACTTCAATGCGGCGAAACACAGCCCACACCTTGAGCAGTTCCGTGCGAAAGGCTTAGAAGTTATTTTGATGTACGATCGTATTGATGAATACCTAATGGGTCACTTACCTGAGTTTGAAGGTAAGAAATTCCAAGCGATCACAAAATCTGATCTTGATCTATCTTCATTTGATAATGCAGAAGAAAAAGAAAAGCAAAAAGAAACAGAAAAAGAATTCACATCAGTAACTGAGCGTACCAAAACATACCTTGGTGAGCGGGTTAAAGAAGTACGTCCAACATTTAAACTGCATGATACGCCAGCGGTAATGGTGACAGATGAAAATGAAATGGGCACGCAAATGGCGAAATTGCTTGCAGCAGCAGGTCATGAAGCACCAGAAGTGCAGTACATCTTTGAGTTAAATCCAGAGCATAGCTTAGTGAAGCAAATGGCGGATGAAGCTGACGAAGAAGTCTTTGGCCGTTGGGTTGAGTTCTTGTTTGGTGAAGCAATGCTTGCTGAGCGTGGCACAATGGACGATCCTTCACAGTTCTTAGCTGCCGTAAACAAATTGTTGGTTAAATAATCAATTAACCAATCAAAATCACAGACTATTCTGATAAATCATTCAATCGCAGCTTGGTCACAGTACCAAGCTTGCGACTGAGCGCTAATCAGTGTATTTTCAGTTTTTTGCAAATCTCCACTCTATTTTAAAGGGGAACACAATGCGCATTATCCTTCTGGGTGCTCCAGGTGCAGGTAAAGGTACTCAAGCTCAATTCATCATGGAAAAATTTGGTATTCCTCAAATTTCTACTGGTGATATGTTACGTGCAGCAATCAAAGCGGGCACTGAACTAGGTAAGCAAGCAAAATCAGTGATCGATGCAGGTCAACTTGTATCTGACGATATCATCCTTGGTCTTGTTAAAGAGCGTATCACTGCAGAAGATTGTGCAAAAGGTTTCCTACTTGATGGTTTCCCTCGCACAATTCCTCAAGCTGATGGTCTTAAAGAAAATGGCGTTGTTGTAGATTACGTTATTGAATTTGATGTTGCTGATGATGTGATTGTTGAGCGTATGGCGGGTCGTCGTGCTCACCTTGCTTCAGGTCGTACTTACCATGCTGTTTACAACCCACCAAAGGTTGAAGGTAAAGATGACGTAACAGGTGAAGATCTTGTTATCCGTGAAGATGATAAAGAAGAAACTGTTCGTGCACGTCTAACGGTATACCATAACCAAACTGCACCACTTATCGAGTACTACGGTAAAGAAGCAGCGGCTGGTAACACTAAGTACCTTAAATTCGATGGTACTTTACCTGTTGCTGAAGTAAGCGCACAGCTTGAGAAAGCACTAGCATAAATAACATTGTTGATTAGCTAATATTTATAATAGCTAATAACGATGTAAATAAACGGGCTTACCAATTGGTAATGCTCGTTTTTTTTGGTTTTAATATACGGGTGTTATAAGATGTTATAACAAGATTGAGTATTTTTTGTTGCTGAAATGTATTCGTTTGAGGCTGGGAATAACGTATTTTTAGCGACGGGAATAAATAGAGTAAAGATAAAGGATAAATACCGATGACAATAAATAATAACTATGGGGTATTACTGGTTAATCTTGGTACTCCTGATGCACCAACAACTGCTGGCGTGAAACAGTTTTTAGCTGAATTTTTGCATGATAAGCGAGTCGTGGATATGACGCGTTGGTTATGGTGTCCTATTTTGCATGGCATTATTTTACCAATACGTTCACCTAAAGTGGCTAAATTATATCAATCAGTATGGATGGATGATGGATCACCGTTAATGGTGTATTCTCGTCGTCAGCAACAAGCCCTACAACAAAAGCTTAATGTTCCTGTTGCATTAGGAATGACTTATGGTGAGCCGAGTATTCAATCAGGCTTGCAGCAATTAAAGCAACAAGGGTGCAAACAAATACTTGTATTGCCGCTATACCCTCAATATTCAGCGACGACAACAGCTGCGGTTTTTGATCGTATTGCTAAAGAGTTGAAAACAGTGCCTGAATTACCCGAATTACGGTTTGTGAACCATTATTATGATCACCCTGATTATATTGCTGCGTTAGCTCAATCTGTTGAAAAAGTTTGGGCAGAGAAAGGACAACCAGATTATTTATTATGTTCTTATCATGGCATTCCCCAACGTTATGCAGATAATGGCGATCCCTATCCAGATCATTGTCATCAAACAACCGTGTTACTTGCTCAGTCGCTTGATATGGCGCGAGAAAAAATGAGCATGAGTTATCAATCTATTTTTGGGCGTGAAGAATGGTTAAAACCGTATACTGAAGCGACGATTCGCTCGTTAGCAGAAAAAGGCATAAAACGGTTGGATGTAATGTGCCCGGCTTTTTCGGTTGATTGCTTAGAAACCTTAGAAGAGATTGCTGAACAATGTAAAGAGGTATTTATTGAGGCAGGTGGCAAAGAGTTTAATTTGATCCCATGCTTAAATGATGATTCTGCTCATATAGCAATGATGGAAAGCTTGGTTAAGCAGCATACACAAGGATGGTAATGCCGATAGCGACAGGAAAATTATTCCCTTGACGATAACGTTTGCGTTATTGTTTATGGCTATTATTCGCAAAACCTATGATAGCTTTTGCTTTTATGTACCAAATTCTGTGATAGAATTCGCAAAATTTACAACTTGACAGCCCATTGACATGAAATTTCCAGGCCAACGAAAATCTAAGCATTATTTTCCCGTACATGCTCGCGATCCACTTCTAAGTCAAACGAAGATAGAGAAGCGTTTAACACGTACTCATGTTGTGGGTATCGATCAAACATTGGTTGATATTGAAGCCTACGTTGATGATGAGTTTCTGGAACGTTATGAGCTAAGTAAAGGGCATTCATTAGTTATTACTGATGAAAAAGCTGAAGCGCTTTACCATGAGCTAAAAGAAAATAATCTTGTGACTCATGAGTTTGCTGGCGGCACAATCGGTAATACTTTACATAACTATTCAGTATTAGCCGATGATAAATCTGTATTATTAGGCGTGATGAGTAAAGACATTGAAATTGGTAGCTATGCGTACCGTTATCTTTGTAATACCTCAAGCCGTATGGATATGAACTATTTACAACCTGTAGATGGTCCTATTGGCCGTTGTTTTGCGCTGATTTCTAAAGATGGTGAGCGTACCTTCGCAATTAACGAAGGTCGAATGAACCAACTGAAGCCTGATAGTATTCCTGAGTGCGTATTTGAAAACGCATCAGCTTTAGTACTGACCGCTTATCTTGTTCGTTGTAAGCCAGGCGACCCAATGCCAGCTGCAACAATGCAAGCAATTGAGTACGCGAAAAAATATGATGTGCCTGTTGTATTAACATTGGGTACTAAATTCGTTATTCAAGATGATCCACAGTGGTGGCGTGATTTCTTACGTGATCATGTTACTGTGGTTGCAATGAACGAAGACGAAGGCGAAGCATTAACTGGCGAGTCAGATCCTCTTGTTGCAGCAGATAAAACTCTTGAGTGGGTTGATCTTGTACTATGTACTGCGGGCCCTGTTGGGTTATACACTGCGGGTTATACTGAAGAGTCAGCAAAACGTGAAACTGCGTTGCCACTATTACCAGGTGATATTGCTGAATTTAACCGTTACGAATTTAGTCGTCCAATGATTAAAGCAACGTGTGAAAACCCAACTAAGGTTTATTCACATATCGCTCCATATATGGGTGGCCCAGAGCGTATTAAAAATACTAACGGTGCTGGTGATGGTGCATTATCTGCGTTATTACATGATATGTCTGCTAACCGTTACCATAAAGAAAACGTGCCAAATTCAAGTAAGCACCAGTATTCTTTCCTAACTTACTCATCATTTTCACAAGTTTGTTTGTACGCAAACCGTGTAAGTTATGAAGTATTAGCCCAGTATTCACCTCGTCTTTCTCGTGGCTTACCTGAGCGTGAAGATAGCCTAGAAGAAGCTTATTGGGAACGTTAATAACACATTGTTATTAATTAAAAAAAACCGCCATTTTTGATGGCGGTTTTTTTATGCGGTAAATTTATTTATTTTTTGTAAGCTTGGTTATGAACCGCGGCAATCGCACGACCTGATGGATCGGCGGCATTTTTAAAGCTCTCATCCCACTCAATTGCTTTGGCACTAGAACAAGCAATAGATGGACCACCAGGAACACATTTAGCTGCGCTTTCTAATGGGAATAGTTCTTCAAAAATTTCACGGTAAACATAACCTTCTTTTGTTGTTGGCGTGTTATACGGGAAACGGAACGCAGCAGTAGCTAATTGCTGATCGGTGACTTTAGCTGCCGCGACTTCTTTAAGGCTATCAATCCAGCCATAGCCGACACCGTCTGAAAACTGCTCTTTTTGGCGCCATGCAACAGACTCTGGAAGGTAGTGTTCAAAACACTCGCGAACAATGTGTTTTTCCATTTTGCCGTTGCCACACATTTTATCTTGAGGGTTAATGCGCATTGCAACATCAAGGAATTCTTTATCCAAGAACGGTACTCGTGCTTCGATGCCCCATGCCGCCATTGATTTGTTCGCGCGTGCACAGTCAAACATATTAAGCGCTAACAATTTACGCACTGTCTCTTCATGAAATTCTTTTGCGTTAGGCGCTTTATGGAAATATAAATAGCCACCAAAGATTTCATCAGCACCTTCTCCTGAAAGTACCATTTTAATACCCATTGCACGGATCTTACGTGACATCAAATACATAGGGGTTGATGCACGAATCGTGGTGACATCATAGGTTTCAATGTGGTAAATCACATCACGAATAGCATCTAACCCTTCTTGAACGGTATAGGTTAATTCATGGTGAACCGTACCAATTGCATCTGCTACAATTTTCGCTGCTTTTAAATCGGGAGCACCTTCAAGGCCGATAGCAAAGGAGTGCAGTGTTGGCCACCATGCTTGTGACTGCTCATCATCTTCAATACGTTTAGCTGCAAATTTTTTCGTGATAGCAGAAATAACGGATGAATCTAAACCACCTGACAGTAATACCCCATAAGGTACATCTGTCATTAATTGGCGTTTAACGGCACTTTCAAGCGCATCGGTTAATGCTACTTTATCTGTTTTAGCGTCTTTAACGGCATCAAATTCCATCCAGTCACGTTTGTAGTAACGAACAGGTTCGCCTTTTTTACTCCAAAGGTAAGTACCTGGAGGAAATTCACTGATTGTTTTACACACAGGGACTAGTGCTTTCATTTCTGATGCAACATAGAAGTTACCATGCTCATCATAGCCTTGATAAAGTGGAATGATACCAATGTGGTCACGGCCAATAAGGTAAGCATCTTCTTGCTCATCATAAAGAATAAAGGCAAAGATACCGTTGAGGTAATCTAACAGCTCTGGGCCTTTTTCTTTATAAAGCGCTAAAATAATTTCACAATCAGATTCTGTTTGGAAAGGGTAATCAGGTGCAAATTCAGCACGTAGTTCTTTATGGTTATAGATTTCACCATTTACTGCAAGTACATGACTTTTATCTGTGTTGTACAGCGGTTGTTCGCCACTATTAAGGTCAACGATTGCTAAACGCTCATGAACTAGAATAGCATTGTCTGAGGCATAAATACCTGACCAATCAGGGCCGCGGTGGCGCATTTTTTTTGATAGCTCAAGAGCTGTTGTACGAAGTACTGATGAGTCGCTCTTGATGTCAAGGATACCGAATACTGAACACATAATAATACTACTCCAAACGTTTTATTTTTATTATCCATAATTAATGGAAATGTATCATGTAGCTAATAAGTTATCATTATGATAATTGATGTTGATGCCACATCTCTTTTCTCGTTGATTGTTAAAATCACGTATTCGTTAATAAATTACAACCAATTATTGTAATTATATTTAATTAAAGCGCTGGTGGTGAATATTATCTATTTAAAATGGTTTTTTCTGAATATTATCTATTTAACGGTAGTTTTTTAATTAAAAAAATAAACAATGGTGGCGCCATTGTTTATTTTTCATTGCGAAATATCTAACTTTTGAAGCGCAACTTAGGACGTTTTGAGAGGGGATATCTGAGGTTGAAGGTGGTCACAGACATCACGCGCAAAACCGCTACCTGCTTCGCTGTAAATATTAAAGGCTGCATCAATACCTTGCTGATGTAATTGGGTCTCTTCATCACTGTATTTAGCTATAGCAGCTATTTTTCCTTGGAAATGGCGGCTTTTAAGCTGATCTAAAGCGTAAATGTTGGCTGTGCCATTTGGCATCGCTAATAAAATAAGCTCAATGTGATGATTTTTGATAACCCGTTCCCAAAAATCAGGGTCGGTGGCATCACCATGAATGACATTACGCTGTTGCTGGCGATGTAACTCTACTGATTCTTGACGAGTCTCAACCCCAATAATCTGTTGACCATACCGACTTTCTAACTCGTCATAGGCGCCTGAACCGATACGTCCCATGCCTAGAATAAGAATACTGGCATTTCCTAAATCAATCAGTTTGTCATTACAATTTAATCGATCAGGATCAAATTCTTTTAGTCGCTTAGCCGCTTCAGTATAGAGTTTATGACTCATACTGTTCAGTGGTGCAGCGAGTAGAAATGATAAGGAGACGGCGATAGCCATGGCCACTAAAAATGTACCCGGTAATAACCCCATTTTATAGGCGACACCACCCACAATAAGGCCAAATTCACTGTAATTAAATAAGGTTAACGTGGCTAACATTGAGGTTCGTACACGATAGCGACATAAATGGAATACGGCGTAATAAAGAATGCCTTTTAGTGGTAATAGCAGCATTAGTACCAGTGCCATTAACATACCATTGACGGTAGGGGATTCTGCGAGACCAATGTTTAAAAAGAAGCATACCAAGAGGAGTTCTTTAAAATTAAACAATGATTTAGCCATCTCTGATGCTTTAGGATGACCAGCCATTAGCATGCCTAATATCAAGGCACCTAAGTCTGGTTTCATCCCGACAATTTCAAATAAACCTGCACCTGCAACCAGTGCAAGTATAACCGCATACAAGACTAATATTTCACCGTGTCCAGCTTTATCGAGGATGCGATATAACAATGGACGTAGTAAAGGCAGGGCAAACAAACCAAGTGCAGTAATATCTGGGATTTTACCGCTGGATATAGTGAGAAAGAGTACTGCAAAAATATCCTGCATAACCAGGATACCAATCGCGACGGTACCATATTTAGCGTTTAATTCTCCTTTGTCTTGTAGCAGTTTGACGGCAAAAACAGTACTAGAAAATGATAATGCAAAGCCAATCAGTACTAATTGACTGAGTGCCATTTCGGCAAACATTGTTAGTCCTAATTGTTTTAGCATTAACAGAAATAGCGTAAACAAGGCGGTAGATAATAGATTGTGTATGGTTGCGCCGCCCCATACTTCTTTGTTAAGTAAAGTTTTTATGTCAAGTTTTAAGCCAATGGTAAATAACAATAATGTCACGCCAAGATCGGCTAACGTTGTCAGTGCTGGTGTCGGTTGAAAACCAAAACTATTAAGCGTAAAGCCAGCGACTAAAAAGCCAACTAAAGGGGGTAATTTACAACGAAGGGCAATAAAACCGGCTAGAAAAGCCGCGCTAATATACAGTAGCTCCATATTTTAGACTACATCCTTGCAAGTAGTGTGCGGAAATATAATTGGTAACAATAATAGCATTAGGGGGATTAATCATTTGAGATTAATCCCCCTTTTTTGTAATGGTGGTTTGATAAGAACGATAGTTATTCGCTCTTATGAATGGAGATCGTGGTGACTTAATCTTCGAGTAAGCGTTGTAGCAGTACACCATTAAGCATGGCGCGTTTAATCATAGAGAAAGCACCTATGGTCGGTTGGTTATATAACTCTGACGCGACAATCGGCAAATCATGATTAAAAGCAGATAATGATTGGTTTTCCACACAACGACGTATTGCAGGTAATACAATAGCTTGAGCTTGAGTAATATTACCCGCCAGAATAATCTTTTGCGGGTTGAATAAATTAATCGTCATTGCTAAAGCTTTACCAAGATGGTGACCGACTTTCAGTAATGCTTGAATGGCCAGTTCATCACCATTGTTAGCCGCGTCACAAATGGCAGGCATAGTGACCTCTTCCAAGTCTTGTAAACTACTTGGGTAGCCTTGGCTGAGTAGGTTTTTGACATGCATAATGACCGCAGGATCAGAAGCTACCGTTTCTAAGCAGCCAAAATTACCGCATTGGCATTTATCACCTAAAGGATCAATTTGAATGTGACCAATTTCACCGACATTACGGTTTTGGCCGAGGAAGACTTGGCCATTAACGATAATGCCAGCCCCTGTACCGTTATGCATGCTAACTAAGATGGAGTCTTTACAATCACGGCTGGCACCAAAGAAATGCTCTGCCAGTGCTAAGCCTCTAACATCATTACCGACAAAGGTAATAATATTGAATGTTTTTTGTAGAATATGTGCAAGTTCAAAGTCGTGAACGTTAATATTTGGCATGTAAGTAACTGTGCCGGTTTCTGGGTTCACAAGCCCTGGAAGAATAATGCCAAATGCCACTAATTCTTTCATTACATTCTGATTGTTATCAATAAATTCTTGAATATATTTGATGAGGCCTGCGGCTAATACATCTTGGTCTGAATATAAAAATGGGTAGGCCGCACCAGTAATATGTTTACCGCTGAGGTCATAAAGGGTTATTTCAATATTGTTGCGGCCAATGCGTACAGCGATAGAGTGAAAGTTCACTGATTCAGTTGTCAGTGAGATAGCTCTTCTACCTCCCGTTGAAGCCTGTTGAGCGACTTCTTTTATTAAGCCACGCTCCAGTAACTGACGGGTGATTTTAGTGACACTTGCAGGCGCGAGGTGACTAATATCAGCGACCTGAATGCGAGATATGGGGCCCTGCAAGTCGATAAGTCGGTATACCGCAGCACTATTTAGCTGCTTGACCAGATCAACATTACCAATTTGTCCGCCTGTCATAATTTAGTTCTGCTCGTAATTAGCGTTAATAATTATCGCCTGAAGATGATTATGATGATGAATTATCGTTATCGTCTTTATCAAAGCGCTACCTATTATTCGACACGGATTTAATTAATTTTGATGATTATTAGTGTCGAATTGTTTGATGTATTGCATTTTTCAATACATTAATTAACACACTAATATACTTTCTTATGAGTAAAAATAAAGAAATCGTTGTTGATGCTTGCTTGGGCTGTGGCATTGGTCACTAAAATACGAAAAACGAGCTATAGAGAAGGGATATATCGCTAACAAGCGAATTGTAAACCATAACTGTATTGTTAATAGTCACAATTATTCTTTTTTGTGTTTAATTTCAATGAGGAAAGTAAAACGCCGTCAGGGTGGCGGCGTTTATTCAATGTTCGGTGACGATAAACAATAAATGTTATTTCGTACCTAAAAATGACACGGTTCTAGATTAGATGTGTGTCAGGTTTTCAGCTTCTAACTCTTGGAAGTACTTAACTGTTTTCACTTTAAGTTCTTGAGTTGATGGCTCATCACAAATGATCATTGATTTAGGGTGAAGCTGTAGTGCAGATACAGTCCATAGGTGGTTTACACAACCTTCAACAGCGGCTTCAAGTGCTTGTGCCTTGTTGTGACCTGTGATCAGAATCATTACTTCTTCAGAATCTAGTAGTGTACCTACACCAATAGTTAATGAATATTTAGGAACTTGGTTGATATCACCATCAAAGAAACGAGAGTTTGCAATACGAGTTTCGTGCGTAAGCGTTTTGATACGAGTACGAGAAGCGAGTGATGATGCAGGTTCGTTGAATGCGATATGACCGTCGTTACCCACGCCACCCATGAATAAATTGATGCGGCCGTAAGTTTTGATTTTGTCTTCGTAACGTTGACATTCAGCTTCGTGATCTGCGGCATTACCATCAAGTAAGTTGATGTTTTGCTCTTGCATATCAACATGGCTAAAGAAGTTGTTATACATGAAGTTACGGTATGATTCAGGGTGATCAGCCGCCATACCAACATATTCATCCATGTTGAATGTCACGACGTTTTTAAAGCTTACTTCGCCAGCTTGGTATAATTCAATCAAACGCTGGTATGTCGGAAGTGGTGTACCACCTGTAGGTAGACCTAGCACAAATGGACGCTCAGCTGTTGGTTGGAACTTATTAATGCGATCTGCAATGTAGCGAGCAGACCATAAACCAACATCTTTAGCGTTATTAAGCGGGATTAGTCTCACGTTGACACCTCGTTGAAGATAGTTAAAACAGGAAAAATCTTAGCGGCATAGCGCCTTTGTTTCGAATGATAAAATAAGTTTTATGATCGAGCTAGCAAAATCACTCAGTTCTGTCTTCGGTCGGTGATTAAGATCACAAATGATGATGTTTTAATTTGCGGAGCGAAATAAAATTCATAAACTGCAAAGGACAAAAAAGAGATGGCAAAAAAAAGCTATCACTATCGCATCTAAGAAAACCATAGGGGGAACTAAGGGTGAATATTCTTGGATATTTTCAAAAAGTAGGTAAAGCACTAATGGTGCCAGTTGCAGTACTTCCTGCAGCGGCAATTTTAATGGGTATTGGCTATTGGGTTGATCCATCTGGTTGGGGTGCAAACTCAGCAATTGCTGCGTTCCTGATTAAAGCGGGCTCTTCAATTATCGATAACATGTCAGTATTGTTTGCAATTGGTGTTGCATACGGCATGTCAAAAGATAAAGACGGTGCAGCTGCACTAGCTGGTTTCGTTGGTTACACTGTTGTAACTACGTTGCTATCACCAGGATCAGTTGCAATGATCCAAGGTATCGACGCAAGTGCTGTTCCAGCCGCTTTTGCTAAGATTAATAACCAATTTGTTGGTATCTTGGTTGGTATCGTTTCTGCAGAAATCTATAACCGTTACTCTAACGTTGAATTGCATAAAACATTATCATTCTTCAGTGGTAAGCGTTTAATTCCAATTCTAACATCCGTTGCTGGTATCGCTATCGCAGCAGTATTACTGTTCGTATGGCCACTAGTTTACAACGGTCTTGTTAGCTTTGGTGAAAGTATCCAAGGTATGGGTGCAGCAGGTGCTGGTATCTATGCATTCTTTAACCGTCTATTGATTCCTGTTGGTCTTCACCACGCACTGAACTCAGTATTCTGGTTTGATGTTGCTGGTATTAACGACATTCCTAACTTCTTAAGTGGTCAAGGTGTTCCAGGTGTAACTGGTATGTATCAAGCGGGTTTTTACCCAGTAATGATGTTTGGTCTACCTGGTGCAGCATTAGCGATGTACCACACAGCGAAGCTTAAGAATAAAGAGCGTACAGCTTCATTATTAATTGCTGCTGGTTTTGCATCATTCTTCACTGGTGTTACTGAGCCACTAGAATTTGCATTCATGTTCCTTGCACCACCACTTTATGTTATCCACGCAGCATTAGCAGGTATCTCTGTATATATTGCAGCATCAATGCACTGGATGTCTGGTTTCGGTTTCTCTGCAGGTCTTGTCGACATGGTATTGTCAGCACGTAACCCATTAGCAGTTAACTGGTACATGTTGATTCTTCAAGGTATTGCATTCTTCGGTATTTACTATGGAATCTTCCGCTTTGCGATTATTAAGTTTAATCTTAAAACGCCAGGCCGTGAAGATGACGAAGCAGATGACAAATCATCAGTAAAAGGTTCAACTGAAACTGGTGAGTTAGCTAAGCAATACTTAAAAGCGCTTGGTGGTCACGGTAACCTAGAAAACATTGATGCTTGTATCACTCGTCTACGTCTTACACTAAAAGACAGTAGCCTAGCTGATGAAAAAACATTAAAAGCACTAGGTGCAATGGGTGTGGTTAAACTAGGTTCAAACAACCTACAAGTTATCCTTGGCCCTCTAGCTGAAATCGTTGCTGGCGAAATGAAAAAGATTCCAGCATCAGAAGATCTATCAGCAGTAAAACTTCCATAATTATTTAAATTCTTAAGTAATTAGGCGACACACGAAATACCGCAACACTTTTAATTAGACCGGTCCTGATATTTTAATTGTAAGATATCAAGATCGGCATTTTGAGTACCCAACTTTTGGGCTCTATATAGATTTTCCCTTCATTTTAAGGGATATCGGGAGAAAGGAATATTTCATGACTATTAAACTTACAGCGTTAGCATCTTTCATTGCACTAGCAGTAACTGGTTGTGCAACTCAAGGAAATGATGATGAGAAGGTTGTTAAAAATTTAGCTAATAACCTTGATGTTACTTATGAAATTGTTACTCAACACGGTGCAGAAGAAGGCCTACAGTGTAAGACGCTAGGCGCAGAGTGGGCATCTTGTGATCTAATTAATTTAACGCTGGAAAATAATGGCCCAGCAGTAACGGGGACTGACTGGAAAATTTATTTCAGCAGCATTCGCCAAATTCTTGAAGTTCAAAACGACCAATTTAAAGTTACACACGTAACAGGTGACCTTCATACATTAGAGCCAACAGACAAGTTTGATGGTTTTGCTGAAGGTGAGAAGGTTGTTATTCCTTACATTGGCGAATACTGGACACTTTTCGAAAATGACTACATGCCTCGTGCATACGTAACATCAGGTGATGCTGCGCCACAAACAATTAAGAGTACAGATTCAGCAGATCCAGGTGATTACTTGGTGCCACTTAAAGGTGACCAATTCAAGCGTGTTAAAGCCGATAATAACGTGCTTGCAACCGCTGAAACACGTTTTAATAAAAACCAAGATATCAATGTGTTAGCTACGACAGAAGTGGCTGCAACCATTGTTCCCACGCCATTAAGTACCAAGCTAACAGGCAACACTGTTTCATTAGCAAACGGCATTAAAATTGCTAACTTCACATTGCCAGCTGACATGATGGCTGCGGTGAATGAGCGTCTTGACGTACTGGGTGTTAATACTAAAGGTCAATACCCAGTAAAAGTAAGTCGTCTACCGGGTTCATTTGCTAAAGATCAGCAAATCGCTGGCGCTTACACATTGGATGTAACTCCTACAGGTGCAACTATTATTGGTTTTGATGACCAAGGTGCATTCTATGGCGTACAGTCACTGATCTCTCTAATGAGCACAGGTGCTAAAAATAGTATTCCTACATTAGAAGTTACTGATGCTCCACGTTTTGATTACCGTGGCGTGATGGTTGATGTGGGTCGTAACTTCCACTCAAAAGACGTTATTCTGCGTACGTTAGACCAAATGGCTGCGTACAAGATGAACAAATTCCACTTCCACCTATCTGATGATGAAGGTTGGCGTGTAGAGATTCCTGGTTTACCAGAACTGACTGACATTGGTAGTAAGCGTTGTCATGATCTATCTGAAACAACATGTCTGTTACCTCAATTAGGTTCAGGCCCAACGTCAGATACCGATGGCTCTGGTTACTACAGTAAGCAAGACTACTTAGATATTCTAAAATACGCGAAAGCACGTGGTATCGAAGTGATCCCTGAAATCGATATGCCAGCACACGCACGTGCAGCCGTGGTTGCGATGGAAGCGCGTTATAAACGTCTTGCTGCTGAAGGCAAGATGGATGAAGCGAACGAATACCGTTTGATGGATCCACAAGATACGTCAAATGTAACCACCGTACAGTTCTACGATAAGCGTAGTTTCATCAACCCATGTATGGATTCTTCTGTAAAGTTTGTAGATAAAGTTATTTCTGAACTTCAAGCTATGCATAAAGAAGCGGGTATGCCGCTAAATACATGGCACTTTGGTGGTGATGAAGCGAAAAACATTAAGTTAAACGCTGGTTTCCAAGACATTAATGCTGCCGATAAGACGGCTTGGACTGGTTCTATTGACCAATCTAAGCAAGATAAGCCGTACCAGAAATCACCAATGTGTCAGAAATTGATCGCAGAAGGTGTTGTGGCTGATTATGATCACCTACCAAGTCATTTTGCTGAGAAAATCAGTGAAGTCGTTAATGGTAAGGGCATTGAAAACTTCCAAGCATGGCAAGATGGCTTGAAGTATTCAAAAGATTCAAAAGCATTTGGTACTGATAATGTACGTGTAAACTTCTGGGACGTTCTGTACTGGGGCGGCGGTGCATCAGCTTATGAGTGGGCTGATAAAGGCTACGATGTTGTAGTATCAAACCCTGATTATGTTTACATGGATATGCCATATGAAGTAGATCCATCAGAGCGTGGCTACTACTGGGCAACACGTGCAACAGATACTCGTAAGATGTTTGGTTTTGCGCCAGAGAACTTACCACAAAATGCTGAAACATCACTTGACCGTGATGGCAATGGCTTTACAAGTAAAGGTACTGTGAAATCAAAAGGTTTCCATGGTCTTTCTGCTCAGCTTTGGAGTGAGACAGTAGGTAACGATAAGCAGTATGAATACATGGTGTTCCCTCGTGTATTAGCTGCTGCTGAACGTGCATGGCATAAAGGTGAGTGGGAAAATGAATACCAAGTAGGTGTTGAATATTCTCAAGATTCTAACCATGTAAACAAGAAAGCACTTCATAATGAATGGCAGCGTTTTGCTAACGTATTAGGTCAACGTGAACTTGCGAAACTTGATGCTGCGGGTATTCAATACCGCGTACCAGTACCTGGCGCTAAGATTGAAAACGGTAAACTTGCGATGAACGTAAGCATGCCAGGTCTGACACTACAGTACTCAACGGATGCAGGTAAAACATGGAACACTTATGATGCGAAAGCACAACCAAGTGTGACTGGCAAAGTTGAAATCCGCGCTGTAAGTGGTAATGGTAAACGTTTCAGTCGTGTAACAACACTGTAATCGACTAATAACAATGTAAGCTCTGATCATTATATGATCGCTTTATTGCCGACGATGGGATGACCATCGTCGGCTTTTTATTGTGCGTTATTAATTAAAATCACAACTATTGTTTGTTATAACTGCGTTTTTGATTTTTTGCATAGCGGCATTGAGGTATAGTGTAAAGTCATAGTTCATATTGATGAACTGTACATAATTCTCAATCCTGTAAGTACACGAGGTGTAATAGATGAGTGAATCTGAAGCTCGTCCAACTAACTTTATCCGTCAAATCATTGATACGGATTTAGCAAGTGGCAAACATACAAGCATACATACCCGATTCCCGCCAGAACCAAATGGTTATCTGCATATCGGTCATGCGAAATCTATTTGTTTGAACTTCGGTATTGCTCAGGACTATCAGGGTCAATGTAACTTACGTTTCGATGACACCAACCCTGAGAAAGAAGACATCGAATATGTTGAGTCTATTAAAAACGATGTTAACTGGTTAGGCTTTGAGTGGAGTGGTGAGATTTGTTATTCATCAAACTACTTTGATCAGCTTCACGGGTTTGCCATTGAATTAATTAATAAAGGCTTAGCATATGTTGATGAGCTAAGTCCTGAGCAAATGCGCGAATACCGCGGTACGTTAACGCAAGCGGGTAAACATAGTCCTTACCGCGATCGTAGTGTCGAAGAAAACTTAGCCTTATTTGAAAAAATGAAGAACGGCGAAGTTGAAGAAGGCAAAATGTGTCTACGTGCGAAAATCGACATGGCATCACCGTTTATGGTTATGCGTGATCCGGTTATTTACCGCGTTCGTTTTGCAAATCACCACCAGACGGGTGATAAGTGGTGCATTTACCCAATGTACGACTTTACGCATTGTATTTCTGATGCGTTAGAAGGCATTACGCATTCTATTTGTACGCTTGAGTTCATGGATAACCGTCGTTTATACGATTGGGTTCTTGAAAATATCACTATTGATTGCACACCACATCAGTATGAGTTTAGTCGTCTAAACCTTGAATATACTGTGATGTCTAAGCGTAAACTAAACCAACTTGTGACCGATAAACTTGTTAACGGTTGGGATGATCCACGTATGCCAACAATTTCTGGTTTACGTCGTCGCGGCTTTACACCGGGCTCTATGCGTGAATTCTGTAAGCGTATTGGTGTGACTAAGCAAGACAATACCATTGAAATTAGCTCACTAGAATCTTGTATTCGTGATGATCTAAATGAAAATGCACCTCGTGCAATGGCGGTTCTAGATCCCGTTAAAGTTGTGATTGAAAACTTTGATGGTGAGTCTGAAACATTAATGGTTGCTAATCACCCGAATAAACCAGAAATGGGTACGCGTGAAGTGCCATTTAGCCGTGAACTTTACATTGAGCGTGAAGACTTCCGCGAAGAAGCGAACAAGAAGTATAAGCGTTTAGTATTAGGTAAAGAAGTACGTCTACGTGGTGCATACGTGATTCAAGCTGAGCGTATTGAAAAAGACGCTGAAGGTAATATCACGACTATTTACTGTACTTACGATAAAGACACGCTAGGTAAAAACCCAGCTGACGGTCGTAAAGTGAAAGGTGTTATTCACTGGGTATCTGCACAAGCAGGTATTCCAGCAGAAATTCGTTTATACGATCGTCTATTTACTGTGCCAAATCCAGGTGCTGCAGAAGATTTCGTATCAGTGATTAACCCTGAATCGCTAACGGTATTGCACGGTTTTGTTGAGCCAGCATTGGTTGCAGCAGAAGCTGAAAAAGCATACCAGTTTGAGCGTATGGGCTATTTCTGTGCTGATAACAAAGATTCAAGAGCAGATCACTTAGTATTTAACCGTACTGTAGGTCTACGTGATACTTGGGCAAAAATTGGTGACTAATTAGTCGTTAATGTTTGCTAAAAAGCGCCTATTTCAGTAATGGAATAGGCGCTTTTTTTATGTCGTTAGGGTGTCAATTATTTACTTGAGGCAATGATATTTTGAGTAATGTCGCCGGCTAATTCATTATTAACAATATTAAATTTTATCAGCTTTTGTGATTGCTGAATCGCTTTAACGTCGTAGTTAAATTGGGCGTAAATATTTCCCCATTGATAACGAATAAATGTTTGGCCTGATTGTAAATGGGTATTGATTGTATATTCCGTGGCATAGCCTGCCATTTTGCCATTAACTGGGCGGTTTGGTGCATCGTGAGGAATACGGAATACAGTAGAATCTAGCTTAAGAATGCCATTTATAATGCTGGTTGGTTGTTTCAAGTGCTTTGAAAAGTATGTGGCATGAACAAAACGATCTTCAGGATTTGTATTACCCCCCGTTCCTAAGTTTGTTTGGCTCCATTGCGCATCTTGTTCTCCCCAGCCACGTGCTGAGCGTTGAATATTTGCAAGGTGTTGAGCATAACCTGGTTGATTTGTCATTACGGTGTATTGTCTACCATGCCAAATTTGTGGTTTGCCATCGCGCCATTCAATAATTGCACTATCACCGGTTGGATCTTGAACTGAAATATGAAGTGCAATCCGTACTGGAATGCCTTTGATAAGCTCTTCAATCGGTGGTGTATCTTTGATGGCTGCTACTAATTCATTAACGTCTTTATATTGTGATAATAGGTGACGTAAGTACGTTATTGCCCCTGCTTTTTGTTGCGGGTTTGATTTACCTAAATCCATCTCGGCATCATAAAGAACATTTCCGCTTAATCCTTGTGAATTAATACCATCCATAACAATGCCATAGGCGGTTATTCCGGTAACGGCATATTTAGCATTAACATTATTTAATTGACTTAAATGGGTGGAATATTCAGAGCCTTGAGGGAAATTGACTAATGTCGGTTGGGTTGATTCTGACCAGTCCATGGTACGAGCAACAAAGGTACCTTGATCTTGAGTTTGCCATAAAACACGAGTGCAGGCATTGGTAACCGATGACATAGAGCCTAAAGATAAAGCAGTGATTAGAGCGACAGTTAATGAATTCGATTTCATGATTAATTCCCTATATAAGTAACTAACTGATATATATGTAATTAACCATTATTTGTCACGCAATCAATTGTAACGTTATTTGAATCGTGATGTGGGTCGCGACAAAGATTGAGTGATAAAAAAACCAGTGATACTGATCACTGGTTTTTAGGGCGAAAATAACTAGTCATTGTTATTTTTCGTCGTGTAACGTTTCATCGGCATTACAATCGCCATCCATGCAATGACCGTATAGGTACAAGCTATGGTTTGTTAAACGAACATTGTAGCGTGCCGCGATGTCTTTCTGGCGTTGCTCAATCATTTCGTCTGAAAATTCAATTACTTTACCACAATCAAGACAAACGAGATGATCATGATGATGTTGAGTGGCTAATTCGAATACCGATTTACCACCTTCAAAATGGTGACGAGTTACAATACCTGCATCATCAAATTGGTTAAGGACACGGTAAACGGTCGCAAGGCCAATTTCTTCACCGATATCGATGAGTTTTTTATACAGGTCTTCAGCACTGATGTGTTGGCAATCAGGTTGTTGAAGCACTTCTAAAATCTTAAGACGAGGAAGTGTTACTTTAAGACCAGCTTGCTTTAGCGCGTGATTATTATCTGACATCCGATTTTCCTGTTGGCTAGCTGCAAAAATGTTGCAGTAGTCTTTCTCATATAGATTCATTATAAGTGACGCAACGATAACAATAAACCTTAAAAGGTCAGTTATCTAGCAGAAGTGTTACTTTTATTTTTCTTGTCGATTTGTAACGAAAATGTAAATAAATGCATCATCATACCAGTTTATATAGTGTGTTGTCTTGTTTGATTACTATAAGGTAAGTTTGGTTAAGCTGTCGTTAAACTTATGGTTTTTATTTTTAGGGTTTAGCCATTGAATGAGCGAATTGATAAATTTTTGTTATCGTTGATTACTATTGAAATTATAGCGGTAGGTAAGAATATGTAGCGGAATGTTATTGTCTGAAGCCGTAATATATTTGATAAAAATAAAAAACGCGCCATTAAAGCGCGTTCTTATTGGATTGCTGCTAGTGATTAGTCAGCAAGTTCAGCTAGGCACATTTCATCAAAGATTTGATTAACCCATTGCTCAACACGTGGTGCTGTTAGCTCTGGTTGACGGTCTTCATCAATACATAAGCCAACGAAGTTTGCATCATCAACTAATGCTTTTGATGCTTCAAACTCATAACCAGCAGTTGAGAAATTACCAACAATTGTGCCGCCTTTACTTTCAACGATGTCACGCACAGTGCCCATTGCATCACAGAAGTATTCTGCGTAATCTTCTTGGTCACCACAACCAAAGATAGCCACAAGTTTAGTTGAAAAATCAACTTGCTCTAGCTCTGGGAAAAAGTCATCCCAATCACACTGTGGTTCACCATAATACCAAGTAGGAATACCTAGTAGTATCAGATCAAAGTTGTCGATATCTTCTTTACTACTTTTCGCGATATCTTTTACTTCAACTAGCTTGCTACCTAGTTGCTTCTGAATCATTTTAGCGACAGCTTCGGTATTACCGGTGTCGCTACCAAAGAAGAGTCCAACGCTCGCCATAGTAGATATTACCCATATTAAATTGTTAACTGCTTTTGGGCAGTTTACAGAAATCAGTATAAACGACACAATGATAATTACTTTTTGATGGCGATTTGATGTTTTTTCGCCCAAATATCATCATTGTTTATTGTAGCCCTACATCATAAGGGCATGATAGCTCATAGTTAATGACGTTAGCTTACTTAGTGGTCGCTTTCATTGCATTACTCTAGAGCAGAAGATAGCAATAAGTCTTATCGGATTGCTATCAAACCTTTACGGACTATATCACAGTAGAGTAAGGGATTTAATAGTTAGTCCTGTAGTCTACTGTAGTTAACCATCAATTATAATGGCGTATTATTTTAGTTTATTGGTCCAAAAATTGATTAATAATTCGATTAACCGTTTCGGATTTCTCCGCATGAAGCCAATGACCTGTATTCGCTACCACATGTGCTTTGGCGTTTGGAAACTGTGCCATGATCGCATCACGGTATTGAGGTTCAATATAATCAGAGAGTTGACCTTTGATAAATAAAGTTTTACCTGTGAATGGTTGCGAAGCTGGGTGCCAGCCCATGATTGTGGCGTAATTAGCAATCAAGCCTTCAACATTAAATCGCCATTGGTAACCTGTTTCTGTTTTTACTAACGATTTTAATAAAAACTGTCGTACGCCAGCATCATTGATAAAACGTGCTAAATACTGTTCTGCTTCACTGCGTTTAGTGATTAAATGACGATTAACTTCACGTAAGCCATCAAATACGTTTTGATGACGGTGGCCTTGATAGGCGACGGGAGCCATATCGAGAACAACGAGGTGATGGATACGTTGAGGGATTAAGGCCGTTAATGCCATCGCAACTTTAGCACCCATTGAATGCCCAACCACATCAAACTGTTCAATGGCTAAATGATCAAGCGTATCAATAATATCTTGAGCAAGATCTTGATAGCTGAATAGATCGTTGTGCGGAGATAAACCATGGTTACGAAGATCGACGCTGATCACGTGATAATGATGTTTTAATTCTCGGGCTAAAAGACCAAGATTATCTGCGCTGCCGAACAAACCATGGATCAAAACGATCGTTTTACCCTTGCCCTCAGCACGAAAATGAAGATTCATTGGCTATTTTCTCTAGTTAGGTGTGGTATTTACCATAGAGTATAACCTCGGATCAGGCTATAATCGTACCCAGAATTTTAAACGGAATGATAATGAATAATACCATGAAGACTATTGAGGTAGACGAAGAGCTATATCGTTATATCGCTAGCCAAACTCAACATATTGGTGAAAGCGCTTCTGATATTTTACGTCGCTTGCTTATGGTGCCAGAAGAGCAATTGCAGCAACCTGCAGTTGTGATGCCTGTTCGTCCTAAAGGCATTGTTGTGAGCAGAGATGCTGGTAATGAGCCGACCATAGATCGCGTTAAAGAAATGCGTACTGTGTTAATTTCAGATGAATTTGCGGCACAAGAAAAAGCCATTGGCCGTTTTATGCTGATCTTATCTTCTCTTTATCGTATTGATGCTGACGGTTTCGCTGAAGCAGCGGCAATTAAAGGACGTACACGCGTTTATTTTGCCCATGATGAAGAAACATTGCTCACCAGTGGTAAAACAACAAAACCAAAAGCTATTCCAACCACCCCATTTTGGGTGATCACAAATACTAATACCGATAGAAAGCGTCAAATGATTGACCAATTAATGACGAAGATGGGGTTTAGTTCTGATATTATTGATAAAGTTTGTGGTGAAATTTAATCACTATTGAGTTTTTACAAGGATAAGACAATGGCAATCCATCCACGTGCGGGTCAACGCGCTCAGCAAGAAGATATGCATAATATTCCAGCACTAGTTGCTAATTATTTTCTGATTGAGCCAACTATTACTGATCCGCTACAAAAGGTAGCATTTGGTACTTCTGGACATCGTGGTACTGCTGATAAAGGTACTTTTAATCAGCATCATATTTGGGCTATTGCTCAAGCGATTGCTGAAGTTCGTCTAGCAAATGGTTTAACTGGACCGCTATTTTTAGGTAAGGATACTCATGCTTTATCTGAGCCAGCGTTCACTTCAACATTAGAAGTGCTAGTAGCGAATAACGTGAAAGTAGTAGTACAAGAAGGGTTAGGTTACACACCAACGCCTGGCATTTCTCATGCTATTCTTTGCCACAATAAAGCACATGCAGATAAAGCAGACGGCATTGTCATTACTCCATCGCATAATCCACCACAAGATGGCGGTATTAAGTATAACCCTGTTCACGGCGGTCCAGCTGAAAGTGAGTTAACTACTGCTATTGAGCAACGTGCAAATGATATTATTGCGAATGGTATGGTTGACGTAAAGCGTGTGTCAATTGCTGACGCTTTTGCTTCTGAACTTGTTGTACAACAAGATTTAGTGGCACCTTATGTTGCTGATTTAGCAAATGTTATTGATATTGAAGCAATTCAAAAAGCAAACTTAAAGCTAGGTGTTGATCCTCTTGGTGGTTCTGGTATCGAATACTGGCGTCAGATTGCTCAATATTATGCATTAGACCTAACGTTAGTAAATGAATCTATCGATCCATCGTTCCGTTTCATGTCATTAGATAAAGACGGTGTTGTACGTATGGACTGTTCATCACCTTATGCTATGGCAGGTTTACTTGCTTATAAAGATAACTATGATTTAGCGTTTGGTAATGACCCTGATTACGATCGTCACGGTATCGTAACACCTGCTGGTTTGATGAATCCTAATCATTACCTTGCCGTTTGTATCGATTATTTATTCCGTCACCGTAGTGAGTGGAGTAAAAATGTTGCTGTTGGTAAAACATTAGTATCAAGTGCATTAATTGACCGTGTTGTTGCAGCACTAGGTCGTGAATTAGTTGAAGTGCCTGTTGGCTTTAAATGGTTTGTTGATGGCTTATACAACGGTACTTTGGGCTTTGGCGGCGAAGAAAGTGCGGGAGCTTCTTTCTTACGTAAAGATGGTACGCCTTGGTCAACCGATAAAGACGGTATTCTTTTGTGTCTACTTGCTGCAGAAATTACAGCGGTAACAGGTAAGAACCCACAACAATACTACGATGAACTTGCTGCTAAATTCGGTAGTTCAGAATATGCACGCTTACAAGCTGTTGCTAATAAAGAACAAAAAGCAGTGTTAAGCAAGTTATCTCCAGAAATGGTTGCTGCTGAAACATTGGCAGGCGAACCTATTCTTGCTCGACTAACACATGCTCCAGGTAATGGTGCAGCGATTGGTGGCTTGAAAGTAACGACCGAAAACGGTTGGTTTGCAGCTCGCCCATCGGGTACAGAAGATATTTATAAAATTTATTGTGAAAGCTTTAAAGGTAAAGAGCATCTAGCCCTTATCGAAAAAGAAGCACAAGATATTGTAAGTAAAGTCTTTAGTGATGCTGGTTTATAATAACTTAGCGCCATAACGGATAATACATTCGAAAAACGCCCTAATTACTCTCTTCATTATTGAAAGAGTATTAGGGCGTTTTTTTATAGCTCACGATTATGCTGAGGCCAATGGTTTGGCACAATAAACCAAACGGTATCATTATTATCGACTGCTTGCGTCGGTACCATAATTTGAGTGATATCAAGTGTTGTTGTTAATTGAGAAAAAGAGGGGGGCGCAATCCATTGTCGTTTTTCTAATGCGCGCAAAGTCAGTGCTGATGCTTGTGAACAATAACACCAATGACCTTTGAGGCTGGTGGGGTTTATTACCATAGCGGAGCCTGATTGAGCCTCTGGCCACGCATTAAATAAGCGGCCTTGCATAATTAATCGACGCTGTGTTGGCAGAGGATAGTCGAGATGGCTAAAGGCAGGGTGGGTAGTTAATTGGAGTTGATGATTCCGCATTCTATTTGTTTTTTTATCTAAATTATCGTTAGCGTTTGGACCCGGCCATTGGTGCTGGAAGCTTAAATAAAATTTGATAGCGACTTCCCAATGTTCAATTTCATTATTGCCATGGTTATGGACTAAAAAATCAATGGCACCGACAGTCTGGTGTTGCCACTGTAATTGAATTTCTTCACCAATAAGGCTGTAATCGGGATGATGGATAATTAACTGTTGCCATAACCATTGATAATAAAAGCCTAAACGTGTATTACCGTGGTAATGAACATTGGTTGGAATAATAGCCTTTTTTGAAAATTGGTGTAGCCATTGGTTACTCATCGCGTAATCACAGGTGGTCACAAGATTAGGCATCGTCAATAACATATGAAAGTCAGCCGTTGTTTGATGATAAAAATCATGATTCTGTAACATATTGACATATTCCTTAAGGTAAACGTTTTCTTTATTGTTATTGGCTAATCATTGACCTGATTTCTGTAGTATTCATTCATTTATTGGATTAAAGTACCAATAGGTTTATAAAAGCAGGAGCTAGCAATGTACACTCAATTTTCTATGGCGAATATTATCTCTCGTCGTATTTATACGATTTTATTAGGTTTCGTCTGTTTCCCGGTGCTGCTTTTTATTCCTATTAATAAACGTACACGGTTTACGAGTTATATGTACCGCTGCTGGTCACAGACGAGCACGAAGCCATTATGGTTGTCACGACTTGAACATGGTACTTCACGTCGTTAGCTGATTTATTTAGTATGACAATTTGTTGTTGAAAAAGCTGCCAATGGCGGCTTTTTTTGTATTTATAATAAGATAAGCATTGTGAGTGATTGATGTTGTTGATTGAGATTGTCACTAAAGGCTGATATTTTTTGAATAAGATGTTGTAGAGTCAATAGCATAACGTTATTAAAAAAGGTTGGACAATGAATAATCTTAAATTAGAAGCTTTGTTAAATGATTTTTTATCACCACAATTGATGAAAGATTATTGTCCTAATGGATTACAAGTAGAAGGTAAGACTGAGGTCAACAAGGTCATCACTGGGGTTACTGCTTGTCAGGCATTGATTGATCGTGCAATTGCCGAACATGCAGATGCTATTCTCGTTCATCATGGTTTTTTCTGGAAAGGTGAGGCTGCTGAAATTCGAGGAATGAAGTATCGTCGTATTAAGGCTTTGATTGAAAATGGAATTAATCTTTATGCCTATCATTTACCGCTTGATGTTCATTCGCAGGTGGGGAATAACGTTCAGTTAGCGCAGCGTCTTGGATTAGATATTAGTGGTGGATTAGAAATTAATAACCCTCGTTCAATTGCTATTTATGGTGAACTTGATACGCCATTAACAGGGGAAGAGTTTGCAGCGCGTATTGCGATGGCATTGCAACGTGAACCACTACATATTGGTGATAATGCACCCGCTTTAATCAAAAAAGTTGGTTGGTGTACTGGCGGTGGTCAAGATTATATTGAACTTGCGGTAGAGCAAGGTTGTGATGCGTTTATTTCTGGTGAAGTATCAGAGCGTACAACCCATATTGCACGTGAACTTGGTATTCATTATTTTGCCGCTGGGCACCATGCAACAGAACGTTATGGGGTTAAAGCATTAGGTGAATGGCTAGCGAAAGAACATGGTTGTGATGTTGAATTTATTGATATCAATAACCCAGTGTAACTAATTACTTTGATATAATTGGTAATTATACTGTTGTTTTTTAAGTGTAAAAAAGGTTGAGCTTTAGTCTCAACCTTTTTATTTTCTCGAACCTCGAACCTCGAACCTCGAACCTCGAACCTCGAACCTCGAACCTCGAACCTCAGTTACTCACGTTCATGGAGAGGTTTAAACTCTCGTTGTGAATAACCCGTATAAAGCTGACGTGGACGACCAATTCGATTCGTTGGATCACTGTGCATTTCGTTCCAATGCGCAATCCAACCAATAACACGTGACATCGCAAAAATAACCGTAAACATTGATACTGGAATACCAATCGCTTTGAGAATAATACCCGAATAGAAATCAACGTTCGGATATAGTTTCTTACTGACAAAATATTCATCTGACAGTGCGATACGTTCAAGTTCCATCGCTACATCAAGTAATGGATCATCAATTTTAAGTTCTTCAAGTACTTCGTGACAGGCTTCGCGCATCACTGTTGCACGTGGATCGTAGTTTTTATATACCCGATGGCCAAAGCCCATTAAACGGAATGGGTCATCTTTATCTTTGGCTCGCTCAATAAACTCAGGAATATTGTCTACGCTACCAATCTCTTCCAGCATTTTTAGACATGCTTCGTTGGCACCGCCGTGAGCTGGCCCCCAAAGAGAAGCAATACCTGCTGCAATACAAGCAAATGGATTCGCACCTGAAGAGCCGGCTAAACGAACGGTTGATGTTGATGCGTTTTGTTCATGATCGGCATGAAGGGTGAAAATTTTATCCATTGCGCGTGACACAACTGGGCTGACTTCATATTCCTCACATGGCGTAGCAAACATCATATGAAGGAAGTTTTCAGCGTAATCGAGATCATTACGAGGATAAATAAAAGGCTGGCCAGTGGTGTATTTATGACACATTGAGGCCAAGGTTGGCATTTTAGACAATAATCTAAAGGCGGTTATTTCACGGTGAAGATCATTATTGATATCTAATGAATCATGGTAGAACGCTGATAAAGCTCCGACGACGCCACACATAATTGCCATTGGGTGGGCATCACGGCGAAAGCCATGGAAGAAACTTGCGATTTGCTCATGCACCATGGTGTGGCGAGTAACTGTAGTACGAAATTGTTCATACTCAGCACGGGTAGGGACTTCACCATATAACAGAACGTAACAGACTTCTAAGTAATCAGCATTATTCGCTAATTGATCGATAGGAAAACCACGATGTAGCAGAATTCCTTTATCGCCATCAATATACGTGATTTGAGATTCACATGAGGCTGTCGCTAGAAAACCTGGATCAAATGTAAAAAAACCGTTTGCGCCTAGTTTTCGCACATCGATTACATCTTGGCCCTCTGAGCCCTCGATAATCGGCAGTTCGATAGGTGCTTTCCCTTCTATATGAAGAGTAGCTTTCTTATCTGCCATAACAATCTCCTTTGTTATTTGTAGAATCCTGAATCCGAAACGGATGTATATTTGTTGTACCGCTCGGTGAAGCAATTGTCAATTTTTGTATTCATCAATGTGCGCTTGTTAATAACTTTTCTATATTTGTACTTTTTTTGTGAACTTGGTGTGTAATATATTGTAACTGAGTTTGTTTTTGAATGTTACGCTAGGTATAGTTACGTTGATATTTGGTTGTGATATAGATGAATAGTTGTTAATAAACTGCGCAAGGAATGCGGTTGAAAGACAAAGCGATTATATTGCTCAACACTTTGCTTTTAATGGTAACGTAGCATTTTTTAACTGTTTCTTGATGGCTCACTATAGAAACAATCAGAGCGTTTAATAAAAATAAAATGCTTTTAATAAAGCTGAGTGAGCAAAATGTGAAAGTAAAGAAGTCTAGACCAGTCAATCTCAACCTACAAACTATACGCTTTCCCTTAACGGCGATCGCGTCAATTCTACACCGGGTATCGGGCGTGATTACGTTCGTTGCTGTCGCTATTTTATTATGGCTACTGAACCTGTCGTTGTCTTCTCCTGAGGGATTTACTGCTGCTGTTAGTGTGACAGATAGCGTGGTGGTTAAATTGGTGTTATGGGGAATATTAACGGCGTTGTTTTATCATCTCGTTCTGGGTATTCGCCATTTATTGATGGATTTTGGGTATTTTGAAGAAATGGAAACAGGTCTTGCTAGTACTAAGGTGAGCTTTGTTATTGTGGCGATATTATCCGTGTTTGCAGGAGTATTAGTATGGTAGCCAGTGTCTCTTCTGTTGGGCGTAACGGCGTACATGATTTTATTTTAATTCGTGCAACCGCCATTATTCTAACGTTATATACCCTTTATTTAGTGGGGTTTTTTACATTTGGTCCTGAAATTACCTTTGCTTCGTGGCAAGCCTTTTTTGGGCAACTGACCACTAAAATTTTTACCCTGTTAGCCTTGGTCTCCATTTTAATTCATGCGTGGATCGGTTTATGGCAAGTGCTTACTGATTATATTAAACCCGCACTATTAAGGGTTGGCTGTCAGTTTGCTGTTGTCGCAATTCTATTTATTTACCTATTTTCAGGTTTCTTTATTGTGTGGGGTGTGTAGTGAGCATTGCTGTTCGTGAATTTGATGCCGTTGTTATCGGCGCGGGTGGTGCAGGAATGCGTGCTGCACTACAAATATCAGAGCAAGGCTTAAAATGTGCCTTGTTATCAAAAGTGTTCCCAACCCGTTCTCATACGGTGTCTGCACAAGGAGGGATCACCGTTGCCTTAGGGAATTCTCATCCTGATAATTGGCAATGGCATATGTATGATACGGTGAAAGGTTCTGATTATATTGGTGATCAGAATGCGATTGAGTATATGTGTGAAAATGGACCTAAGTCAGTTATTGAATTAGAAAAAATGGGCTTACCTTTTTCTCGATTTGATGATGGCAGTATTTATCAGCGTCCATTTGGTGGGCAATCAAAAGAATTTGGCGGAGAGCAAGCGGCGCGTACAGCGGCGGCCGCAGATCGAACCGGTCATGCATTGTTACATACCCTTTATCAGCAAAATATTAAGCATAAAACGACCATCTTTTCTGAGTGGTATGCTCTTGATTTAGTTAAAAATGAAGATGGCGTTATTCTTGGCTGTACGGCTTTGTGCATGGAAACTGGCGAAGTGTGTTATTTCAAAGCTAAAGCGACGATTTTAGCGACGGGTGGTGCGGGGCGTATTTATGCATCAACCACCAATGCTCATATTAATACGGGTGATGGTGTTGGTATGGCGTTACGCGCAGGTGTACCGATGCAAGATATGGAAATGTGGCAATTCCATCCGACGGGTATTGCAGGGGCTGGCGTATTGGTTACTGAAGGTTGTCGTGGCGAAGGTGGTTATTTACTTAACAAAGATGGTGAGCGCTTTATGGAGCGTTATGCACCAAATGCTAAAGATTTAGCTGGTCGTGATGTAGTGGCTCGCTCGATGATGGTTGAAATTCGTGAAGGACGCGGATGTGATGGTCCATGGGGGCCTCACTTGAAGTTAAAACTTGATCACTTAGGTAAAGATGTTCTTGAATCGCGCTTACCGGGTATTTGTGAATTGTCACGTACATTTGCTCATATTGATCCTGTTAAAGAGCCTATTCCCGTCATTCCAACCTGCCATTACATGATGGGGGGCGTACCGACACAAGTCTCTGGTCAAGCATTGAAACAAAATGCGAATGGGGCGGACGAAGAAATTCAAGGCTTGTTTGCTTGCGGTGAAATTGCATCAGTATCCGTGCATGGGGCTAACCGTTTAGGGGGCAATTCATTACTTGATTTAGTTGTGTTTGGACGCGCAACGGGATTGCATTTAGGTCATACATTATTGGCACAAGCTGAAGCTAAACCTGCGACAGAAGCGGATATAGAAGCCTCTCTTGCTCGTCTTAACCGTTGGAATAATACTCAAGAAGGTGAAGATCCTGTTCAAATCCGTAAAGACTTGCAGGCGTGTATGCAAAACAATTTCTCGGTATTTAGAGAAGGCGAGGCAATGGCTGCTGGCTTGGAAGAGCTGAAAGCAATTCGTGAACGTCTACAGCATGCACGATTAGATGATACTTCAACGGAGTTTAATACTCAGCGTATTGAATGTTTAGAATTAGATAACTTAATGGAAACCGCAATGGCAACAGCGATTGCCGCTAATTATCGTACTGAAAGTCGTGGTGCTCATGCGCGATTTGATTTCCCCGATCGTGATGATACTCATTGGTTATGCCATTCTATTTATAATCCAGAAACAGAAGCGATGACGAAACGTGATGTCAATATGGCGCCGATTCATCGTGAAGCGTTTCCGCCAAAAGCGCGTGTTTATTAACGGGAGATCACCACGATGAAACTGAATTTTTCAATTTACCGTTACAACCCAGATACTGATGATGTTCCTTATATGCAAGATTATCAGCTTGATGTACCTGATGGCTCAGATATGATGGTACTGGACGCATTAATTTTACTTAAAGAACAAGATGCTAGCTTGTCTTTCCGTCGCTCTTGTCGTGAGGGCGTTTGTGGTTCTGACGGTATTAATATGAACGGTAAAAATGGGTTAGCGTGTATTACACCGTTATCAGCGTTAATTAACACCAGTGCGATTGTCATTCGTCCGTTACCAGGGTTACCTGTGATACGTGATTTGATTATTGATATGGAACAGTTCTATAGTAACTACGCAAAAGTAAAGCCTTTTTTAATTGATGATGCGACAATACCGCCCGCAAGAGAAAATTTACAAGCGCCGGAAGATCGCGCTCAATTGGACGGTCTATATGAGTGTATTATGTGCGCTTGTTGTTCGACATCGTGTCCATCATTTTGGTGGAACCCTGATAAGTTTATCGGTCCTGCGGGTTTGTTAGCGGCTTATCGATGGTTAATTGATAGTCGAGATACCGCGACTGATCAACGATTATCAGAACTTGATGATGCATTTAGTGTTTTTCGTTGTCATGGCATAATGAACTGTGTAAATGTTTGTCCTAAGGGATTAAATCCGACAAAAGCGATTGGACACATAAAATCAATGCTGCTTAAACAAGCAGTTTAAAAATATCGATATGTTAGTGGTTCAATGTTAACCAAGCATTGGCCACTAACTGTAATGCTCGGTATTAAACCGATGCCAATGGCGATAAATCAGTAGTTAAGGGAAAATAATGCAGAATAGCGTTATGAAGGCATGGCTTGAGTCTTCACATTTAGCTGGTGCCAACGCAACTTATATAGAAGATCTTTACGAGTTGTATCTTAGCGATCCAGAGTTAGTTGATACCCAATGGCGAGAGGTATTTGTTGGCTTGCCTGTCGTTAATGATATGGTTATTGAACAACCTCATTCTCGTGTGCGTGATTATTTTCGACGATTAGCAAAAGAAACCCATTTCTTAAGTGCTGTTGTTAATGATCCTGACGTTGATGCAAAACAAGTTAAAGTTTTACAGTTAATCAATGCCTACCGTTTTAGAGGCCACCAAAACGCAAATCTTGATCCATTAGGGTTATGGCAACGCGATCATGTTGCTGACCTCGATCCTGAATTCCACTCGCTAACCGCCGATGATTTCAATGAAACGTTCAATGTTGGTTCGTTTGCCATTGGTCAAGAGACCATGAAACTCAGTGAAATATATGCAGCCCTAAAAAAGACCTATTGTGGATCAATTGGTGCTGAATATATGCATATTACTGACACCGAAGAAAAGCGTTGGATTCAACAGCGACTTGAATCTGTGATGGGAACGGGCTCATTTACAACCGATGAACAATTGTGTTTTCTTGATGAATTAACTGCAGCTGAAGGTCTTGAGCGCTATTTAGGCGCAAAATTTCCTGGTGCAAAGCGTTTCTCGTTAGAAGGTGGCGATGCCATGATTCCAATGATGAAAGAGTTGATTCGTCATGCGGGCTCACAAGGTGTACGTGAAGTGGTTGTGGGTATGGCTCACCGTGGGCGCTTAAATATGTTAGTTAACGTATTAGGTAAAAAGCCACAAGATCTGTTTGATGAATTCGCGGGTAAACATGGTGAGAGCTGGGGAACGGGTGATGTGAAATACCATCAAGGTTTCTCTGCTGATTTCTCAACCCCTGGCGGTGATGTACACCTTGCACTTGCTTTTAACCCATCACATCTTGAAATTGTAAACCCTGTTGTTGTTGGTTCAGTACGCGCTCGCCAAGATCGTTTAGGTGATGATACTGGCGATAAAGTGTTACCAATTACTATCCACGGTGACTCAGCTATTGCGGGTCAAGGCGTTGTTGCCGAAACCTTTAATATGTCTCAAGCTCGTGGTTATAGTGTTGGTGGTACGGTACGTATTGTTATCAATAACCAAGTAGGTTTCACGACTTCAAATCCTCAAGATACGCGTTCAACCGAATACTGTACTGATATAGCTAAAATGGTGCAGGCGCCTATTTTTCACGTCAATGCGGATGATCCACAAGCGGTAGCTTTTGTAACTCGACTGGCGTTTGATTATCGTCATGAGTTTAAGCGTGATGTCGTGATTGATTTAGTGTGTTATCGCCGTCATGGTCATAACGAAGCTGATGAACCTAACGCTACGCAGCCATTGATGTACCAAAAAATCAAAAAACATCCGACGCCACGTAAATTGTATGCCGATTATTTAACTGACATTGGCGCGTTTGGATTAGATATCGCAACAGGTTTAGTCAATGAATATCGTGATGCATTAGATCGTGGCGAGTGTGTGGTCAAAGAATGGCGACCAATGAAATTGCACTCGGTTGATTGGGCACCATACTTAGGTCACGATTGGACTGTTGATTGGAAGAGTAAAGTTGACGAGCAGCGTTTACAAGAGTTAGGCACACGCTTATGTCAGTATCCAACCAGTCACCAATTGCAAAGTCGAGTCCAAAAAATCTATACCGACCGTTTAGCGATGATTGCAGGTGAAAAAGCCATTGACTGGGGTATGGCTGAAAATTTAGCGTATGCAACATTGGTTGATGACGGTCATCGTATTCGCATAACGGGTCAAGATTCCGGTCGAGGTACGTTTTTCCATCGTCACGCGGTGTTACACAATCAAGAAGATGCCAGTACTTATATGCCGTTAACTCATATTCATAATGGTCAAGGGCCGTTTGAAGTGATTGATTCAGTGCTATCTGAAGAAGCGGTATTAGCGTTTGAATATGGTTATGCAACCGCTGAGCCAAGTGGATTAACCATTTGGGAAGCACAATTTGGTGATTTTGCCAATGGTGCGCAAGTGGTGGTAGATCAATTTATTAGTTCTGGCGAGCAAAAATGGGGACGTATGTGTGGTTTAACCATGCTGCTGCCACATGGTTATGAAGGCCAAGGACCAGAGCATTCATCTGCACGTCTTGAACGTTATTTACAATTATGTGCTGAACAAAATATGCAAGTGGTTGTGCCGTCAACCCCAGCCCAAGTTTATCATATGATTCGACGTCAAGTTGTACGTCCAATGCGCCGTCCATTAATTGTGATGTCACCTAAGTCGTTGTTGCGTCACCCATTGTGTACCTCAACATTAGATGAACTTGCGAATGGTACTTTCTTGGCTGCAATTGGTGAAGTTGATGCTTTACCTGCTCAAGATGTGCAACGTGTGGTCTTTTGTTCCGGTAAAGTGTATTACGATTTGCTAGAGCAGCGCCGTAAAAATGAACAAACAAATGTTGCCATTGTGCGGATTGAACAGCTGTATCCTTTCCCGAAAGAAGATGTTGAAGCAGCTATTGCTGACTATCAACATGTAACAGATTTCGTTTGGTGTCAGGAAGAGCCTCAAAACCAAGGTGCATGGTATTCTAGTCAACATAACTTCTATTCTGCTTTACCTGCTGGATCATTTTTACGTTATGCCGGACGTCCTGCATCAGCGTCACCTGCGGTAGGGTATATGTCAGTGCATTTGAAACAACAAAAAGCGTTAGTTGAAGACGCATTAACTATTCAATCTCAAGACCATTCTAATAATTAGAACGAGAACAAAAGGACAATACCGATATGACAATCGAAATTCTGGTTCCTGACCTTCCGGAATCTGTTGCTGATGCAACTGTAGCCACATGGCATAAACAACCAGGTGACACTGTTACTCGTGATGAG
The DNA here is from genome assembly GCF_003025475.1 of Photobacterium sp. NCIMB 13483. Taxonomy (NCBI): domain Bacteria; kingdom Pseudomonadati; phylum Pseudomonadota; class Gammaproteobacteria; order Vibrionales; family Vibrionaceae; genus Photobacterium; species Photobacterium sp. NCIMB 13483. The sequence goes on from NZ_PYLV01000001.1 coordinate 173,497, forward strand.
GTCTTGGTTGATATTGAAACTGATAAAGTTGTACTTGAAGTTCCAGCCCCAGAAGATGGCATATTAGAAGCTATTTTTGAAATTGAAGGCACAACGGTATTAACCAAGCAACTGATTGGCAAAATCAAAGTTAATGCAGTTGCAGGTGAGCCAACATTAGATGTACTTGCCGATGCGGAATCATCACCAAATAAACGTAATACAGCATCGTTAAATGAAGAAAATACTGAAGCATTAAGTCCTGCTGTTCGCCGTTTATTAAGTGAACATGGTGTGGCTGCTGAAAAAGTAAAAGGTACTGGTGTTGGTGGCCGTATTACTCGTGAAGATGTTGATACTTATTTAAAAAATATTGTAGCTGTTACTGCGCCTCCGAAAACGATGGAAGCGAAAATTGAGCATGAATTACCTTTAGCGCATCGCAGTGAAAAGCGTGTACCAATGACGCGATTACGTAAGCGCGTTGCTGAACGTTTGCTGGAAGCGAAAAACAGTACTGCGATGTTAACGACATTTAATGAAGTTAATATGAAGCCTATTATGGATCTGCGTAAACAATATAAAGATGTGTTTGAGCAGCGCCATGGTATTCGTCTTGGTTTTATGTCGTTCTATGTTAAAGCGGTTGTTGAAGCATTAAAACGCTACCCTGAAGTAAATGCATCGATTGATGGTGATGACATTGTTTATCATAATTTCTTTGATATTAGCATTGCAGTCTCAACTCCACGCGGTTTAGTTACCCCTGTGTTACGAGATTGTGATAAGTTAAGTTTAGCGGAGATTGAAAAAGGTATTCGAGACTTAGCCATTAAAGGCCGTGACGGCAAATTAACAGTTGATGATCTTATTGGCGGTAATTTTACGATTACTAACGGTGGTGTATTTGGTTCATTAATGTCAACGCCAATTATTAATCCGCCACAAGCTGCAATCTTAGGTATGCATAAAATCCAAGATCGTCCAATGGCGGTTAATGGGCAGGTTGAAATTCTACCAATGATGTACCTTGCGCTGTCTTATGATCATCGTTTAGTGGATGGTCGCGAGTCAGTGGGTTATTTAGTGACAATTAAAGAATTACTTGAAGATCCAACACGTTTATTACTGGACGTATAAGCATTACATCGTTAACCGAATAAGTGCTCATTATTCGGTTAACGTTCTCCCTGTAACGGGGCACAGTAAACATGGCGCAATGATGAAGAGGTATCAAAGAATATCTCAAATGGATTTAACGAGTCCCAAAGGGATAAAAACGGATAGAACATTATGAATTTGCACGAGTATCAAGCAAAACAACTATTCGCTGAATATGGTTTACCTGTACCAGATGGCTATGCTTGTGATACCCCACAAGAAGCAGCTGCGGCAGCAGGTAAAATTGGCGGTAAAAAATGGGTCGTAAAATGTCAAGTTCATGCTGGTGGTCGAGGCAAGGCTGGTGGTGTTGAGCTACATGATAATAAAGAAGGTATTAAGCAGTTTGCTCAACATTGGTTAGGCAAAAATTTAGTGACTTACCAAACAGATGCTGCGGGTCAACCTGTAACTAAAGTATTGGTAGAAGCGGCATCTAGCATTGCAACTGAATTATATTTAGGTGCTGTTGTTGACCGTAGTTCACAACGTATTGTTTTCATGGCATCGACAGAAGGTGGTGTGGAAATTGAAAAAGTTGCACAAGAAACGCCACATTTAATCCATAAAGCGGCGATAGATCCTTTAGTTGGCCCACAACCTTATCAGGGGCGTGAATTAGCCTTTAAATTAGGTCTGCAAGGTGATCAAGTTAAGCAATTCACGCGTATTTTCCTTGGGCTTGGCACTATGTTTGCTGAGTGTGATTTAGCACTGCTTGAAGTGAATCCATTAATTATTACAGATGAAGGCACCTTAGTTTGTCTTGACGGTAAAGTTAATGTGGATGCAAATGCATTATATCGCCAACCTAAATTACGTCAGATGCATGATGCTTCACAAGAAGATGAGCGCGAAGCCCACGCGGCACAATGGGAACTTAATTACGTAGCCCTTGATGGCAGTATTGGTTGTATGGTTAATGGTGCTGGATTAGCAATGGGAACCATGGATATTGTTAATCTTCATGGTGGTCACCCAGCTAACTTTTTGGATGTAGGCGGCGGTGCAACTAAAGAACGTGTTACAGAAGCGTTTAAAATTATTCTTTCAGATAACAACGTTAAAGCTGTCTTAGTGAATATTTTTGGCGGTATTGTACGTTGTGATTTAATTGCAGAAGGTATCATTGGTGCTATTGCTGAAGTCGGTGTAAAAGTGCCAGTAGTGGTACGTCTTGAAGGGAATAATGCTGAAGTTGGTACTGCAAAACTGGCTGATAGTGGTCTCAATATTATTGCTGCCACTTCGTTAACAGAAGCCGCTGAAAAAGTTGTTGCTGCCGCGGAGGGTAAATAATGTCGATACTTATTAATAAAAACACGAAGGTCATTTGCCAAGGTTTTACCGGTGGGCAGGGGACATTTCATTCAGAACAAGCATTGGCTTATGGTACGCAATTAGTGGGTGGTGTTTCTCCGGGTAAAGGCGGTACTACGCATTTAGGCTTACCGGTATTTAATACTGTTCGTGATGCAGTTAAAGCAACAGGAGCAACAGCAACCGTTATTTATGTGCCAGCACCTTTTTGTAAAGATGCAATTTTAGAAGCTATTGATGCTGGTGTTGAATTAATTGTTACCATCACTGAAGGCATTCCGACTTTGGATATGTTGGATGTTAAAGTACGTTTAGATGCCAAAGGCGTACGTATGATCGGCCCTAACTGCCCAGGTATTATTACGCCTGATGAGTGTAAGATTGGAATCATGCCCGGTCATATCCATAAAGCAGGTAAAGTGGGTATTGTGTCACGTTCAGGCACTTTAACTTATGAAGCAGTGAAGCAAACAACCGATGAAGGCTTTGGTCAGTCAACGTGTGTTGGTATTGGTGGTGATCCTATTCCAGGGTCAAACTTCATTGATATTCTTGATATGTTTGAAAAAGATCCAGCAACAGAAGCTATTGTAATGATCGGTGAAATCGGTGGTACTGCCGAAGAAGAAGCTGCTGCATATATTAAAAACCATATCACTAAACCTGTCGTGTCATATATTGCTGGTGTGACGGCCCCTGAAGGTAAACGAATGGGCCATGCTGGTGCGATTATTTCTGGTGGTAAGGGTACGGCAGAAGAAAAATTTGCAGCTCTTGAAGCCGCAGGTGTAAAAACCGTGCAAAGCTTGGCTGATATTGGTAAGACATTACGCGAAGTGACGGGTTGGTAAGCTAACGTAGATACGGTGTTAATGATCATACAGACATTGTATAAAAACCCGCTCACAAACTAATGTGTAGCGGGTTTTTTATTTACAATCTTTGTAATAAAGACTGTTAACGTCGAGTGGGTTTAAATTGGCTAAGCATAAATAATGCTGCTGCCGATACCACTACTGAAGGGCCTGCTGGTGTGTCATAGTGCCATGACATTGCTAACCCTATCACTACAGAAATTGAACCAATAATAGAGGCAATCACAGCCATCGCTTCTGGACTATTAGCAAAACGACGTGCGGTTGCTGCTGGAATAATTAGCAATGACGTAATAATTAATGCACCAACAAATTTCATTGCTACCGCAATCACCATTCCGACCATAAGCATTAATAATAACCGCATTAAATCAACATTCACACCTTCAACTTGCGCCATTTCTTCGCTGATGGTCATTGATAATAGTGGTCGCCACAGATAAATAAGTAAGGCTAACACGATAGCGCCACCACCATAAATCCACATTAGATCTGCAGTAGTAACCGCCAGTAAATCACCAAATAAATAAGCCATTAAATCAATACGCACATTATCTAAAAAGCTTACAGCAACTAAACCGAGTGATAATGCACTATGAGCGAGTATGCCAAGTAATGTGTCGGTTGCGACATAACGCTGTTTTTGTAAGGTCACCAAAATAACAGCTAATACTAAACAACAAATAACCAACGCAAGGTTTAAGTCGATATTAAACAAAAAGCCTAAAGCAATACCCAGTAATGACGCATGTGAAAGCGTATCACCGAAATAAGCCATTTTTCGCCATACTACAAATGACCCTAGCGGGCCGGCTAAAAGGGCTATCCCAATACCTGCAATTAACGCGGGAAGTAGAAACTCAATCATTATTTATTATTATCCTGATGATTATTGCAGCATGTTGATGGTGTTGCTGAATCATCATGTTGGTGGTTATGTTGGTGTTGGTATAACGCTAATTGGTCGCTGGCTTGGCGGCCAAATAATGCAATGTATTTAGGATGGTTGGTTACGCTAAAAGGACTACCTGAGCAACAGATATGATGTTGTAAGCAGATCACTTTATCTGTTTTGGCCATGACTAAATGTAGGTCATGGGAAACCATTAATATTGCACAATTGAGTAAATCACGTAATTGTTGAATTAAACGATAAAGTTCTAATTGACCTGTTACATCAACCCCTTGAACAGGTTCATCTAAGACCAGTAAATCCGGTTTTTGAAGTAATGCTCGAGCTAATAATACCCGTTGCATTTCACCACCAGATAGACGGTGCATGTCACTTTCCATTAAGTGCGCGCCATTAACCATGGTTAATGCTTCATGGCGTTGTGCCAATGAGTAACGTCCAGCTAAACGCATAAAGCGATCGACAGAAAGGGGCAGTGTACTGTTAAGGTGAAGTTTTTGCGGTACATAACCTATTCGTAATCCTTTTTGACGGATAACTTTTCCCAATGTTGGCTTTTGTAATCCGGTGATCACTTTAACCAAGGTGGACTTACCTGCGCCATTTGGACCGATAAGGGTTGTAATTTCACCACGCTCTAATTTGAGTGCAACATTATCTAAAACATTACGTCCAGAGAAGGTCACTGTGAGTGATTGTAATTCTACTAATGTTGTCATAAAGCGAGCTTAAAATAAGAGTTTGCCAAAATGTGATGTTATATTATAACATCTTCGTTTTACATGTGTTACTGTTAATACGAGCCGATTATAGCCAATTGAGAAAAATTTCTTTGCTGATAATCAATAATTTTTGCTGCTCTACATTTTTATGGGAAAAATCATGCACCGTCTAACTTCTCTATTTTGTGCTACCGCTCTCGTCGTTTCTGGCTCTGCATTGGCCTCTGATACCTTTAATGTGGTTACTACTGTTAAACCGTTAAACTTGATTGTTAGTGAATTAACTCAAGGTGTTGCGACCAGTGAATATGTTATTCCGTCAGGTGCATCACCTCATGATTATGCATTACGTCCCTCAGATATTAAAAAATTAAAACAAGCGGATCTTGTGGTTTGGGTTGGACCTGAATTAGAGTCATTTTTAACCAAAACAATGGCATCAAAGCCTGAAAATATTGCATTAAGCCAGCAACAGGGCATTAGTTTCCGCTATTATTCTGAGGAAGAGCAAGATCATGACGGTCATGAAAATGAAGCTGCTCATGACCATGAATCTGAGCATGAAGGTCATCATCACCACCATCATGGTATTGATCCACATTTATGGTTAGGTCCAGATCAAGCTGTGCAGGCAGCAAATGTCATAACTAAGGCATTGATCAAGTATGATCCATTGCATAAAAAGACATATACAGCTAATCTTTCAACATTCACTACAGAAGTTCAGTTAGCGGTCACTCAGCTTAATAAGCAGTTAAAACCGTTAAGTGATAAAGGTTATTATGTTTTTCATGATGGTTATGGCTATTTTGAACAACAATTTGAATTAGATAATTTAGGTCATTTTACGGTTGAACCCGATCGTCGTCCAGGCGCTAAGACATTGTTATCTATTCGTGAATCATTAAAAAATAACCAAGCGTATTGTGTCTTTAGTGAGCCGCAATTTTCGCCAGCTGTTGTGAAGTCTGTAACCAAAGGAACGAATGTTAAAATAGGGACTCTTGACCCAATGGCTACCGATATCGTTGAGGGCAAGGGAGGATATGTCCGCTTTCTTAATGAACTTGGACAACGATTTAGTAAGTGTCTTAATTAATCATGAAATATTATATCGCTGCGGTAGCATCTTTAAAGATGTTGCCGTTGCAGCATAAAATTGCGTTATTCTCGACTACAATTTTGATGGTGGCTGCTATTGTATGGCAGCCTTCCAAACATACAATACATTTCCCCAGCTTTAAAAAACCAGCGCCTATTGCTGTGCCTATTAATCTCACCGATCCAGAAGTATTAGAATCTGATAGTGAGCCAATGGGGGCGTCTTTAGATCAAAATGATCCACAATTCCAAGCCCCCAAAGATGAGATTGAACAACAGTTAGTACAAGCTCATGCTGAAACAGAATCCAAACACCGCGTAGCATCAGGGGAAACATTAGGGGTTATTTTCTCTCAATATGGTTTACCTATTTCTGAGATGTACCGTTTAATTGATGCGAATAAATCCGTACAACAGTTACGCGTTGGACAAACATTAGAGTGGGAAGTCGATGCTGATGGCAAATTAACATCGTTAAGTATTATTCGCAGTAAAAAAGTGACCGATACTTATACCCTAACTAAAAAAGGTTATGTTTATAAAGAAGTTGAACAAAAAGGTGATATTAAGCCTGTTACATTAACGGGACGTGTTTCCGGTAGTTTTTATAATTCTGCACGTGATGCAGGGTTAACTCCAACTCAAATTGGTAATGTAGTTAAAGCATTACAATGGAAAATGAATCTTGGTCGTGATGCCCGTAAAGGCGATTCATTTGGTGTGGTATTAGATCGTGAATTTATTGATGGTAAGGCGGTAGGTAAAGGTAAAATTAATGCCTTCTACTATAAAAGCCAGCGTCGTGGCCATTCAATATTTATCGCTCGTGGTGCAGACGACCAATTTTATGATCAAGATGCACGTAGTTTAAACCGTGGTTTTAAGCGGATCCCACTGTTGCGTTCATACCGAATCAGTTCATCATTTAATCCAAATCGTTTGCATCCTATTACTAAACGTCGTTCACCACATAATGGAACTGACTTTGCTGTGCCTGTTGGAACTACTATTTTGGCGGCTGGTGATGGCGTGGTAGTGAAATCTCGTTATCATCCACTTGCGGGCAATTATATTGTTATTAAGCATGGCCGAGAACACATGACGCGCTATTTACATTTAAGCAAACGCCAAGTCAAAGTGGGCGATAAAGTTAAAATGGGGCAACGTATTGCCAAAAGTGGTAATACAGGGCGTTCAACGGGGCCACACTTACATTTTGAATTAATTAAAAATGGTCGTCCGGTTAATGCGATGAAAGTGCCTTTACCACAAGCTGAGCCGTTAAGAGGTAGCACGCGTACTCAATTTATGCGTAATGTTAAAGCGTATAAAAAACAATTAAGTACACAAATGCCGAGTTAATAGAGACAATATTGGTTGTGATAAAAGCGTATCGAAAGGTACGCTTTTTTTTGCTTGTTAAATTTTGAATGTATTAACTGGTATTTCAAAAATTTGCAGTTATTTATATTGTTAAATAAATAGTTACTAGTTGAAACTATTTATTCAAAACAGGCATGAAATAATTGATTTAAGACAAGACTAATTTCGTATCAAAGTGTAAAATCCCCTACATCGTAATGAAAATAATTCTTATTAAGGTAGCCGTTTAGTTATGAAACTGTCAGAGATGTCGTGTGGTCACAGCGGTACAGTGATTAATATGTCCGCGTTGCCTGCTGTAACGCGTAAAAAATTAATGGTTATGGGGTTACTACCGCATACAGAAATTACAGTTGTTCGCTTAGCACCTTTAGGGGATCCACTTCAGGTTCGAGTGCGTGGTGTTGATATTGCGCTCCGTAAAAAAATTGCTGAAGATATAGAAGTTGAGGTTAAATAATGCAATATGACATTCTTACCGTCGGTAATCCGAACAGCGGTAAAACGACACTGTTTAATGGATTAACAGGTTCAAAACAGCAGGTGGGTAACTGGGCTGGTGTCACTGTTGAAAAGAAGACGGGTCGTTACCAACATAATGGTGATGATTTTTCTTTAACCGATCTTCCTGGTATTTATAACCTTGATAGTGCAAATGATGCTAATAGTCTTGATGAGGCAATTGCATCGCGTGCCATTTTGACGACACCGGCTGATGTTATTATTAACGTTGTTGATGCATCATCACTTGAACGCAGTTTATACATGACGTTGCAGTTGCGTGAATTAGGTCGACCAATGGTGGTTGTACTTAATAAGATGGATGTATTGAAACGTCAACAACAAGTATTAGATCTTAAAGCATTAGAAAAAGCGCTAGGTTGCCCTGTGGTCGCATTATCTGCGAATAACATGGAACGTATTGGCGAATTCAAATCTAAACTACATAAAATGCTGATTCAAGGCGTTGTTGTATCAGACTTTTCACTTGATTATGGTGATGATTTTGAAGCAACTGTAGATAAATTAAAACCATTATTTATTCATGATGAAAAGTTAAACCCTCGCGCGCAATCAATTCGCGTATTAGAAAATGACACGCTTGTTATTCATACATTGTCTGAAGAAAATAAGCAGCAAGCCTGTGCTATTCGTCAACAAATGTTGGATTTAGTTGATCCTGATATTCAAGTTGCAGATGTTAGATACACTTTTTTGCATCAATTATGTCAAAAAGTACGTCGCCAAGAAGGCCGTTTAAGCAATAGTCTTACCGATAAAATTGACCGTGTGTTATTACATCGTGCTATTGGTATCCCATTTTTCTTCTTGGTAATGTACGTAATGTTCATGTTTGCGATTAACGTAGGCAGTGCATTTATTGATTTCTTTGATATTAGCTTTGGTGCAATTTTAGTTGATGGTGGTCATTATTTATTAGATAACCATTTACCTGTTTGGCTAGTAACCATTATTGCTAATGGTGTTGGCGGTGGTATTCAAACTGTTGCAACATTTATTCCTGTCATTGCCTGTCTATACTTGTTCCTTGCAGTATTGGAAAGCTCAGGTTACATGGCGCGCGCGGCTTTTGTACTTGATAAAGTGATGCAAAAAGTTGGTTTGCCAGGTAAAGCATTTGTTCCATTAGTGCTTGGTTTTGGTTGTAACGTACCTGCTATTATGGCAACGCGTACTTTAGAGCAAGAACGCGAGCGTAAGTTAGCAGCAGCAATGGCACCGTTTATGTCATGTGGTGCTCGTTTACCTGTATATGCTTTATTCGCTGCTGCATTCTTCCCTGACAATGGTCAAAATGTTGTTTTTGCATTGTATATTTTAGGTATTGTCGCTGCTGTTATGACCGGTCTTATTCTGCGTAATACGCTTTATCCCGGTGCTAGTGATAGCTTCATCATGGAAATGCCAAACTATGAATTACCAACAATGCGTAACGTTGTCATTAAAACATGGCAGAAGCTGAAGCGTTTTGTATTTGGTGCTGGTAAAACAATTGTGGTTGTAGTGACTATTTTAAGTTTCTTTAACTCACTCGGTACTGATGGTTCATTTGGTAATGAAGATACATCAAAATCTGTGTTATCGCATGCAGCACAAGTTGTAACACCTGTCTTAGAACCTATTGGTGTTAAAGCCGATAACTGGCCTGCAACCGTAGGTATTATTACGGGTATTTTTGCTAAAGAAGCGGTCGTTGGTACGTTAAATAGTTTGTATGCACCAGCCCTTGATGGCGGTAACGAAGAGTACGATCTTGTTAGTAGCTTAAAAGAAGCCGTTGCCTCTATTGGTGATAATCTATCAGCATTAAGCTTTAGCGATCCGTTGGGTATTGAGGTGGGTAGCCTTGAGAACCAAACGGCGGTTGCTGAAGATCAAGGTGTTGATCAATCAGTTTTCGGTAACATTCAATCACGGTTTGTAAGTGGCGCTGCTGCTATGTCGTACCTAATCTTCATCCTACTTTATACACCATGTGCGGCAGCGATGGGTGCATATGTGCGTGAATTTGGTAAGAAGTTTGCTTGCTTTATTGCGGGTTGGACAATGCTACTGGCATATACTTTTGCTTCATTGTTCTATCAGATTGCTGATTTTGCTGTACACCCAGCCAGTAGTTCATTTTGGATTGCGTTCTTCATTGTCATTAACGTCGGAATTTATTTACTGATGAAGCGACAAGGTAAAAAGCAGTCTCATCTAGAAGGATTATTGTTTGAATGATTTTACAAGAATTAAAACAATATATTACAGATAATGGACGCGTAAGCCGTAAACAGCTTTCACTGCATTTTGGTATGTCGGAAGATGGTGTTGATGCCATGCTTGCTGTTTGGGTTCGTAAAGGAACTATTGGTAAGGAATTGGTTGGCTGCGATAGTACGCAATGCTGTCAAACAGCTAAAGATGTGTGGTATCGATGTTTAGCAGCAAATGAATTATCTATCACAGTGATGCGCTAACAATCATTAGCGTCCATTAAAAAAGCAGCCAGCAGGCTGCTTTTTTTATATTAAATACTACACACATGTAAGGGGCAGTAATTATCTGCGTAGTAATAACACTACGCGGTAATGGTACTAAAACCTGCAATATTCATTAGCTCTTGACGTAGTTCTTCAGCTAATGCTTGCTGTACTTCTTCGCTACGTTGAATACCTTTGGTATTACCCCAAATAGGACTAGGCCATGCAACATCATTGCTAAAACGTGCGATATGATGAACATGAAGTTGAGGCACAAGGTTACCTAACGCACCAATATTAATTTTTTCAGCCTGATAGTCTTGCTCTAATAAGGCAGCAACTGCAGATGATTCACGCATTAGTTGCTGTTGATCTTGTTCGGATAAATGATGGATTTCACGTAGTGATTCATAGCGTGGAACTAAAATTAGCCATGGGCCAAGGGCTTCTTTAGCAAGCAATACTCGTGATAAAGGCAAATCGCCAAGTATGGTTGTATCTGCCATTAATTGCGGATGAAGAGTGAAACTCATGTAATTATTCCTTAACAGTACATTCTAGCTCACAAGCTTGAGCAATATTTATTATAGTAAGCTTAATTTGGCGTAATTGGTATTATCCTTTGGGTATACGTAATCGTTACTTTATAGATAATGATTATCCAATAAAAACGTTGCTGAAGTGTATATTAATGGGGGGCTTAAATGGTAGCTGAGTATCAATTTATTCTTGATTACTGGTTTGGTGAGCTAGACGGTGAAGTGACCCGTAATAACAAACATGCACTGTGGTTTTTAGGTGGCGCTGAGGTTGATGCTGATATTATCTCTAAGTTTCAACGCTGGGTAAGTCAGGCGGGTAATGGTGAACTTAATCATTGGAGCGATACCGCGCAGGGTCGGCTTGCCTTAATTATTTTATTAGATCAATTTCCACGTAATATTTACCGCGGATTAAACGCTGCTTTTCGTTATGATTTATTAGCCTTGGCTATTTGTAAGCGGGGCTTAGCCCTTAATCAAGATGCTGAACTTGCAGCAATTGAACGGGTGTTTTTTTATTTACCATTAGAGCATTCAGAAGATTTAGAAGATCAAGAAGAGAGTGTGTTTCGATTTGATTTATTGCGTAAAACTGTTCAGCCAGAGAATGCTGCAGTGTTTGATAGTTTTTATGAATTTGCGAACAGTCATTTAGATGTAATTAAAGAGTTTGGCCGTTTTCCGCATCGAAATGCAGTGAAAGGGCGGCTATCTACTAAGAAAGAACTGACATGGTTACATGATGGTGGTTTACGATTTGGACAATGATTTTTAATATAAGTACTTTAATATAAATACCATTAAAAAAGCCTTCACGAATGAAGGCTTTTTGTTATGTCGCTACTACAATAAGTCACTAGTGCAATAAGTAGCTATCACAATAAAGTGTAATTACATACGCTCTAGTGTTTCGATACCAAGAAGATCCAAGCCTTTCTTGATGGTGTTAGCTGTAAGTAGTGCTAACTTCAAGCGGCTTTGCTTAACAGCTTCTTCAGCGTTAAGAATTGGACATGCTTCGTAGAAGCTAGAGAACAGACCTGCAAGTTCAAACAGGTAAGTACACATTAGGTGTGGTTGACCTTCACGAGCTACAGATTGAACGGCTTCTTCAAATTGAAGTAACTTAGATAGTAATACTTGCTCTTTTTCGTCATTGATAACGATAGGGCATGTTAGATCTTTAAGTTCAATGTTTGCACGCTTGAAGATAGACGCAACACGAGTGTATGCATACTGCATGTAAGGTGCTGTATTACCTTCAAATGCTAGCATGTTGTCCCAATCGAAGATGTAATCTGTAGTACGGTGCTTAGAAAGATCAGAGTACTTAACCGCAGCCATTGCAACTGTTGTAGCAATTTTTGCTTTTTCGTCAGCACTTAGCTCTGGGTTCTTTTCTTCGATTAGCTTGTTTGCACGCTCTTCTGCTTCATCAAGAAGATCAGCAAGACGTACAGTACCACCAGCACGAGTCTTAAATGGACGACCGTCTTTACCTAGCATCATACCAAATGCGTGGTGCTCTAAAGAAACTTCTTCAGGCACATAACCTGCTTTACGTACGATAGACCAAGCCATCATTAGGTGTTGGTGCTGACGTGAGTCGATAAAGTAAAGAACACGGTCTGCATGAAGTTGCTCGTAACGGTATTTAGCACAAGCAATATCGGTTGTAGTGTATAGGTAACCACCATCACGCTTTTGAATGATAACGCCCATAGGGTCGCCATCTTTATTCTTGTATTCGTCAAGGAATACAACGGTTGCGCCGTCGCTTTCTACAGCAAGACCTTTTTGTTTAAGATCAGCAACAACAGGTGCAAGCATGTCGTTGTACATTGATTCGCCCATTACGTTTGCATCTGTTAGAGAGACACTTAGACGATCGTAGTTACGTTGGTTTTGCTTCAGTGTGATAGCAACAAGTTGACGCCATTTCTCAAGGCAGTATTCATCACCGCTTTGCAGACGAACAACGAAGTTACGTGCAGTTACACCAAACTCTTCGTCTTCATCGTAAAGCACTTTTGATTCACGGTAGAAGCCTTCAAGATCGCTGATGTTCATTGAAACATCGCTACCTTCTTTTTCTTTACGCTCCATATTAGCAATCAGCATACCGAATTGGGTACCCCAGTCACCAAGGTGGTTAGCACGAATAACATTGTGACCTAAAAACTCTAGGGTACGTACAACAGCATCACCGATGATAGTTGAACGTAGGTGACCTACGTGCATTTCTTTTGCTACGTTAGGCGCTGAGTAGTCAACAACAATTGTTTGTGCTTCATCAGTGTTAACAGCTAGGCGATCACTTGCTAGCGCTTCTTCACCGCGAGCGGCTAACCATGCTTTATCTAGGAAAATGTTAATAAAGCCAGGGCCTGCAATTTCAACTTTCTCAGCAATACCATCTAGTTCTAGGCAGTCGATAACTTTTTGAGCAAATTCGCGTGGGTTCATACCCAGTTTTTTAGCTACGCCCATTACACCATTTGCTTGGTAATCACCAAACTGTGCTTTTGCTGACTGACGAACTGCTGCTGGGCTACCTGCTGGTGCGCCTGCGGCTTCTAATGCTTGTGATACTTTATTATTAATAAGTGCTTGAATATTCACTCGCTGTTCCTTAAATCGTTTGTAACGCCAATCATAAATATGTGGCAAAAACCTCTGCAGATAGCAAGATATGCCGTTAAAAATACTCACGGAGCTAAAGTGTTTTTTGCTGAACTAAAAAGCGACCAAAGCTACGTGAGTATTTTTTGATGGTAGTGTTAATTTAATATAAACACCAATATCTTGAATAAGCAGTATGCGTTACCCTAATAATACCCACATAGTTAGGTACTTTGGCAACTGGAAAAAGAGATTGTAGGCGATTTTTTTTAAAGTTTTTAAAATAGACTAAAATAAAGCCAAAATTCAGCCCTGATAAGGGCTCCATTAGGGTTAGTTTAGTTCTTGATAATGCGAAAAGTGTGAGTAATTATGCTGTTGTTTATTAAATGTTACGTGGTTGAAGGTGCAAAATGCAAAATCTGAAACAATTAGGCTTACACCCAGAGCAAATGTTAGCTGATTTACCTGCTTTTATGAATCGCATTATTGGTTTAGCTGATGAAATCGGAATATCGCTCTCATCGTATACAGCAGATCATATTGCATTAAGAGTTAATTCTCAGGATATTGCACTGGAACTTCATCAGGCATGGCTAGCGTATGGTACTGAATGGTCAAAGGCTATTATTAATGGACGTCCGATTGTGGTGATTGGTTTTGATACCCCACTGCAAGTAGGGGAGTGGACGATTGAAGCGTTAGAGTTACCTTACCCAAGTGAGAAAGTATATCCACAACAAGGCTGGGAGCATGTCGAGTTTGTTATTCCCGGAAACGCGATGTCATTGGAACAATTAGAACAGTCGATTAACTCAACATTTCCAGCGTTACATTGGCAGCAGTTGGCTGAAAAGGGAATTAAAGTTAAAGCGAGTTCTCCTGCTGGTGAGCATGAACGCTTACCTAATCCAACCTATGCGTTTAAAAAAGATAATATATGCATAAAATTACATTCACATTCTTTAGCGGCAGTGATTGCGAGCGAAAAAGAGTAATTATGTATTTTGTTAAGGTAAATTAAGCGAAAAAAATGCCACGGCTAAATCAAGCTGTGGCATGTATCAATCAGTTATTATTTTTAAAGAATAACAGTGCGATTGCCGTGAACAAATACGCGGTCATCGACCACTAAACCAAGCGCTTTGCTCAATACTGATTTTTCAACATCACGCCCAGATTTTGCCATTTCTTCGGCACTGAACGTGTGATCAACCGGAATCACGTTTTGGGTAATGATTTGGCCTTCATCAAGATCGTTGGTAACAAAGTGAGCCGTCGCACCAATGATTTTCACACCACGTTCAAAAGCTTGCTGGTAAGGCTTTGCACCGATAAATGCGGGTAGAAAGCTGTGATGAATATTAATAATCTTATGCGGAAATTGTGCGACAAAATTAGGCGTGAGAATACGCATGTATTTTGCTAGTACGACATAGTTAGGTGAATACTGTTGTACTGCTGCAAGTAATTTTGTTTCATGTTGTTCACGTGTAAGCCCTTCATGGCAAACATGATGAAATGGCACATCAAATTTTTCGGTTAAATTTTGTAGTTTATCGTAGTTACCTACTACTGCCGCAATATCTATATCTAGCGACCCGTCAAAGGTTTTAACCAAAATATCGCCTAAACAATGGGCTTCTTTGGTCACCATGATAACGACTTTCTTACGCTCAGAGCTAATTAATCGACGCTTACTCCCCGCAGGTAAAGCGCGGTCTAGATCAGCCAGTAATGTTTCGTCATTAAAATAGCCTTCTAACTCTGTTCGCATGAAGAAATGGTTTTTAGCATTATCAACGTACTCTTTGTTATTAATAATGTTGAGCTGATGTTTATGACATATGTTGGTGATTTTGGAGATAAGCCCCATATTATCAGGGCATTCCGTTAATAATGTTTTCTTTTCCATGTCTATTCCTGATGACGGCAACGTTGTGCTCTGTCTAAAAATCACAATTTATCACTATGACGCTTATACTGCATTGGGGTCAAATAGTTTCTTATGGGCGCTGTTTTAGTATCGAGAAATAGCGTCTTACACCGCTGGTCGTCGCGTAATAAAATAGGCATAATAGAACAATTGATACTGTATAAATAACCAATAGTGCGAAGTGAATGATAGCTAAGTTTTTTGCCGCTGGTGGTGCGTTAGATAAAGCCATTCCCGGATTTCAAGCTCGACAATCTCAAATTGATATGGCAAAAGCGGTAGCTGATGCGATTAAACAACAATCACAGTTAGTGGTTGAGGCAGGGACGGGAACAGGTAAAACATTTGCCTATTTGGTGCCAGCATTAGTCAGTGGTAAAAAAGCCATCATCAGTACGGGGTCAAAAAACCTTCAAGAGCAATTATTTCATCGTGACTTACCCTTAATGGCAACTGCACTTGGGTTTACAGGAAAAGTGGCTTTATTGAAAGGGCGTTCAAACTATTTATGTATAGATCGCCTCAGCCGCCAGATCACTGAAAGCCATGGTGATCACTCAGATCCTGTCATGCTGAGTTTATTGATTAAAACCCGCCAGTGGTCATCAGCCTCTAAAACAGGGGATCTGGGGGAATGTGAAGAAATAGCTGAAGATAGCCCTGTGATCCCGATGATCACCTCGACCAACGATAATTGCCTTGGCAGAGAATGTCCGTCTTATGATGATTGCTTTGTAGTGAAAGCGCGTCGTAAAGCGATGGAGGCTGATATCGTGGTCGTTAACCATCATCTCTTCTTAGCGGATCTTGCCATTAAAGAAACTGGTTTTGGAGAGCTAATTCCTGAAGCTGAAGTATTTATTTTTGATGAAGCCCATCAGATCCCTGATATTGCGAGTCAATATTTTGGTCAAAATCTATCGAGCCGGCAGTTAATTGAATTAGCAAAAGATATTGAAATTGGCTATCGCACTGAAGCGAAAGATATGCGCCAACTGCAAAAGGCAGCGGCTCGTTTACAACAAGCGGCGTTTGAAATGCGGATTATTTTGGGCGATCCCGGTTTTCGTGGTAATTGGCGTGAAGCTTCAAAAACACCCGCGGTACAACGTGAATTAGTACGTCTTAATGATGCCCTTGATTTAATCTATGATGTGCTTAAATTAGCCTTAGGGCGTAGTCAATTATTAGATTCGGCCTTTGAACGAGCGACTTTATTAAAAGCTCGCTTAAAACGAGTAATGGATACCAGCATTATGGGGTATTCGTATTGGTATGAGTGTACGCCACGACAATTTAGTTTAAATATTACGCCGTTATCTGTGGCTGATAAGTTCAGTGAGCGTATGGCTGAACAGAAAGGGGCGTGGATTTTTACTTCAGCAACCTTAGCTGTTGATGATGACTTTAGCCATTTTAGTCACCGCTTAGGGCTGCAACCGAAACAACAATTTTCATTAGAGAGCCCCTTTGATTATGCAACTCAAGCTTTGTTGTGTGTGCCGCGGCATCTACCTGAACCTAATAGTTATGGATTAGCAGATAAGTTAGTTGAGATGCTAACTCCGGTCATTGAATCTAATGATGGACGTTGTTTCTTCTTGTGTACCTCGCATCAAATGGTACGAGATCTTGCCGAAGGCTTTCGTGCTCGACTAGATTTACCCGTACTAGCACAAGGTGAAACCAGTAAACAAAAGCTGTTAGCGGAATACCTTGAACGAGGTAATGCATTATTAGTTGCGACGGGGGCGTTTTGGGAAGGCATTGATGTTAGAGGCCAAGCCCTTAGCTGTGTTATCATAGACAAATTACCGTTTACAGCACCCGATGATCCATTATTAAAAGCACGTATTGAAGATTGTCGCCTTCGTGGAGGAGATCCCTTTGCTGAGGTACAAGTACCTGATGCTGTGATCACCTTAAAGCAAGGTGTCGGCCGTTTAATTCGTGACACTCAAGATAAAGGGGTATTAGTGATTTGCGATAATCGTTTAGTCACTCGTGCTTATGGCGCTGTATTTTTGAGAAGTTTACCGCCAATTCCACGCACGCGAAGTGTCGAAGGGGTTAGCGAATTTTTGTCGAGTTTAACGGATATGAATCTATCTGTTACTGACGAGACCCAACATTCAGAGGCTTGAATGAGCACCAAAATTCTGGCAGTAGATACTGCAACTGAAAACTGTTCTGTCGCGCTAATGATCGGCGATGACGTTATTTCTCGCTGTGAATATGCTCCTCGTGAGCACACGACGAAAATTTTACCTATGATTGATGCAGTTCTTGCTGACGCTGGCGTAAAGCTAAAGCAGCTTGATGCATTAGCATATGGTCGTGGTCCTGGTAGCTTTACCGGTGTTCGTATTGGTATTGGTATTGCACAAGGGTTAGCCTTTGGTGCTAACTTACCGATGATTGGGGTATCTACTTTAGCGGCTATGGCGCAAGGTACGTTCCGTTTGCATCAAGCTGATCATGTATTGACGGCGATTGATGCCCGCATGGGTGAGCTTTACTGGGGACAATACCAGCGTAAAACTGATGGTGATTGGCTATTATTGGGCAATGAGCAAGTAATTGCACCTGATGTTTTATTAGCGAACGTACAAGCTGATACCAATGCATGGTTAACAGCAGGTACAGGCTGGGAAGCGTACCCTGAACTATTAAATCAATTACCATTGCAAGCGCAATTAGGTAGTGTGCTTTATCCTGATTCACAAGATATGGTGCATTTGGCTAAATATGCTTTTGCTCGTGGTGAAATTGTTGCAGCAGAAGCCGCAAGTCCGGTTTATTTACGTGATACTGTGACGTGGAAGAAATTGCCTGGTCGCGAGTAATATTATCGATATCAACATTGTTTGTAATGGCTGATAACATTGCGTAAAAACACGAAGAGTGGCAGTTTTACTGATCACTCTTCGTATTTTATATCCCCTTATTCTATTAAGTCTGACTTTCTTTTCTACTATGGCATCTACAATTATGTACACCGAATAGCAATTATTCGTGTTTCTATACCATTGCCCGCGCTAGCTGTAGCCATATTCGTTTTCTCTCTCGTTATTTTAAAGCCTGTATTATTGATGACATAAGATCACGTACTATTCCTGTTGAGATAGGAATTCAGTAGTGAGATATGTTATTTTTTGTCGAGTTATTAAACAAATGTGTGGAGGTTTTAGATGTTTGGTAAGCTATTTCTTGGGGTGATATTAGTGTTTATGGTAGGCTGCGCGAGCTTACCTGCAACGTTAGTAACGAAATCAAAAGATCCTATTACTGATTTAACGGTTATTCTGCAGCACCCTCAGGCGAATGAAGGTAAAGATGTTCGTCTTGGTGGTGTTATTGCTTCGATTCGTAATGAACAGCAACAAACACGTATTGAAATGGTGGCGATGCCATTAACGGCTGATGGTCGTCCAATATTACATGCACAATCTCAAGGACGGTTTATTGCTTATGTTCATGGCTTTTTAGAGCCAATTGAATATGCCAAAGGTCGTCTATTGACGGTTGCTGGGCAATTTTCCGGTGATGAGCAGGGAAAAATAGGGCAATACCCATATACTTTTCCGGTGGTGCAAGTATCTGGTGAGCAACTATGGCAAGTACAACAACAGGTACAATTAGATGATCCGTTTTGGACGCGTCAGCCTTGTTATTCATTTAATTGTGATCGATGGGGTAATGATTTAATGATGCCTAATTTCGGGGTTAACGGCCGAATTGTTGAACGAGTAGTCTTATAACTGTTATGAAAGAGATAACGCTAACGCTAGCAGAGTATAACCTTGCTGCTTGTAGCAGTATTGATGTAATGACGCCAGTAAGTACCTCAAGACCCTTAGTGGTGCTTTTACATGGTTGGCAAGATAATGCCGCTACGTTTGCATCATTATGGCCGTTATTAATCACTGATTATGACATTATTGCACTGGATTGGCCTGGACATGGTAAATCTGATTATAAAAGTGCCGATAATTATTACCATTTTGTTGATTATATTGATGATTTGCATCAAGTTATCATGCAGTTTAAACCTGCAAAAGTACATCTTATTGGTCATTCACTTGGGGCTATTGTTGCGGGATGTTATGCCGCGATATTTCCTGAATATGTCGATAAAATTGTATTAATTGAAGGATTGTCACCATTAACTGAACCTCCGCATATGGCAGCAGAGCGGTTACGAATGGGCATAATCAGTCGACAGCGTTATCGTCGACAACAACAACGTTTGCAGCAGCGTTCAATGGCGACATTTGAAGAAGCTGTGACGCTTCGTGCGAACGTAAATCGATTACCAGCCTCGTTACTTGATGCTGTCGTTAAGAGAGCGACAATTGAACGTGATGGTCGCTGGTATTGGCGTCATGATCCTCGTCTTCGTTGTGATTCTTTATACCGAATGGCACAACAACATGCACAGGCTTTGTTAAGTAGTATTCAAGCACCTGTATTATCGATTATCGGTACAGATGGCTACGCGACATTACGCCAATGTGATGCTAATGGATGGGGTATTAACGATTTTACACAAGTGATGGTGTTCGGGGGACATCATTGTCATTTACAAAGTTCGAATGATGTTTATCGTCATATTCGAGCCTTTATCCCCACTCAATTAGATTAATTATTGATTTATCTTTGGTATCAATAGATATCGCCATGGTTCAATTTTTAATCCAAAATTAAATATGCGGTAGTGCCGTTATAACGAATTATATTATTTATAGCATTACCGTTTTGTGAAGTTGATAGGCGCGCACCGCAGTCTAATTTTAAAGGAGAGTGCACGTGGATAAGGTTTGGCTTAGCCGCTATCCGGAAGATGTACCGGCAGAAATTAACCCAGATGAATATTCATCTTTGGTCGACATGTTTGAACAATCTGTACGTAAATACGCAGATCAAACGGCATTTATCAACATGGGGCAGGTCATGACCTTCCGTAAGTTGGAAGAGCGTAGCCGTGCATTTGCTGCATACTTACAAAATGAGCTTAAACTGCAAAAAGGTGATCGTGTCGCTGTCATGATGCCAAATTTATTGCAATATCCGATTGCATTGTTTGGTATTTTACGCGCTGGGTGTGTAGTAGTGAATGTTAATCCACTTTATACACCGCGAGAATTAGAGCATCAACTTAACGACTCTGGCGCAAAAGCCATTGTTATTGTGTCTAATTTCGCTCATACATTGGAAGCTGTCGTTAAAAATACGTGTGTTAAACATGTTATTTTAACCAGCCTTGGCGATCAATTATCTCGTCCGAAGGGAACATTAGTTAACTTCGTCGTGAAATATATTAAAAAAATGGTGCCGTCATACCATTTACCTCATGCGACCTCAATGCGTATTGCTTTACGTAAAGGGCGCAGAATGCAATATGTTAAGCCATTCATTACTGGCGACGATATGGCCTTTTTACAATACACCGGCGGTACGACAGGTGTTGCTAAGGGTGCCATTCTAACTCACCATAATATGGTGTCTAATGTGATGCAGGCAAAAGGGGCTTATGGTCCTGTATTAAGTGAAGGCCGCGAGTTAATCGTGACTGCACTGCCGTTGTATCATGTGTTTGCTCTGACAGTTAACTGTTTATTGTTGTTGGAAATGGGGGGGCAAAATCTATTGATTACCAACCCTCGTGATATTCCAACGTTCATTAAAGAATTACAACGCTACCCGTTTTCAGCCATTACTGGCGTAAATACGTTATTTAATGCATTAGTGAATAACCCTGATTTTCTTAAATTAGATTTCAGTAATTTACACCTCTCTGTTGGCGGTGGTATGGCCGTTCAACGTGCAGTTGCTGAAAAGTGGCAAAATATCACGGGTAATTATTTACTTGAAGGTTATGGTTTAACAGAGTGTTCGCCATTAGTTGCGGCTTATCCGTATAACCTAACTTACTATAATGGATCTATTGGCTTACCTGTTCCCTCAACTGATGTACGTATGGTTGATGATGAAGGTAACGTGGTTGGTATCGATCAAGTGGGTGAATTGCAGGTACGTGGCCCTCAGGTAATGAAAGGCTATTGGCAGCATCCAGAAGCCACTAAAGAAGTGTTAACCGACGATGGTTGGCTTTCAACGGGTGATATCGTCAAATTTGATGATGAAGGCTTCTTGCATATTGTTGATCGTAAAAAAGACATGATCTTAGTGTCTGGATTTAACGTTTACCCAAATGAAATTGAAGATGTTGTAGCATTGCACGATAAAGTGCTAGAAGTTGCTGCAATTGGCCAAGCACATGAAGTGTCAGGCGAAGTGGTAAAACTTTGTGTGGTTAAACGTGATGATAGTTTAACGCGCGAAGAATTAATTACCCATTGTCGACAGCATTTAACGGGCTATAAAATTCCTAAAATTGTCGAATTTATGGATGATTTACCAAAGACTAACGTTGGTAAAATTTTACGTCGAGTTTTACGTGAAGAATCAGATAAAAAAGCGCAGCAAACCACTAAGTAGTATCTTTACTGACATACAATAAATGTTGGTTTGATAAAATAGTAGCAACTGATTGTGCTAGCACGTATCTAATGCCGGCTTTTATGCCGGCATTTTACTATAAAATATTTAATTGGCTCTAAAACGGGGTCGTTCTGTCATAAAAAGGTACATTGTGAATTTCGAGATTGTTACAACAACTGAGCAGCTTCGCCTACGGTGTGAGTCAGCACGTCAGCATACAGCTGTTATGCTTGATACTGAATTTGTACGTACGCGAACGCTTTACCCTCGTTTAGGTCTGATTCAACTGTTTGATGGTGAATATTTATCACTGATTGATCCGCTTAATGTTGAAGACATGGAACCATTATGGGCATTACTGCGTGATCAGTCTGTGATTAAAGTACTGCATGCCTGTGGTGAAGATCTTGAAGTCTTTCAGCACCATGCTGGCTGTTTACCTGTACCGATGCTTGATACTCAAATTATGGCTGCATTTCTAGGTCATGGCATTTCAACGGGGTTTGGTGCATTAGTTAAGGAATATGTGGGCGTTGAGCTTGATAAAGGCGAAGCACGTACAAATTGGTTAGCTCGTCCATTGACTGACAAACAATTAGATTATGCCGCTGCCGATGTGCATTATCTTAAGCCGTTATATGAAACGCTATTGGCTAAAGTTGAAGCTGCTGGGTATATGGAAGCTTTACAGCAAGAATGTAATGCAATCATGTTACGTCGAACAAAAGTACTTGATCCTAATAAAGCGTATCTTGATATTAAAAATGCTTGGCAATTAACACCAAAGCAATTAGCTATATTACAGCAACTGGCAGCTTGGCGTGTTCGTGAAGCAAGAAAGCGTGATATTGCACTTAACTTTATCGTTAAAGAATTACATTTGTGGAAATTGGCTCGTTTAGAAATAACTTCGCGTTCAGTGCTTGAAAAAGAAGGCTTTGAGCCGATGGAAATTCAGCGTCATGGTAACCGTTTATTAAAAATGGTACATGATTGTGATGCGATTAATTACAAAGATTACCCGCAGGCAATTGAACGTTTAGTTGATTTTCCTGGCTATAAACAAATGGTCAAACGTTTAAAAGATGTGGTGACAGACGTTGAATTAACAACAGGATTAGCCCCTGAATTTTTAGCGTCTAAAAAGCAAATTCACCAATTACTTTCATGGGCATGGAAATATCAACGTGCAGATGAAAAACGTCCAGAAATGCTAAAAAACTGGCGTCAGGGTTTATTTGAATCTCGTGTTTTAGCAATACTGGATGAAAAATAAGCTGGGTGTCGTAATGGTATAAGTTAAGCGACGTATTATAGCGATAATAATAACCAAAGAATAAAAAGCCCCGCCAAGTGATACTTAGCGGGGCTTTATTATTTTTCTTCGTCAGGTAATGTGACGTTAAGTTCTAGTACCGATAACTCATCACCGTTATGGTCTAGATTTACTGAAACATGTTCAGGATTAATCTGAACATATTTGCTGATAACAGCTAAGATATCGCGCTTAAGCTGTGGAAGGTAGGCTGGAGATTTCTGTCCAGCACTACGTCTTTCAGCAACAATAATTTGTAGCCGTTCTTTTGCTACATTTGCAGTTTTCGCTCTTTTCGGGCGGAAAAACTCGAGCAGTGCCATAGCCACTTAGCCTCCAAATAGACGTTTTAGGAAGCCTTTCTTTTCTTCTTCTAAGAAACGGAAAGGACGATCTTCACCAAGTAGACGTGCAACTGTGTCTTCATAGGCTAGTCCTGCATCGGAACCTTTATCAAAGATAACGGGTTCACCTTTGTTGGATGCATTCAATACTGCTTGGCTTTCAGGGATAACACCAAGTAGTGGAATGTGAAGAATTTCTTCAACATCTTGTACACTTAGCATTTCACCTTGGTTAACGCGTGCAGGATTGTAACGTGTAAGTAAAAGGTGTTGTTTAACTGGTTCACGGCCTTTTTCTGCACGACGAGACTTCGAATCTAGAATACCTAGGATACGGTCAGAGTCACGAACTGAAGACACTTCAGGGTTCGTTGTTACAATCGCTTCATCTGCAAAATACAGCGCCATTAAGGCACCTGTTTCGATACCAGCTGGTGAGTCACAGATAATAAAATCGAAACCCATTTTGGCTAGTTCTTTAAATACTTTTTCGACACCATTACGGGACAGCGCGTCTTTATCGCGTGTTTGTGAGGCTGGCAATACAAAAAGATTATCCACACGCTTATCTTTAATTAGCGCCTGACTTAGATTTGCTTCGCCATTAATAACATTAACGAAGTCATAAACGACACGGCGTTCACAACCCATAATGAGATCGAGATTACGCAGGCCGATATCAAAATCGATAACTGCAGTTTTTTTACCGCTCAGTGCTAGACCAGATGCAAGAGCAGCACTTGATGTTGTTTTACCAACGCCGCCTTTACCTGAGGTAACAACGATAATTCGTGCCATTTACTCAATTCCTTCTTAAAACTTTTATAAAGCTAGGTGTTCTATACTGAGATTATTGTCTTCAAGAGATATGACAACACCTTTGCCCCAAAACTCTTCCTGAATGTTATCACTCAGCCAGTAGTTTCCCGCAACAGAAATTAGTTCAGATTGTAAGTTTTGACAGAAAATTGTCGCACTTTGCTCACCATTTGCACCCGCAATAGCGCGCCCACGTAGCGTGCCATAAATATGGATACAACCATCGGAAAGAATTTCTGCACCAGCACTGACATTACTGAGAATAACGAGATCACGATTACGAGCATAAATTTGCTGCCCAGAACGAACAGGTGTACGAATAATTAACGTTGGTTCTTTATTATCTGTACTTACTGGGGTATCTAATGTTTCAGTTAAAAATTCAGATGGCTCATCTTTAACTGGTCTTGCCGCATTCATAATAGCAAAACCAGCTGCTTTTGCTTGTGTTTGCTGTGTTTTATTTTTACAACCACCAATACCGACAGGGATCATACCTGCATCGATCACTCCCGCTTTTAGTTGTTCAAAATTAATATCTGTATCAACTTGTGAGATATCAATAACAACGGGTGCAGAAGCGAAAAAATTTGGTGCAAGTTCAACTTTGTCTTTTAGCTGATTAGTTACTTTACTAATGTCATTATCAACTAAATGAAGAGCAGAGAGCGTGAACGAGCTCCCTTTTAGTTCAGCTATCTTGGTCATAGGTATATTATGGCTAAGATTTTAAATTAACCATTTAGTTCATTATCACAAAGGTACTAGCATGGTATATTTACTCGCGGTTAGGGGCAAGCTATCCTTGCGCTGACGTTGGTTTTTCAGACAAACTTCTCACACAATTAACTTAAAACTGAGTCAATAGTGAATGATTGCTCGTAATCTTGTGCTGAAATGTATGGCGCATAAATGAAATAGGCTAATTATATGTTGTGTTCAATCTACAAAAGTTTAAAAAAAGACAATACTTATCTCTACATTAATAAAAAAGATGATTTTGCGGACGTGCCCGCACAATTAATGTCGACCTTTGGCAAACCTCAATTTGTTATGGTAATCAAGCTAGAAGGTAGAACGTTGGCACTGGCTGATGTTGAGAAAGTAAAAGAAGCATTGGGTACTGTCGGTTTTTATTTACAGGTACCACCACCAGTGACTAATTTATTAGAACAATATAAGGCTGATAAAGCCGCTAAATAATAAAATAAGGCTATTATGTATAAGCGTTTGATATCGATTTTTGTTGCCCTTGGGGTTGGAATGTCCTCTTCTGCATTTGCTAATGAAGAAGGATTTGATGCCTATGTGGATAAATTAAAAGTAGAAGCGCGTGAAAAAGGTATTTCTGAACCGATAATCGGTGCCGCATTTAACGGTATTAAATATACAGCGCATGCTGTTAAAGCTGATAATAATCAACCTGAAAAGAAACTGTTATTAGAGCAATATATTACTCGTGCAGTGCCTGACTGGAAAGTAAAGCAAGCGAATCGTCTCTATCAACAAAATAAAGAAGCGTTAGAACGTATTGGTAAACAATATGGTGTTCAACCGCGGTTTATTGTCGCTTTATGGGGCGTAGAAAGTAATTTTGGCAAGATTCAAGGTAATTACAATGTTGTTGAAGCATTAGCAACATTGGCTTATGACGGTCGTCGTGAAGCTCTATTTCGTAAACAAGTCATGGCTGCATTAGAAATATTACAAGATGGTCATATTACGATTGATGATATGAAGGGATCTTGGGCTGGTGCGATGGGTCAGTGCCAATTTATGCCAACCTCTTATCTTACTTATGCTGTTGATGGTAACGGCGACGGTAAAGCGGATATTTGGAATACAAAAGCGGATGTTTTTGCCTCAGCGGCTAATTATTTAAAACTTTCTGGCTGGAATAGTGAATATACGTGGGGACGTCCAGTTAAGTTGTCACAAGTATTAGCTGAGAGTTATGAAGGTACGGAAACAGAAAAAGGAAAGACACTGGCAGAATGGAAAAAATTAGGTGTGATGAATAGCAGTCATGGTGCATTACCTGCTGCTGATATTCAAGCATGGTTAATTCAGCCTGATGGCGGTGAAGGTAAGTCCTATCTAATATATGAAAACTATCGAACATTACTTAAATGGAATCGTTCGCATTATTTTGCTTTAGCAGTAAGTGCATTAGCTGATCGTATTCAATAACACAGTTATTATTAGATCTGTATACAAGTTTAATGAGTGATAAAAAAGCTAGGCATTAATGTCTGGCTTTTTTGTTATTTATGATTGTCACTAATATATATTGTTTTATTCTTGCTAGCGATATTTATAAGCGAAATAATAATCGTAATATTGATAGCAGATATAAAAAAAGCCTAAACAAGTTAGGCTTCTTTATTTAAAATCTTAGATTAGATTTCAAACTCATCAAGAGATTGACCATCATCTAATGCTTTCTTTAGCGCGCTAGGCGTACGGCCTTGGCCTGTCCATGTCTTTTCATCGCCATTTTCATCGATGAATTTATATTTAGCTGGACGAGTTGCACGTTTAGTTTTTGGTGCTTTTGCTAAACTTGCTAGTAATTCTTCTGGGTCAATACCGTCGGCTAATAGCATTTCACGATATTGAGCTAGTTTTTCATTACGCTCATTTTCTTTAGCTTGTTCTTCAGCTTCAGCTTCTGAACGTTCAGTAACAACTGTTGTTAGTTTATCTAACGCTTCTTCAAGTTGCTCTAGTGTATATTCGCGCGAAAGTGCGCGTAGGCTTCGAAGGTTTAAAAGCGCTTTCATTGCATCAGACATTTTATATTTCCTGTTATTTTTAATTAACTGTAAATAATAATAGCAGCATTAAAACATTTTTTGCAATAGTAATACTTTTATACATTACGTGTAAAACATTTTAATCATTTCTTTATTTAAAAAATAGTTATGTTCGGTATATGACACTATTTATAAAATATTTCTTCATTAAAAGTATAAATATGAGCCAAACAGTTTTAGTTATTGTTGTTGCTCTTTATATGTTAAATGATAATAAAATTAAAAATGGTATACCGCTTCGTTATTGCTGAACCTTTATAGTTGTTGCTAATCCATTTGTGATATCTATTGTTAATAATTTTAACTTACAGTGTTGCAAAGTTGAATCGTTTACGTAGAATGTTTCATTACATCTTTAATGATAAGGGTAGAGGTGCATTGTTTATTAGTAACTAATATGAGGGTGATACCTATGACTATTAGTGAAAGGGGTCAATGCCGAAGTAAGAAGCATATATCAAATACTCTTACTGGGGTTACATTGAATAAGTGTAATACTGCCATAGTAGATAAAGATATAACTATGGAGCGCTACTGTAGAGGCTGGGAAGGCTAACCTTCTTTCTATATACTCAATTTAATATGCCATCATGGTTATATCTAGCAGTAGATCTTCTAACCAGAATTGGTTGTCGTAGAGATTATAAACTTTGATAGATTATTCCCACTCCTTAACATCCATTATTCCGCCATTAGTCGCGCTTGGCTTGGCGATTCTTACGCGTAGAGTTCTATTGTCTTTAGGTACAGGTGTTGTGCTTGGAGCATTATTTCTTAATGATTTTTCTTTCGCTAATACAGCGTCCTATCTTGTTACATCAATCAAAGGGTTATTCATTGCAGAGGATGGCATAAATACTTGGAATATGAGTATTGTGCTGTTTTTAATATTGCTCGGGATGACCACTGCGTTATTAACTTTGTCTGGGGGGACTCGTGCTTTTGCTGAGTGGGCACAGACAAAAATTAAAACCAAACGTGGGGCAAAACTTTTGGCCGCTTTTTTAGGGGTATTCATTTTTGTCGACGACTATTTTAATAGCCTTGCGGTTGGTTCTATTGCCCGTCCTGTAACTGATCGTTTTCAAGTTTCACGTTCAAAGCTTGCTTATATTCTTGATTCAACGGCAGCACCTATGTGTGTATTAATGCCAGCATCAAGTTGGGGAGCTTACATTATTACGCTTATCGGCGGAATATTAGTGACTCACGGCGTTACTGAATATACGCCATTAAGTGCCTTTATGACGTTAGCTCCAATGAATTTTTATGCTATTTTTGCATTAGCAATGGTGTTTGTGGTGTCATGGTTCCAGTGGGATATTGGACCCATGAGAAAACATGAAAGAGCGGCTTGTCATGGTCGTGGAACTGATGTCGGCGGTGATGTTGATGATCAGGCGAAAGACTTAACAGAAGAGCTCGATATCAAAGAGAGTTTGCAAGGACGAGTTGGTGATTTAGTGTGGCCAATTATTATTCTTATTATTGCTACGTTCTTTTTTATGGTATTTACGGGCTATCAAGTTCTTGTTACAGAAGGTAAGCCATTTTCATTATTAGGCGCTTTTGAAAATACCAATGTTGGCCAAGCATTATGTCTTGGTGGTAGCTTTGGTTTAATTGCCGCGATTATTCCTGTGTTTCGTCAACGTATTGCAGCAAAAGAGATCAGTAACACGCTTTGGGTTGGCGCAAAATCAATGTTTGGTGCAATTTTAATTCTATTGTTTGCATGGAGTATTGGTGGCGTTATTGGTGATATGAAAACGGGACAATATTTATCTACCCTTGTTCAAGGTAATATTAATCCAGCATTACTACCAATGATCCTGTTTTTATTATCAGGCATTATGGCATTCTCAACCGGCACCTCATGGGGAACATTTGGCATAATGTTACCTATTGCTGGTGATCTCGCTGGGGCGACTGAAATTAGTTTAATGTTACCTATGCTTGCGAGTGTGCTTGCAGGTTCGGTGTTTGGTGATCACTGTTCTCCAATATCTGATACGACGATATTGTCATCGACAGGTGCTCGTTGTCATCATATAGATCATGTAGCGACCCAATTACCTTATGCATTATCTGTGGCCGTTATTTCTGCGATTGGATTCTTAACCTTAGGGATTACAGATTCATTAGCATTAGCATTTTTAGTGGCAACTGTTGCATTTATATTAATGTGTTTCCTTTTATCATGGTTGTCGAGCCGACCATTAAAAGGGGCGGCATTGCGTTAATAGTAAACGTTATTAAAATAACCCAATGGGCGTAAATTGAACCAGTTGATGATGATCAACTGGTTTTTTTATAGTAACAATAACAGTTGTTGACCTAGGTACTTTCCATTACCAGTAATTTTATGTAGCATCTGCGCGATTTTTAAATGTAATTCGTATGACTAGGAAAGCTAATGGCCCAGATGTATTTCTATTACTCAGCAATGAACGCTGGGAAATCGACCACATTATTACAATCATCATTTAACTACCGTGAGCGCGGCATGACGCCAATTATTTTTACGGCGGCGATTGATGATCGTTTTGGTAAAGGTAAAGTTAGCTCTCGCATTGGTTTACAAGAAGATGCTGAATTATTTAATTCAAAAGATGATTTGTACCAGATATTAATCAACTTTTCGAATGCAGGAAAAATTGATTGTGTGCTAATTGATGAATGCCAATTTTTAACCAAAGAGCAAGTTTATCAATTAACTGAAGTTGTCGATAAATTAGATATTCCAGTGTTATGTTATGGATTACGTACTGATTTTCTTGGCGAGTTATTTGAAGGTAGTCGTTATTTATTATCTTGGGCTGATAAATTAGTTGAGCTAAAAACAATTTGTCACTGTGGTCGTAAAGCAAATATGGTTATTCGTCAAGATGAAGCGGGTAATGCTATTGCTGATGGTAATCAGGTTGAGATTGGTGGTAATGATCTTTACCTCTCAGTGTGCCGCGCGCATTATAAAGAAGCACTGGGGCGATAATACGCATTTAAATGAATAAAAAAGGAAGCATAGCTTCCTTTTTTTATGCGGCAATAACAATTTCGTTGCGTAATAAAATAAGTAACATCAGAATAACAGGTGTTGTTTGAATCTTATTGTATGATTTATGAGATTATTACGTATTGCATATTAATGACGATTACTCATTATTGTTGGTGACGTTGTTTAAGTTTATTGATGACATCTTCCAGAGCAAGATTCTGATCTTGTAATAGAACCAATAAGTGGTAAATAAGATCAGCTGATTCACAGACTAATTCCGCTTTATCACCCGACGTTGCCGCAAGCGCGACTTCAACCCCTTCTTCGCCCACTTTCTGCGATATACGTTTGGTACCACGGTTATAGAGGCTCGCGGTGTAAGATGAGTCGGGATCTGCACCTTTACGATCAGCCAGTACTTGTTCAAGTTGATGAAGGAACACCAGTGCCGGTTGAGTATTAGTCGTGTCATCATTACCAAAACAACTAGTGGTGTTTAAATGACAAGTTGGGCCAATTGGATCGACTTGAATTAATAACGTATCTTGATCGCAATCGAGCTGAATACTTTTTAGGTGTAATACGTTGCCTGATGTTTCCCCTTTGGTCCATAAGCGATTTTTAGTGCGTGACCAAAAAGTGACTTGTTTAGTGGCTAATGTTTTAGCTAACGCTTCATCATTCATGTAGCCCAGCATTAATACTTGGCCACTGTTGTTATCTTGAATAATAGCAGGGATCAATCCGGCTACTTTTTCCCAATCAATAGATGTTGTTAAACTCATAGTCGAATCTCCAGCTGTTGTTGTTTTAGATAGTGCTTTAACTCACCAATATTAATGATTTGTTTATGAAATACTGATGCCGCCAGTGCGCCATCAACATTGGCGAGTTGAAATGCATCATGAAAGTGTGACATTTCACCCGCGCCACCAGAAGCAATTAAAGGCACGTTACAGACACTGCGTACCATATTGAGTTGATCTAAGTCGTAACCGTTACGCACGCCGTCTTGGTTCATCATATTTAATACGATTTCACCTGCGCCACGACGTTGGACTTCTTCAACCCAATCACGTGTTTGCCATTGAGTGGCTTTGGTACGGCTTTCATCTCCCGTAAATTGATAGACCTGATATTGACCCGTTTCAGCATCAAAATAGGAATCAATACCGACAACAATACATTGCACACCGAACTTATTCGCTAGTGTGGTGATTAATGACGGATCAGCCAATGCTGGTGAATTGATAGAAACTTTATCGGCACCAAATTGAAGAATACGGCTTGCGTCTTCAGCTGATTTGATGCCACCTGCGACACAGAATGGAATATCAATCACTTCTGCAACGCGAGATACCCAGCTTTTATCAACGACTCGGCCATCGCTTGAGGCGGTAATATCATAGAAAACCAGTTCATCTGCACCTTCTTCAGCGTAACGTTTTGCCAGTGGTACGATGTCGCCAATGATTTCGTGATTACGAAATTGGACGCCTTTTACAACCTGACCATCACGGACATCTAAACAAGGAATAATACGTTTAGCTAACATGTGTTCTCCTTAGCTATTCCAACACGTAAACGCTTGTTCAGCGCTAAATTTACCGTCAAGCAGAGCTCGACCCACAATGACGCCAGCCACGCCTGAACCTTTTAATGCTGTAATATCATCAAGTGAGCCAATGCCGCCCGATGATTGAAATTGGACTTGTGGATATTGACGGCATAAATCAACATACAATTCGACGTTTGAACCTGTGAGTGTGCCATCGCGTGAAATATCAGTACACAAGACGTGTTTTAATCCTACTTTTAGAAAGTCTTCAAGTAGCGTTTCAATGGTGACACCTGAGTCTTCTTGCCAGCCTGATACCGCTACAATACGGTTGCCGTTGTTATCAATATTAATATCAAGGGCTAATACAATATGCTCTGTACCGTATTTTTCGATCCAACCTTTAACCCTTTCTGGTTGTTTAACGGCAGTTGAGCCAATAACTACCCGTTGTGCGCCAGCATGGAGTAAATCACTGACATCTTGTTCGCAGCGTACTCCGCCACCAATTTGAATATTAGCTGGCGTACTTGCCAGTAATTGACGAATAAGCGTCAGTTGGCGTGCTTGAGTATTTTTAGCACCAGTTAAATCAACCAAGTGCAGCCAGTTAGCCCCCGCTTGGTGATAAACGGCAAATTGTTCTGTTGGGTTCACATTATATTCAGTCACTTGTCCGTAATCGCCTTGAAATAGACGCACAACTTGTCCATCGATTAAGTCTAATGCGGGAATAATCATCACATGTCCTTTGTATGGTTATTGCTGATTTTTTATAGTTCTAAGAAGTTCTTTATCAGTTGCGCGCCAGCTTTACTTGAGCGTTCTGGGTGAAACTGCACCCCATAGTAATTACCGCTTTGCACTGCAGCTGTAAAGCTTTGGCCATATTGCGCACTGGCGATGGTTTTGCCACCTTGCTGTGCGGTATTGTCAAACACTGGCATGGCATAGCTATGAACGAAATAAAAATAGCTTCCCGCTGGAATATCTTTAAATAGCGGGTGATTATCTTGTGGTGTAATGGTATTCCAACCCATATGCGGAAGTGGTAACCCCTCTGCTTGGATTTTCTCAACTGACGCATCACACAAAGCTAAACAGGGAATAATGTCGTTGCCATTTTGACCGTGTTCTTGTGATTCTTTGCCAAGTAGCTGCATTCCTAAACAGATACCTAATAACGGTTTGGTTACTTGTTTTACCAAGTTGACTAAATCACGTTGCTCAAGATTATGCATTGCTTCGCTGGCTGTACCCACACCGGGTAAAAACAACTTATCCGCGGCTAATACCACTTGCGGGTCTTTACTTATTTGTACCTGATAGCCTAAGCGCTCAATGGCAAATCTAACCGAAGAGACATTGGCGCATCCAGTATCAATAATCACCACCCGTTGCTTGGTGTTAGTGATGGTGTTGGCGATGGATGGTGCTGTCATTACAACACTCCTTTGCTGCTTGGAAGCTCATTACCTTCCACTTTGATCGCTTGGCGCAGCGTTCGTCCAAAGGCTTTAAATAAACTTTCAACAATGTGGTGATCATTATTGCCTGTTGACGATAAGTGCAGCGTACAGGCTAGGGTATCGGTCAATGAACGAAAGAAGTGAGGTACCATTTCCGTAGAAAGATCACCCACACGATCACGACTAAATGTGGCATCAAATTTAAGATAAGGACGACCAGACAAATCTAACGCACATTGTGCCAAACATTCGTCCATCGGTAAGCTAAATCCAAATCGGCCAATACCTCGCTTATCTCCAAGCGCTTGACGTAGTGCTTCGCCTAGGGCGAGGGCAGCATCTTCAACACTGTGATGATCATCAATGTGTAAGTCACCATCAACCGTTAATGTCATTTGAAAACCACCGTGAGTGGCGATTTGATCAAGCATGTGATCAAAGAATCCTAATCCGGTTGAAATTGTATTACCGCCCGTTTGATCTAAATTCACTTTGACATGAATATTTGTTTCTTTAGTGGTACGTACCACTTCTGCGATCCGTGGTTGGGTGGTGAGATCGGTGACGATCTGTTGCCAGTTCATTGTTTGCGGGTGGTATTGAATACCTCGGATCGCCATATTTTCTGCTAATTGAAGATCTGTTTGACGATCACCAATCACTGCTGAAGTAGCAAAATCAACGCGACCTTGCTGTAAGTAGTTTTTGACTAACCCCAACTTTGGCTTACGACAACTGCATTGCTGGTGGTCAAAGTGGGGGCAGATCAATACGTCACTAAAGTGAATTCCTTGTGAGCTAAAAATATCCATCATCATCGTATGAGGGGCATCAAAATCAGCTTGGGGATAACTGTGAGTACCGAGGCCGTCTTGGTTGGTGACCATCACTAAGGTATAACCGGCATTTTGAAGTGCAAGTAATGCCGGAATAACATTGGCTTCAAATTGTAGTTTGTCTAATCGATCAACTTGAAAGTCGACAGGTGGCTCAACAATTAAGGTGCCATCACGGTCGATAAATAGAATTTTCTCTTTGCTCACAATCAATGTCCTTATTAATTATTGTTGTAATTGGCCGCGAATAAACGCGAGAGTTTTTTCACATTCGTCACGGTTACCGACACTGATACGAATGCAGTTTTCAATCGGTGAACGACGTAAAATAATGCCGTTATCCCATAGCGCATTAAATAATTTATCGGCATCAGCAAATTTTACTAGCAAGTAGTTACCATACCCATCAAAGACAGTAACGCCGGCTAACATGCTAAGACCTGCTTGTAGATAAGCGCGGTTAGCACATAAGTCTAATACTTGAAATTTGGTGCGCGCGCGGCCTGCTGGTGATAAGGCTTGTACTGCAATTTCAGTAACAGGTACGGGTACAGGGTAAGGGGCTATAATTTTAAGTAGAATTTCAATGATTTCTTTATTGGCTAAAGTAAAGCCACAACGTAGTCCTGCTAGTGCAAACGCTTTAGATAATGTTCGCAAAATAACCAGATGTGGATACGTTGTTAATAAATCTTTAACGCTATCTTGAAGGCTAAAATCAATATACGCCTCATCAATAACTACTATTGCTTTATCAGTGGTCATTTCAAGTAAGGCGATAATATCTTTACGTGCTAATAAATTACCGGTTGGGTTATTAGGACTACAAGCAAACACGATTTTGACGTTATCAAGTTGCTCGGCAATGACAGTAAGGTCTAATTGCCATTCTGGCGTTAATGGTACAACTTTGGTACTAACATCATTGATTTCTGCACTAATGGCATACATACCATAAGTGGGTGGACAATAGAGAATGCTGTCGCAATTGGGTTCACAGAAAGCTTTAATGATCAGCTCAATACCTTCATCGGCACCGCGAGAAGTTAGAACCTGTTGTGGGTCAACGCCAGCATAGTCAGCATAAGCCTTGATCAGCTCTGGTGGTTGGCACTCGCTATAACGGTTTAATCCAGCAAGATTAATACTGTATTCATTGGCAAATGGTGATTCATTAGCATTAAGCCAAATATCACCTTTACCGCCTAAACGACGGGCTGATTGATAAGGGGTTAATTCTCGCACGGTTTTACGGGCTAGTTGGGCTATGTTCATGATCAATTCTCTTGTTGTGCAGTTAATTTATTAACCCGAATAGTGACAGCGTGTTTGTGAGCGTCAAGGCCTTCAGCTTCTGCAATTGTGGTCACTGTTTTTGCAATACCGAGTAAACCGTCGGCAGATAATTCTTGTATTGTCATTCGTTTACTAAAATCAGCTAAGCCGAGACTTGAATAAGTGCGGGTATAGCCATAGGTTGGTAATACGTGGTTAGTGCCTGAAGCATAATCCCCCACAGATTCAGGTGACCATTTACCTAAGAAAATTGAACCAGCATTATCAAGCAATGATACTAACTCTCTTGGCTCACAGGTTTGAACAATTAAGTGTTCAGGACCATATTGATTGGAAATAGCCACACATTGGTGCAATGTTTCGGTTACGATCAAAAGGCTAGATGTTAAAGCTTGTTGAGCAATATCAGCCCGTGTTAGTTGGCGCAATTGATTTTCAATCGCTGCTGCAGTTTGATCGGCAATAGTTTGGCTTGAAGTGACTAAGATAACTTGTGAATCAGGCCCGTGTTCGGCTTGGCTTAATAAATCAGCGGCAATAAATTCAGGATCAGCTGTTTCATCGGCAATGACTAATACTTCAGAGGGGCCGGCTGGCATATCAATTGCTGCACCGTTGAAGTCATTACTGACTTGTCGTTTTGCTTCGGTAACAAAGGCATTACCTGGGCCAAAAATCTTATCAACACTGGCAATAGTGTCAGTACCATAAGCCATTGCGGCAATCGCTTGTGATCCCCCTACGTTGTAAATAGCATCAATGCCACATAGTTTGGCAACATACAAAATTTCATCGGCAATTGGAGGTGGGGAACATAATACGATTTTACGACAACCTGCAATTTGAGCCGGCACACCTAACATTAATACGGTTGATGGTAATGGCGCACTGCCGCCGGGAATATATAACCCAACTGAATTAATCGGACGCGTAACTTGTTCACAAATCACTCCTGCTTGTGTTTCAACGCGTAATGTTGGTTGTTGTTGTGCAAGGTGGAAGGTGGTGATATTACGATGTGCTTGCTCTAAGGATGCTTTCATATCATCACTTAATCGAGCACAAGCCGCATTAACGTCAGTTGTTGAAACAGCGAGTGTTGTAGGGCGAATACCATCAAATTTTTCGGTAAGCGTAAATAGTGCACCATCGCCTTGTTGACGGACTTGTTGAATAATGTCACTGACAATAGCCGTGATATTCGCGCTGTTATTTACAGCAGGGCGCGCCAACAGTTGTTGTTGCTGGTCTTTTGTGAGTGATTGCCATAGTACGGTTTTCATGACTTACTCCATCATTTTTTCAATGGGCAAGACTAAAATAGAGCTCGCACCTAATTCTTTAAGTTGCTCCATGGTTTCCCAGAACAGATTTTCAGAGCTCACAAGGTGGATTGCAACGCGGCTTTTATCTCCTGCTAATGGTAATACGGTTGGATCTTCAGCGCCTGGTAATAATTGTTTAATTTGGTCAAGGCGATCAGTGGGCGCGTGTAGCATGATGTATTTAGATTCTTTAGCTTGAATAACACCTTGAATACGAATAAGTAATCGTTCAATTAGGGCTTGTTTTTCAGCGCTGATCACTGCCATTGATTGAATTAATACCGCTTTAGATCGCAAGATTACTTCGGCTTCTTTTAAGCCATTAGCTTCAAGGGTGGCACCTGTCGATACCAAATCACAAATGGCATCGGCTAAACCTGCTCGTGGTGCAACTTCGACAGAACCATTGAGCATACAGGTTGTAAATTGAACCCCAATATTGTCCATGTAGCGTTTGACTAATTGTGGGTAAGTAGTTGCAATACGTTTGCCATTAAGATCTTGTGGGCCGTTGTAATCAATGTCTTTATCAATCGCAATAGAAAGACGGCAGCCGCCAAAATCTAGTCGACGTAGTTTGAGATAATCACTGGCTTCGTTACGTGCTGCGCGCTCTAGACTAACTTCTTCAAGTTCATTTTCACCAATAACACCTAAATCCACCACGCCATCCATGATCAGACCGGGAATGTCATCATCTCGAACGAGTAATAAATCAATTGGCATATTTTCGGCGTGAACCACTAATCGCTCACCGACCATATTAAATTTAACACCGCAGCGTTTAAGTAGATCTTGGCACTCTTTGCTAAGACGGCCTTTTTTCTGAATCGCAATGCGTAATCGTTGTGTTTGCATAGGTATATTCCTTGTCTAAATTCATTCAAATAATAAAAATTTCAAATTGAAAATCAGGTATTAAAAAACCCTCGAAAGAAGTTTCTTCCGAGGGTCTGAATGAGATATTCCGTTATGACCACTGGAAGAAAAAAGACGTCTTCCAGGGTGAGGCGTATCCTCCCGAAAGACTAGTCAGGATGATGATGATGTTGAGATAGAATCATTTGGATACGCATAAATAGTTACTCAATAAGGGTGAACATTATTTGTTGTTGTCATTCACACTAACGAAGGCTGTTGTTTTTTGCAACAATAATTTAAGCGAAAAGTTAAAATAAATGTTAATTGTTTGTATTGATGCGCTGAAGGGATGGGATGCAGTGTTTTTATTGGTAAGGTGATGAACTATAATGGATTGTTTTACTTTTAAAATCAAAGATAGAGGATAGCATTCTTTAAATGTAAATTATTTAAGTGTGTTTTTTCAATAGCGCAACAAATAATGTATCAATAAAACTGAGCATCCTTACTCAGTTTTATTGATGAGTGGTGTTAATACGCTAGCATTAGCCACAACATTTTTTATATTTTTTACCGCTACCGCATGAACAAGGATCATTACGACCAACAGTTTTAGTAACGGTTATTGGCTTCGGTGCTGGCGGTTGTTCGCTTGGTGGTGGCTGAGGGTATTCACCATCAATGTAAAACCAATAGCATTGACCATTAATGGATTCTTGCACAAATCGAGAACGCTCTTGCAGTATATATTCTTCACCTGCTTCTTTATAACCTGCTTTAAATTCAACAAAACCCTGACCATCAGCCGCAATTTCACTGCTAATAACTTCTAGGCCTAGCCATTTAAGGTTAATCGACTCGGCAATGGCTTCACGGTGATGTTCTGCTTCACAACTGGCGTGATATGTTTGTATTACAAAATCAACTAAACCCAGCACATGAGCACTGTAACGCGCACGCATAAGCTGTTCTGGATGGGTTGCTAATGCATGATTAAGATGAATGGGTTTACAGCATTCAACAAGCGGTTTGTGGCTGCCGCAAGGACATTCATTATGGTGTTTTGACATCTTTTTTAAGCCGATTTTAATAAAGAAATTAGGGGTAGTTTACGTTTTCATTATCTCAATTAGCAATCAGTGTTTATATTTACCGCAATATATTGATGGAATGACTAAAACAATGGTAACTCATAGCGTATAAGTACATAATATTTGCGGCTGGAATAATTGCCATTTGCAATGCACCTTTTGTGCTCCTCAAATAACCCTCTTTTTTGTTTAATAGTAGTTATGTCCATATTTACCTTGATACAAGCGGGATTGCTTGTTGGTGGTGGTATCTTTTGTGTGATGTTGTTGGCAGCATGGCGAAGAAATCACAAGCAGGAAGCTGATACACGTATTATCCCGATTGCGATTATCGGTGGCTTTGCGCACTTTTGTGACACTTTAGGTATTGGCAGTTTTGCCATTATGACCTCAGGTTATAAACAGTTTAAGCTTATTGATGATCAACAATTACCTGGAACACTGAATAGCCAATCAGTACTCCCCACTGTGTTTCAGTCATTTATTTTTATGACTGCTGTCGCTGTTGATTCAGTGACATTATTAAGCTTGGTGGCGGCAGCCTGCGTTGGTGCCACAATGGGGGCGCGGTTAGTTTCTAGTTGGGATCGGCAACATATTCGCATCGTAATGAGTGTTGCTTTGTTAATTGTGGCAGGCTTAATGCTTGCTGGTCAATTAAAGCTCTTTCCATTAGGTGGCAGTAGCCTGGGTTTAAGCGGCTGGAAATTGGTTATTGGAATTATTGGTAACTTTATTTTTGGCGCGTTAATGACGGTGGGTATTGGTTTGTATGCACCCTGTATGGTAATGATTTACCTTCTGGGGATGAATCCGTTGGCGGCCTTTCCGGTCATGATGTGTTCATGTGCATTTTTAAGCTTTTTCTCATCAGCTAGCTTTATTCGCCATAATCGTTTTAATAGTCGCGCAACGGTAACCGTTGCCGTTGTTGGACCGATAATGGTGATCATTGCTGCATATTTAGTGAAGTCATTAAATATGCATGTGTTATCGTGGCTAGTGTGTATCGTGGTGTTTTATACTTCGTTCACTATGTACCGCTCATGGCTTGCTGATAGAAAAGTGATACCTAATGCAGTGGTAAAAGCACAATAAGTATTACGCTAATAAATGATCAGTATGAGATTTTATAGCAATAAAAAAGGTACGCATGTCGTACCTTTTTTTATACTTATTATTTCGAGTTAGAAGCACTGAAATCGCGTGTTTCTAATTGATATCCATCGGGGTGATATACCAGCACTGAGCCATGATCATACCAATCACCAAGAACAATGCGTTGTGCAGGAATGCCATCAATATCAAGATCATGAATATCAGGTCGATGTGTGTGGCCATGAATCATTTGAGTGACATGTGCATCGCGCATTACCCGTACCACTTCTGCTTGAGTAACATCCATAATCGATTGGCTTTTAGTTTGATTATTCTTACCACTGTTACTGCGGAATTTATCCCCGACTTTAACTCGGTATGATAATGGTAATCGGGCAAACAACCATTGGATAACAGGATTGTGAACTTTTTTACGGTAACGTTGGTAGGCTTGATCTTCAATACATAGCGTATCACCGTGTAAAATTAAGGTTGGTGTACCATATAGATCAACCACCGTATGCTGAGGCAATAAGGTTATTCCCGTTTGACGGCTAAATTGTTTACCAATTAAAAAGTCACGGTTGCCATGAATAAAGTAACACGGTGTATCAGCATCAGTCAGCATTTTGAAGGCATGCTTGACTTGCTGTAAGAAAGGG
Source organism: Photobacterium sp. NCIMB 13483 (assembly GCF_003025475.1). Lineage (NCBI taxonomy): Bacteria > Pseudomonadati > Pseudomonadota > Gammaproteobacteria > Vibrionales > Vibrionaceae > Photobacterium > Photobacterium sp. NCIMB 13483. Next base: position 214,030 of record NZ_PYLV01000001.1, read on the forward strand.
GAGTCTTCATCATCGCCTATCCACATTTCAAATAAATCCCCTAATACATACAAGGCATCGATATGGTGGGTTTCTTCGGCCATAAAGCGTAAGAAACAAGCGGTAATGTCAGGACGTTCAGCACTTAAGTGCAAATCTGAGATAAATAATGTGGTCATAAGAGATTAATAAAGGGCGGTAATTGACCGCCCTTTGCGAAGTATTAGTCTTCGATTGTTACGTTTTCGATGATAACGTCTTCAACAGGCACGTCGTCGTGGTAACCGTTACGGCCTGTTTTTACTGCTTTGATTTTGTTTACTACATCCATGCCTTCAACAACAGCAGCAAATACACAGTAGCCCCAGCCACTCATGTTTTCGCCAGTGAAGTCTAGGAAGTTGTTATCTTTTACGTTAATGAAGAACTGTGAGCTAGCAGAGTGTGGTGCGTTAGTACGCGCCATTGCTAATGTGCCTGTTTTGTTGCTTAGGCCATTGTTTGCTTCATTGTTGATTGTTGCGCGAGTTTCTTTCTCTTCCATACCAGGAAGCATGCCGCCGCCTTGAACCATGAAACCATCAATAACGCGGTGGAAAATAGTGCCATTATAGAAACCGTCACGGCAGTATTGTAGGAAGTTAGCACATGTTACCGGTGCTTTATCTTCAAAAAGATTAATTTTGATGTCACCGAAATTTGTGTGAAGAGTGATCATGATTTTTTCCTTTAATGGAGTATTTTCTTTAAGCGTGGATATTAACTTACCTTAGCCGTGTCAGACAAACATTACCCGCTTAATCTGCACTAATTGCTAAAATAGCATCCATCCTTGAATTTTCCTTGCGATCAAATGCTATAAAAGGTGTAATTACGACAAATTTGAAATTAATGAGTAATGCTGAGACATGTTAAAGATCTATAATTCGCTCACACGACAAAAAGAAGTATTTACACCCATCCATCCTGGCAAAGTCGGTATGTACGTTTGTGGCGTTACGATCTACGATTTATGTCATATCGGACATGGTCGTACATTTGTCTCTTTTGATGTTGTGTCGCGTTATTTGCGTTACTCAGGCTACGATCTTACTTTTGTTCGTAACATTACTGATATCGATGACAAAATCATTAAGCGTGCTGCTGAAAATGGTGAAAGCTGTGAATCATTAACAGAACGCCTAATTAGTGAAATGCATGCTGACTTTGATGCTTTAGGCATGAAACGTCCTGATGTTGAACCACGTGCGACGCAATTTATTGCTGAAATTATTGCGCTTTGTGAGCGTTTAATTGAACGTGGCTTTGCTTATGTTGCATCAAATGGCGATGTAATGTTTGAAGTGAGCAAGTATGACGATTATGGTCGTCTTTCTAAGCAAGATCTTGATCAACTTCAAGCGGGTGCGCGCGTTGATATCGATATGGCAAAACGCAGTCCGTTAGACTTTGTTTTGTGGAAAATGTCGAAGCCTGGTGAACCAACATGGGAATCACCATGGGGCCCTGGTCGCCCTGGTTGGCATATTGAATGTTCAGCGATGAACTCATCTATTCTTGGCGATCATTTTGATATTCATGGTGGTGGCTCAGATTTACAATTCCCTCACCACGAAAATGAAATTGCGCAATCATGCTGTGCTCACGATGGTCAATATGTGAATACATGGATGCACAGTGGCATGGTGATGGTTGATCGTGAAAAGATGTCTAAATCACTAGGTAATTTCTTCACTATTCGCGACGTATTAAATCATTATGATCCTGAAACTGTACGTTACTTCTTAATGTCTGGTCATTACCGTAGCCAGCTTAATTACAGTGAAGATAATCTTAAACAAGCGCGTTCAGCACTTGAGCGTTTATATACGTCACTACGTGGCTTAGATACATCAGTAGAAGCTGCTGGTGGTGAAGAGTTCGTTGCTCGTTTTAAAGAAGCGATGGATGATGATTTCAATACGCCTGAAGCATATTCTACATTGTTTGATATGGCGCGTGAGATCAACCGTCTTAAAACGGATGATATTGCAGCTGCATCTTTGTTAGGTGCGCGTATGCGAGAGTTGGCTGACATTTTAGGCTTATTATCTCAAGATCCTGAAACTTTTTTACAAGGTGGTGCAGGTGAAGAAGATGACGTGGCTGAAATTGAAGGGTTAATTCAACAGCGTTTAGATGCGCGTGCTGCGAAAGATTGGGCTGCTGCTGATGATGCGCGTGATAAGTTACTTGCGATGGGCATTATTTTAGAAGATGGTGCACAAGGTACAACTTGGCGTCGTAAATAATTAAATCTGTTGTTTATCAAACCGAGGTATTCTGCCTCGGTTTTTTTATATCTTTATTTTATGTTATCGGCGTAATGTCAGCTTGTTTATATGATTATTACTGTTATTACTGTTATTACTGTTATTACTGTTATTACTGTTATTACTGTTATTACTGTTATTACTGTTATTACTGTTATTACTGTTATTACTGTTATTACTGTTATTACTGTTATTACTGTTTGATTTTTATCACGTTATAGACGTGGTAGAAGCAAAGTATGAAACAAATAAGTCGATACGATGAATATTTAATAGCTTTATTCCACTTTGGAATTAAAGTCACCATTTGAGAATTAAAGTTATTATTTAAGCTGAAAAAAGCATTATATACGCATTCGATCGCAAAACTGTCATTTATTATCCGTATCATTTGTTTCGAATGAGCATTTATATGTTCGATATGAACCAATGTGTGATTGAAGGAATAATAATGAAAAAAATGATTCTAGCAACAATGATTGGCTGCGCTGTATTGTCCACGCATGTTATTGCTCAACCTAATACTGATAAAGTCGTTATTGCCCACCGTGGTGCATCAGGTTATTTACCTGAACATACCTTACCAGCAAAGGCACTTGCTTATGCGATGAAGCCAGATTATATCGAACAAGATGTGGTAATGACGAAAGATGATAAGTTGGTGGTGTTACATGACCATTATCTGGATCGGGTGACCAATGTTGCTGCTGTTTTTCCCAATCGAGCCCGTAAAGATGGTCGTTTTTATGCGATTGATTTTACCTTGGCAGAGATTAAACAGTTAAGTGTGACAGAAGGCTTTGATATTAAGGAAGGTAAGCAAGTACAAGGTTTCTCTGAACGGTTCCCTATTTGGAAGTCTCATTTTACCGTTCCAACGTTCCAAGAAGAAATTGAAATGATTCAGGGGTTAAATAAAACCTTGGGTTATGACATTGGCTTGTATCCAGAAATTAAAGCGCCATGGTTTCATCGCCATGAAGGCAAAGACATCAGTAAAGCGGTATTAACAGTACTAAAGCAATATGGTTATATTGATAAAAACAGTAATGTTTATTTACAAACGTTTGATTTCAATGAGCTTAAACGTATTAATGATCAATTAATGCCAGCCATGGGCATGGATTTGAATTTAGTACAGTTGATGGCGGAAACAGATTGGAATGAGACCATGGAGTATGACAAAGCAGGTAAAGCACATCCTTATAGTTATGATTGGATGTTTGAGCCAAATGGTATGAAAGTCTTGTCTCAATATGCTGATGGTATTGGCCCGTGGAAACCGATGATAGTGAAAGACAGTTCAACTTTAGGTCACATTGAACTCACCGATATGGTGAAAAATGCCCATGCGAACGGTATGGTTGTGCATCCTTATACTTTTAGAGCGGATAAAGATCGTATTCCAGCCTATGCTAAAGATTACGATGGCATGTTAGAGGTGTTTTATAATCAAGCGGGGGTTGATGGTGTTTTTACTGATTTTCCAGATAAAGCGGTTAACTTCTTACAACAGCACACTCAACAGCATTAATTTACACACGATGACTTAAACATCATTTTTGATGGTAAACAGCCCGTACTCAGTGTTAGTACGGGCTTTTTATTGGCGTTATAATGTTTCAGGTAATTTCGTACCACATTTATTACAATATTCAGCCTCCATTTCATGACCACTTGTCGCACAATTAGGGCAACGAATAAGGTCACGATGGGTCTTCATCTCTTGATTTAATTCTGCAGTAATAATACCCGTAGGCACCGCAAGAATGGAGTAACCCAACAACATGGTTAATGACGCTAATGCCTTACCCATGACGGTATGCGGCACAATATCGCCATAACCAACCGTAGTGATTGTGACAATTGCCCAATAAATACTTTTGGGAATACTGGTAAAGCCATTTTCAGGGCCTTCAATAATGAACATTAACGAGCCAAACACTGTTACCAGAATTAAAACTGAGCTAAAAAAGACAAATATTTTACGCTGGGCGTGACGAAGTGAACGTAATAATATATTGGAATCACGAAGAAACCTTGCCAGTTTGAGAACGCGAAAAATACGTAACACACGAATAAGGCGAATGATGAGTAAGTAGTTCGACCCTGGAATTAAAAAGGCAATATAAGCGGGTAAAATCGCCATTAAGTCAATCACACCATAGAAGCTACGCATATAAGCAAGGGGACGCGGAGAGCAATATAAGCGCAAAATGTATTCAATAGTGAATAGAATCGTAAATGACCATTCAGCAATAACCAATAAATGGGAGTACTGCGATTCAATGCTTGCAACTGATGAGATAATTAAAATTATTTCAGAACTTACAATGGCAATAATTAAAGCAATATCAAACCATTGACCTAAGCGGGTAGAAGTGCCGAAAATAATTTGATAGAGACGCTGTCTTGGAGTGAGTGTTAGTTTTGTCATAATTTAATTGTATTTATTAACAGATAAGACGCCAACGTAATATTTTAATGTTTATGGTGTGTTATTAATTGGCTTGAATAGTATCTAGTATATCAAAACCCAGCAGTGACTTAAGTATTTATCAGAGGTAAAAAAGCCCCAGCGAATGAATAGGCTGAGGCTTAGATCGTTGATAGTAATAGTTAGCTTAATCCTGGCAACATCACGCGTAGTCCGTTGATTATAAACTCAATACCCAGAGCCGCTAGAATCAAACCCATAATACGTGTAATAACGTTAATGCCTGTTTGACCTAAAAAACGCACAATATAAGGGGCTGAGCGGAATAATAACCAACAACAAAATGCAAAGATGGCAATCGTGATTGCAATGCCCACGGTAGATGTCAAGCCTGGGTAGCGAGCGCCGTATACGATGGTTGAGCTAATAGCACCCGGTCCGGCCATTAATGGCATCGCTAACGGAACGACTCCCACTTGTTCCCGGCTGATGGACTCTGATTTCTCTTCTTTGTTCTGTTTAACTTCGCCGATTTTACCGCTCATCATTGAAAATGCGATGCTGAGTAGCAGTAAACCGCCTGCAACACGAAATGACTCAATAGAAATACTGAATAGATCCAGTAAATGTTGCCCAGCTATTAATGCGACAACTAAAATAATAACAACTGCAACATTGGTTGTTAATGCGGTTTTATTTCGCTCTTCTGGGCTCATTGCTCCAGTAAGTGACACAAAAACAGGCATGATACCTACAGGGTTGACAGTGGCAATAAGCCCAACGAAAAAGTGTAAAAATATTGCTATATCAAAAGCCTGCATAGTTATTACCTATTAAATTACCTTCATTTATTGTGGCGAGAATAATAAAAACAATATGTGTTTTTATTGTCATATTGGTAATAAAGATCAAACGATAGCTAAATTATGTGATCTTTATAACCATTATCTCTGCCCGTGTTCTATAAGGATGTATGGTTGAAAAATACCATTGCGGCCATATTTTAATCTAAGCGAACTATTTCATCTACCGATAAAAGCCAATTAATGCGACTTCAGACGTGGATAATTTTATGTCAGATAAATTATGTAAAGTGTGATTTTGTATATTAGGCTTAGTGAATCAATTATTCAGCAGGATTATATGCAACAAATATTGAGCAGTTAACGTAATAAATCGTGATTTCTGTCACATTTGGACGTGATAGGGGCTAGTAAATGTATTTTTATTACGTAATATTTCGTCTTGTGAAATAAATGGTTTTGATAGATATTAGTTAAATCAACCGTTAGGCTCATGAAATTGCATGTAAAAGCATGATAAAAACACTATATTTCATGTTTTAATGATTATTTCACCATTTTGATGGTGTGGTGATCTAAATCAATTTCTTTTACAGTGTGAAAAATTATAATCAGTTTTGAAAGCAATTTACTAAGTATGTGTATTGTTGAAAGTGTTAATGAATTTTAACGCTCTTATGTAAAAAGATTTCAGCATATTCTTACTAAATGATTTTTAATGAATTTTATAGTTTTTATTTTTGGAGAAAGAATATGCCTGTAACTAATTTAGCTGAACTTGATGCTTTAGTAGCACGTGTTAAAGCGGCTCAAAAAGAATTTGCAAGCTTTTCACAAGAACAAGTTGATACAATCTTTCGTGCTGCGTCTCTAGCTGCTTCAACTGCTCGTATCGAGCTTGCAAAAATGGCTGCAGAAGAGTCTGGCATGGGTATCATGGAAGACAAGGTTATTAAAAACCATTTTGCTTCTGAGTTCATTTACAATAAATACAAAGATGAATTGACGTGTGGCGTTATCGATCGTAACGATGAAGGCGGCACGATCACTATCGCAGAACCTGTAGGTATTGTTTGTGCAATCGTTCCAACGACAAACCCTACTTCAACAGCAATCTTTAAATCGCTAATCTGTCTTAAAACACGTAACGGTTGTATTTTCTCACCACACCCACGCGCTAAAAATGCAACTAACTACGCAGCGAAAGTTGTATTAGATGCAGCAATTAAAGCGGGCGCACCAAAAGATATCATTGGTTGGATTGACCAACCTTCTGTTGAATTATCAAATGCACTAATGAAGCATGATAATGTTAACATGATCCTTGCTACTGGTGGTCCTGGCATGGTTAAAGCAGCTTACTCTTCAGGTAAACCTGCAATCGGTGTTGGTGCTGGTAATACGCCAGTTGTTATTGATGAAACTGCTGATATTAAACGTGCTGTTTCTTCAATCCTAATGTCTAAAACATTCGACAATGGTGTTATCTGTGCTTCTGAGCAAGCTGCAATCGTTGTTGAGTCTATTTACGAGGAAGTTAAAGCTCGTTTCGCTGAATACGGCGCGGCTGTTCTAAGTAAAGAAGACGCAGATAAAGTACGTAAAGTACTGCTTATCAATGGCGCACTTAACGCTAATATCGTTGGCCAACCAGCGTACAAAATTGCTGAGCTAGCAAATGTTAAAGTACCAGTGTCAACTAAAATTCTTATCGGTGAAGGCCTAGAAGCTTCATGGGATGATGAATTTGCTCATGAAAAACTATCTCCAACACTAGGTCTATTTAAAGCGAAAGACTTTGAAGATGCTGTGCGTCAAGCAGGTATCGTATTAGACATAGGTGGTGTTGGTCATACGTCAGTACTTTACACAGACCAAGATAATAACGAAGATCGCATTGCGTACTTCGGCGACAAAATGAAAACTGCTCGTATTCTTGTGAATACACCTGCATCTCAAGGTGGTATCGGTGACCTTTACAACTTTGAATTAGCACCTTCACTAACGTTAGGTTGTGGTTCTTGGGGTGGTAATGCTATCTCTGAGAACGTAGGTCCTAAGCACCTTATCAACAAGAAAATTGTAGCTAAGCGAGCAGAAAATATGTTGTGGCATAAACTACCAAAATCTATCTACTTCCGTCGCGGCTGTTTACCAATCGCAATGACTGATCTTGAAGGCAAAAAACGTGCACTAATCGTAACTGACCGTTTCTTATTCAACAACGGTTACATCGATGACCTACGTTCAATCTTGAAAGAGAAAGGCATGGAAGTTGAAGTATTCCATGAAGTAGAAGCAGATCCAACATTAGCAGTAGTTAAAGCTGGTGCTGAAGCATGTGCAAGTTACCAACCTGATGTTATCTTAGCTGTTGGTGGTGGTTCACCGATGGATGCTGCGAAAATCATGTGGGTAATGTACGAGCATCCAGAAACTGATTTCGAAGACCTATCAATGCGCTTTATGGATATCCGTAAACGTATTTACAAGTTCCCTAAGATGGGTCAAAAAGCTGAATTAGTATGTATCACAACGACTTCTGGTACTGGTTCTGAAGTTACACCATTTGCTGTTGTAACTGATGAAAAGACGGGTCAAAAATACCCATTAGCAGATTACGAACTAACGCCAAACATGGCAGTTGTTGATGCTAACCTTGTAATGGATATGCCTAAGTCTTTATGTGCATTCGGTGGTTATGATGCAGTAACGCACGCATTAGAAGCTTACGTTTCTGTTCTTGCTAACGAATACTCAGATGGTCACGCTCTTCAAGCTCTTAAGATGCTTAAAGAGTACTTACCAAGTTCTTACGTTAACGGTAAGAAAGATCCAGTTGCACGTGAGAAAGTTCACAATGCAGCAACAATCGCTGGTATGGCTTTTGCGCAGTCTTTCCTAGGTGTGTGTCACTCAATGGCACATAAATTAGGTGCTGAATTCCATATTCCACACGGTCTTGCGAATGCGCTATTAATCTCGAATACTGTTCGTTTTAATGCGACTAACAACCCAACTAAACAAGCTGCGTTCTCTCAGTACGACCGTCCTAAAGCACGTGCTCGTTATGCTGAAGTTGCAGAGCATTTAGGCTTCCGTGAAGGTAATACTGAAACGAAAGTTAATGCGTTACTTGGTTGGTTAGAAGAGCTTAAACTTGCATTGGATATTCCATTGTCAATTCAAGCTGCTGGTGTTGATGAAGCTGCGTTTATGGCTAAAGTTGATGCAATTGCTGAAGATGCGTTCGATGACCAATGTACAGGTGCTAACCCACGTTACCCATTGATTAAAGAGCTTAAAGAAGTATTAATCGCTTCTTACTACGGTAAAGTATACGCTGACGGTGAAACGTTTGAAGATACAGCAGTAGCTAAAAAATCAGAGCCAGCACAAGTTGCTGCAAAAGGTAAAAAAGCAAAAGCTTAATATCTTTACTGACTAAAATATAAAAAAGCCCGTCTAGCAATAGACGGGCTTTTTGTTTTGGGGGATTTACATCATCATTGATAAGTGCTTAAAATTCACCTCGCAACCTCGCAACCTCGCAACCTCGCAACCTCGCAACCTCGCAACCTCGCAACCTCGCAACCTCGCAACCTCGCAACCTCTAAACATAAAAAAGGCCAAGTATTCATACTCAGCCAGCTTGATTAGATGATTATTTTATTCTGTTTAGACGCCCATTTCTGATTCTATCATTCGCCCACTAAACGAATCATTACGCACAATGTATTCAACATTACGTGCAATTTCGTCTTGCATCGGAACATTGACAATACCCTGTTGTTCATTGGGTTTATCTTGTAGGTTAATCGGCACAATTCCACCAACGCGAATATTAAAATCTGCCAGTTCATTGGCCCAATTTTGAGTTAATCCACTCACTACAGTTTTACTGGTTGTTGGTGTATGAGGCTGATGATTTTCATGGCTCAATGCAAGATTCACAATTACACTTTGATGGGGTTGGTGTTGCATAAATTCGGCGGCTATTTTACCAAATATAAAAAAACTGGCGGCGCTTTTTTGCATGGTGTTATTAAAATCACTAATAGAGGTCGGTGATAATAAATGCGGTATTTCTGCACCTGTCCAAGTATTTAATAAAATATTAATCGCTCCAAATCGCTCCCTGACCTGCTGAAAGAGGGTGCTAATGCTGGGTTCATCATAGTATTTTATATAAAAAGCTACGGATGACTCACTGATTTTTTGACAAGATTGTAAGGTTTTTTTTAGTTCAATTTCGTTATTATCGACCAGTGCCAAGGTTGCCCCTAATGATGCGAAATGAAGTGCCACCGCTTTACCAATAGGATTACCAGCATCGGTGATGATAGCGACTGATTGTCCGATATGCATATATTCCTAGCCTTAATGTTTAAATCGTCTTATTTAAAGCCTTATTGGTATTAATATTATAGCAGTTATATCTAAGGCCATTACTATCATCAATACTAGTCAATAAGCTCGCAAACTAATAATAATAAAGAAGAAATTATGAGCAATATCACGATCAAATATGGTTATTATTTTTGCATCATAAATGGCATATTTTATCTTTGACTAACTGCAAATATTAGCTTAAGCAGCCCAGCTTATTTCACTCATACGTTTAGATTTGATCAATGCTAAATACAGATCTTGCGGTGTTGCTTGCAGTGGTTTTGGTTCAACTGGTGGCAGCTTACGACGTTCGTGAGTCGATAAGTTATGAAACAAATCTTCCGGTAAACCTTTTGTTTGTTGTGGCGGGTAGGACAGGGCTGTTGGCTGTAACTGTGCGAGTAAACGGGTGCTGGTTAAACTTGCTTGATGAAAAGCGTGTGCTTGTTCAGCTGCGCGCTGATAGCAAGCTGCTGTCGCTGTGAGAGGCTGTGATGCTGGAATTTCAAAATAAGCCCGCAGTTGCTGTGATGATTGTGTTTCGATGGGGGTAGTATCAACAGGAATGTTCTCATGCAGATCAGAAGATAATAACGCTAACATTAACGCAAAATCAGCGCGACGCCCACCTTCAACCGCATGGTTAAGGTTTGTGCCGAGTTGGATTTCATTAATAAGCTGTACATTATCAAGTGATTGAGTTTGCATGTAATTAATAACAAGCCATGTTAAATAAGGTATTAAGGTTATCGACATAAAAAACAATAACTTTAATGATTTATTTTAGGCAATAAAAAGCCCTGAACATGTCAGGGCTAATAATATTATCGCATTGATACTTGTTTAGAAATCAGGTTTAGCACCAAACTGATGTGCACAGTAAGCCACGCGTTCTTCCGGCGTTGGTGTGTGTGCCGTGACTCCCATAGCTTCAATATGACGCAGACGTGGTAATAAACCCGTACCATTCGCAATTTGAATAGCGAGGCCAGGGCGAGCATTTAGCTCTAGTACCATCGGACCTTTGTCTTTATCTAATACCATATCGGTACCAATGTAGCCTAAACTGGTCATTTCCCATGCACTGGCTGCAAGTACCAATAGCTTGTTCCACTCAGGTACTTTAAGCTCACTTAATAAGCGTTCAGTGTCGGGATGACGTTCAACGGGTAAGTTAAACTGGACTGCTCGAATCGCTTTGCCTGAGGCAATATCAATTCCCACTCCAACAGCACCTTGGTGAAGGTTAGCTTTGCCATCAGATGCTGCTGTTGAACAACGCATCATTGCCATCACAGGGTAGCCTTTAAATACGATTACGCGTACATCAGGTACACCTTCATAGCTAAAACCATCAAACACATTATCAAATTGAATTAGGTTTTCGACCATCGCAACATCATTTTTGCCCCCGAGCGAGAATAATCCAGCAAGGGTGTTGGTAATGTGGCGTTCAACATCTTGTTGATTGATTTCGGCACCGGATGGTTTTACATAAACGCCATCTTTGTGCTTCACAATCACCAGAATACCTTTACCGCCAGAGCCTTGAGCGGGTTTTATTACAAACCCAGGCCAGTCTTTAACCATCTGATGAATATGCTTCACGGTTGCTTGGCTATCAATAACACCAATCAAATCAGGAACCGTAGCTCCCGCTTGTTGGGCAATGAACTTGGTTTTTAGCTTGTCATCCACAAGGGGAAAACGGCTACGATCGTTATAACGACCGATATAGCTATGGTTACGTTTGTTCATCCCCATGATGCCACGATCACGCAGTTTTTTCGGTGAAGTAAACTGTGAAAAGAATGACATATATTAGTCCTCGGTCAGTGGCTTAAAGCGACGAAGCTCACTTAAGCGATAACCGGTGTAGTTACCTAAAATTAAGATAGCTGCAAGGATAATAAACTGAACACCAATGAAGTTAAACGTTAGGTGACGTATGATTGGTGTTGTCATTGCGAGGTAAATTAACACTGATGTTAATAGTGAACCACCACCTTGAATAAACACTTCTTTCGCACCTTCTTCTTCCCATAGAATCGACATACGTTCGATTGTCCATGACAAAATGATCATTGGGAAGAAGGTGATTGTTAGACCTTCAATCAAGCCAATCTTAAATGCCACCACGGTGAATATTGAAATGATCAATATTACAGTAATTATCACCGCGGATATTCGAGCGACCAGAAGTAGGTTGAGTTTCGATAGATAACTTCGAATGATCAAACCTGTACCGACAATCAATAGGAAACCGACAATACCAGTTAAGAGCTGAGTTTGCACAAAGGCAACCGCAATTAACACTGGCATGAATGTACCTGATGTTTTTAGCCCCACAATGATTCGCAAGAACACCACAATTAACGCACCAATAGGCACTAACATGATGGTTTTAAACATTGCTTGTTCTTCAAGAGGCAAACTATGAATTGAGAAGTTTAAAAGATCTTCAACTTTAATTTTCTCTTGCGTTGCACGTTGTGGCGTAATGTCTTGAGCAATAATAGAGAAACTGATATTTGAGTTACGACCACCAACAACGTCAAGTAATGCATTACCTTGTTGGTTCCAAATCATCACATTTTCAGGTTTGCCTTGCTCGCCAGTTGTGAGATTAAATAACTGCCAGTTTTTTTGTTGCTTATCCCACACTTCAACCATCGGTGATACGCTTTGACGACGACGACCATCTTCAAGCGTTAATCCACTAACAATGCGAGAGTGAATACCTTCAAGTGACAATAGGCTTGTAACAACATCAGCTGGTGACATTGTATCAAGTAATACGGCAGCATTTTGATTCTGTTTATCATGTAATTCGCGAATTAATTCACGGGCTAATGTCACATCATCAGCAGATAAATTGCGCGCCTGAGTTAACAGTGCTGTTGCTGCTGTTTGTTGTGGATTACTTAAACTAACTTCAGCTGGTTCACCTTTGGGTGGCACTGGTTTATAGCGTGCGTGATCATCAACCAATAATTGTGTTTTGTAATACAACACTTGTTTACCAATTGCTGTACGTGTTGCCCAATCAGCTTCACGACCGTCTTTAGTATTGTGGATCACAACAGAATAATTAGGGGGTGACGAAGTGCTTTCATCAATAAGAGTAAAGCCTTGTTGTGTTCCTGGTGCTGACATTTTTACTTGTACGGGATCGCCGATTGCATCAAATTGCACTCGTGCCTCTACTTCCCATACCGCGCGTTCTTTTCCAGGAGTCCATGGAACACCATAAACATCATGGCGATACACGCTTAATCCAATACCTGAAATTATCAGCAGGGATATCAGTATATAAAAGGGTATTCTAGACGTCATGACAGCCTCTTGATTTATTTGTTAACTTGGACTGGCTTTGGCTCAGTCTTTCCTTGTACAAATTGTTTACCTACATCAACCAATGCAATATCTTTAAAGAATTCACGCCCAAGTAGAACTGGGAAATCCATCTTTGTTCTATCAGCTAATGTAAACTGTGTTTTTTCGTGCAAGCTACCTAATGTAATCCATGCTTCGATCACTGGACGACGCACTGCTTCTTCAGACGTTGACTGACGAATACGTACCCAACGGAAAATAGGCGCTTCAATGGTTTCTGGTTTCGCTTTGTCATTCGCTGCAATTTCAGCGGGTGTGTCGATTGCAGAGTCATGGCTTAAATTAAAACGTACCCACTCTTTACCATCGCGTTCAAATGTTTGTACATCAACCGCATTAAGTGATGATGTTGTCGCACCTGTATCTACACGGGCTTTAAAATGGCTTTTAACAGAGTCAATCCAAACCCATTCTTCTTGTCCTAAAATCACTTTACCGTTAGCAGTCTTAGAGTCAGTAACAGGCTGTTCAACTGGAACACGAATAATTTGTTTTTCAACAATGACTTTAGGCTGAGTTAGGCTCTTATGCTTAAGAAATTTTATATCTTTTGAGATAGATGCTAATTTTCTTTCAAGTTGGCCAATATATTGTTGTTGGTTTTCAACATGTGTAGAAACGTTATTGATTTTGCTATCAAGGTGGGTTTCGACATTATTGAGAGCGGCTAAAGTTTGTTGGTGGTTTTTCTCTAGCGTTGCGTTTGAGGTACATCCTGAAAGTATCGCTAGTGCAATTAATGATACGCTAAGACGAAGCATCATATCTCCTATGTGCGTCTGTTTTATATAATAACAACATTAGTTTACATCAAAAAAGGGATGCGCACAGCATCCCTTTTGTCAGTCGTTAGTCAGGATTCCTACCGACTAAGATTGCACGTCTTGGGGCTGGATATCCTTCGATAGTTTTTGAACTATCATCTTGATTTAAATATTCTGGTAAGGAATTATTAGTCATCCAATTGGTTGATCTTTGTTCGTCTGTAGTAGTGATATTCTCATCAACAATACGAACATCAACGAAGCCACATTTTTCCATCCACACTTTTAATGCCTTGGCAGAGGGGAAAAAGTAGACATTATGCATTTGTGCATAACGGTGTGTCGGTACAAGGACAGTATTTTCATCGCCATCAATGACCAGAGTCTCTAAAATAACTTCACCACCGGCACGTAATTGATTTTTCAATTGGAGGATATGATCAAGAGGCGAACGACGGTGATATAACACTCCCATGCTAAACACGGTATCAAACGCTTTTAGCTCAGGTAATTGCTCAATACCTAATGGTAATAAATACGCGCGCTCATCTTGACCCATTAAGCGTTTAATGGCTTCAAATTGGATCAAAAATAAGCTTGAAGGATCAATACCAACAGTTAATTTTGCCCCTTCACCTAGCATGCGCCACATGTGATAACCATTACCACAACCAACATCTAATACACTGCGGCCTTTTAGTGGTGTGATATGTGGTAGTACACGATCCCATTTCCAGTCAGAACGCCATTCAGTATCAATGTGGATATCATGAACAGTGAAAGGGCCTTTACGCCACGGGTGAAGTAAACGTAATAGACTTTCTAAACGTTTTTTCTCACCGTCAGCAATCGGGGTCTCATTGCGTAGGCTAACGTCATTTTTAAGATCAATAACATCAGGCTTATCAGTAGGGAATTTTTGCAGTGCACGTGCCCAACGAGCCATATCACCATGTTCTTGTTGTTCCCAATCACTTAATTGTTGCGGCAGAGTATTTAACCATGGACGCAAGGTCTCATGTTGAGCAAGAAGTTGATAAAAAGCAGAAAAACTAAACATATTGGAACTATAAACCTTATTTAATCGCAAACATTGAGCCAAAATTGAAGCATTGGAACCATACTTCAGAGCTAGAAAAACCGATATTATTAAAACGTTGTTTGTGCGTTTCAATACTATCTGGACGCATTACATTTTCAATAGCACTACGTTTTTGGCTAATTTCTAATTCGCTATAACCATTGGCTCGTTTAAAGTCGTGATGAAGATCGATCAGCAACTCATTGGCGCGTTCATCATCAAATATATATTTTTCCGATAAGATCAATATACCGCCAGGGCGTAGACCAGCATAGATTTTCTCTAATAATGCGAGACGATCTTCGGGAGATAGAAATTGGAGAGTAAAGTTAAGCACGACAACGGAAGCATCTTGAATATCAACGTGACGAATATCTGCTTCAATAACTTGTACGGGGGTTTCAGAACGGTAGGCATTCACTAATAAACGGCAACGCTCAACCATTGCAGCTGAATTATCAATCGCGATAATTTCACAGCCTTCCTGATCAATATGACGACGCATCGATAAAGTGGCAGCACCAAGTGAACAACCAAGATCGTATACTTTCGAATGCGGCTTAGCAAAACGTTCAGCAAGCATGCCAATAGCAGAAATGATATTACTATAGCCGGGTACTGAACGTTGAATCATGTCTGGGAAAACTTCAGCGACACGTTCATCAAACGTAAAGTCACCCAGTTTTGCAATTGGCGTAGAAAAAATATTATCGTGGCTTGCCATTCTCACGAACCTCATCATATATAAAGAACAGGTATCCTACAGGGACTACGATAGTGGCTGGTTTAAAGCGCTCTATCAGGTGATCCATCACCTTTGAAAGGTCGCGTATTGTAGATAAAATAGCATCATTTGTCTTTAACAATTGTTGAATGAGTGGCGGTTAGTGGTGTTAATGATTTATTTGATGGATGTAATTTTAAGTGCGAATCTGGAGAGGTATTCTTTTATAAATTGCGATCAATTGATTGTAGGTCTTTATAAAAAACAATGTTAATGGTTCGTGAATTACCGATTGTTATTGATAAATTTATTCTTTAGAATTCAGCGGTTTTTATTACTTTAATGGATCTAAAATGAAACGATATTGGGTGTTTAGCTTATTAGCCTTATTTTCATATGCGTCATCAGCAGCTAATTTGGAACAGTATTTACGTGATACTGAACAGCAGATTCAGGGGCAAATTGGTGTTGCTGTGATAGATACTCAGAATAACACGCAATGGAATTTTAATGGTTCTGAGCGTTTCCCAATGATGAGTGTATTTAAAACATTAGCTTGCGCGAATGTGTTATATGACGTGCAACAAAATACATTAAGTTTGACTCAGAAGATTGATGTTACAAAAGCGGGATTAATTAATTGGAATCCGATTACGCAAAATTTTGTTGGTGGCCAAATGTCACTGCAAAGTGTGTGTGGTGCTGCAATGTTAATGAGTGATAATTATGCGGCGAATTTAGCGTTAGAGCTGATTGGTGGCCCTCAAGGTTTAACGACTTTTTTACGTACGATTGGTGATAATAATACGCGACTTGATCACTTTGAGCCGAAGCTAAATTATGTTGAGAAAGGGGCTAAAAATGATACGACAACGCCTATCGCAATGATGAATACCGTCAAAAAATTATTAATTGGCAATGTGCTTAATGCTGAAAATAAAGCGCAATTACAATTATGGATGACGAATAATATGGTCTCTGATGGGTTAGCGCGTGCTGTGCTTCCCCAAGGATGGAATATTGCAGATCGTAGTGGCGGTGGTGTCAATGGATCTCGCACATTAACCGCAATGGTATGGAATAAAGATCATCAACCTGTGTTTATTGGTATTTTTATTGCCAATTCAAAACTTAAAACACTGCCTGAGCTTAACAAAGTAATGGTAGCTATCAGTGAAAAGATTTTTCATAAATATCATATCGTTGCTCAAAAATAATCATCACAGTTAGCTAATAGCTATAGCAGTGTAATTTGTTGCTGTGACTGTTGATGGATTGGTATACCTAAATCGGGTAAGCAGACCGTCGAGCATAATTGGTTTTGTAAGCATTGATATAAGCGTAGTGCTGATTCTGGTGCCGCATTATTATCGGGTGAATGGATAAATAAATACGGTTGTTTTCCTTCGGCTATCCATAACGGTAGTCGTTGGAGCCAATTTTTAAAGAAAGGGTCATTGTTGCTATCATTGGGATGACCAATAAAACGGATAACAGGGTTGTTTGCAGTGGCGATAGCATGAACCGGTACATGGGGCTTTTTTCGTTGCGCATCTATAATTACCTCAGAGGTGGGTGTTGCAGAAAAAAGCGGCCGACTATCCATAATAATACGATTGCTACGGTGTTCAATTAACAAGCGGTTCAACGCTTGTTCGGCTGAGCCTTTGGCAAAAAAATCTGGGTGTCGAACTTCAACCCCTGTTGTTAGGTGGCTTGGGAATTTGGCTAAAAATTGTGCCAAAATAGGCAGGGAATCAGGTCCAAATTGAGCTGGAAGTTGAATTTTCCAAATAGCCGTTTTAGGTGCTAAGACATACATCGTTTTTAAAAAATCAGCGACGGCTTGATCACAATGGCGTAATTGTTGTTGATGAGTAATGGTTTGCGGTAGTTTAAACGTAAATCGAAAATCATGCGGCGTTGCATCATGCCATTTTTGTACTGTTGCCATACTCGGTATAGCATAAAATGTGGTATTGCCTTCTACTGTTGAAAATACATCAGCATAACGAGCTAAGCGCTCACCACTTTTGCAGCCTTTACCATATAAACTATGAATCCAGTGATTATGCGACCATTGTGCTAGGCCTATTCGAAGTGGTTGTACTTTAGCTGCGGTTAATGTCATCTGAAGTCCACGCCATTGATATAAGACTTTAGGATTTTAGCGTAACTCATCCTAAAAAGCCTAAATAACCATGACTGAAAAAGAATTAATTACGATTCCATTTTTGATTGGCGGTAGATCATGCGAATAAACGTGCTGTTCACTTCGCAAACTGAGGCTGTTTGGGTATAATAGCTTGTTATTTTTGCCTCTTGGCCTGCTTGCTATCCAATTTTATGCGTAAATTAGACAGCAAGCGGTCGGGATTGAACCAGTTGTACTTGGGCTAGCAGTGAGCTGTGACTCGAGTACGAACATGCTAATACAGATAGATTGGGAATTTCTTATGCGCACCCATTATTGTGGACACCTAAATAAGTCCCTTGCAGGACAAACAGTAGATTTATGTGGTTGGGTTAACCGTCGCCGTGATTTGGGCGGTCTTATCTTTATTGATATGCGTGATCGCGAAGGTGTGGTTCAGGTTGTTATTGATCCTGATATGACAGAGATCTTCGGACTAGCAAACCAATTACGTAACGAGTTTTGTATTCGTCTAACGGGTGAAGTGCGTGAGCGTCCTGAAAGCCAATGTAATAAAGACATGGCTACAGGTGAAGTTGAAATTTATGCAACTGGCCTTGAGATCATCAACCGTTCAGAAGCGTTACCTCTTGACTTCAACCAAAAGAACTCAGAAGAACAACGTCTAAAATACCGTTATTTAGATCTTCGTCGTCCAGAAATGAGCGACCGCATCAAGCTACGAGCTAAAGCATCAAGCTTTGTTCGTCGTTTCCTTGATGATAATGCTTTCTTAGATATTGAAACTCCAGTACTAACTAAAGCAACACCAGAAGGTGCGCGTGATTACTTAGTACCAAGTCGTGTACATAAAGGTAAATTCTACGCATTACCACAATCACCACAGCTATTTAAGCAATTGTTGATGATGTCTGGTTTTGACCGTTACTACCAAATCGTTAAATGTTTCCGTGATGAAGATTTACGTGCTGATCGTCAGCCTGAATTTACTCAAATCGATATCGAAACATCGTTCATGTCAGCGGATCAAGTACGTGCGACAACTGAAAAAATGATCACAGAAATGTGGAAAGAGCTACTAAATGTAGATCTTGGCGCATTCCCTGTTATGTCATTTGAAGAAGCCGCTCGTCGTTTTGGCTCTGATAAGCCAGATCTACGTAACCCTCTAGAGTTAGTCGATGTTGCGGATATTGTTAAAGATGTTGAGTTCCAAGTATTCTCAGCACCAGCAAATGATCCTAAAGGTCGCGTTGCTGTTATCCGTGTTCCGGGTGGCGCATCTCTAAGCCGTAAGCAAATTGATGAATACACTAAGTTTGTAGGTATTTACGGTGCTAAGGGCTTAGCATGGATGAAGGTTAACGATCGTGCTGCAGGTATTGAGGGTGTTCAATCTCCAGTAGCTAAGTTCCTAAACGCAGAAATTGTTGAGAACTTACTTGAGCGTACTCAAGCAGAATCTGGCGATATTATTCTATTTGGTGCTGATAGCAAGCGTGTTGTTACAGAAGCGATGGGTGCACTTCGTCTTAAACTGGGTGAAGATCTAGCGCTAACTGATAAGTCTGCATGGAAACCACTTTGGGTTGTTGATTTCCCAATGTTTGAAGAAAATGAAGATGGTTCATTGTCTGCAATGCACCACCCATTTACTTCTCCATTAAACCTAACACCAGAAGAATTAGCGGCTAACCCTGCTGATGCATTATCTAATGCATACGATATGGTTATTAATGGTTACGAAGTTGGTGGCGGTTCAGTTCGTATTCACAACTCAGCAATGCAATCGACAGTGTTTGATATTCTAGGTATCTCAACTGAAGAGCAACGTTTGAAGTTTGGTTTCTTACTTGATGCACTACAGTTTGGTACACCACCACACGCAGGTCTTGCATTTGGTCTTGACCGTTTGGTAATGCTACTTTGTGGTACTGATAACATTCGTGATGTTATTGCATTCCCTAAAACAACCGCAGCGGCATGTCTATTAACAGACGCGCCAAGCCTAGCAAATCCAGCTTCATTGGAAGAACTTTCAATTGCGGTTAATATTGCAAAAAAGAAAATTGATCAAGAATAAGTAAGTTAAATTACTTAATTTGATTAACTTAACTATTATTAATCTCATTAACGATAGTTAATAACAGGCCGACCCTTAGCAATAAGTGGTCGGCTTATTTTTATGTTTATACCAATGTTTATACAGAGTTATCAATATGAGTGCTGAGTCATTGTTTATATATCAGCTGCTGAGATAACTAACTGCAATAAACTATTGGTGTATTAAGCAAATGGTAATATTGGATTCATGTCTGTCATTTTAGGTATTGACCCGGGTTCGCGTATTACGGGATACGGGGTTATTCGACAAGTTGGTCGTAAGCTAGAATATTTAGGTAGCGGCTGTATTCGTACATCATGCCCTGATATTCCTGGCCGATTAAAACAGATTTACGCAGGGGTTTCTGAGGTTATTACTCAATTTCAACCCGACTGTTTTGCGATTGAACAAGTGTTTATGGGTAAGAATGCCAGCTCTGCCATTAAGCTTGGACAAGCCCGTGGTAGTGCGATTGTGGCGGCGGTGAATGCTGATCTTCCTGTAAGTGAATATGCTGCGCGATTAATAAAACAAGCTGTCGTAGGTAATGGTGGCGCAGATAAAGTTCAGGTACAACACATGGTGTGTTCGGTACTTAAACTTGATGGGACACCGCAAGCCGATGCCGCCGATGCTTTAGCTATTGCTATATGTCATGCGCATACTCATAAAACGTTAATCGCGATGGCCGGTAAAGCAACCAGCGCTCGCCGTGGTCGATACCGTTAATTTATTCACATTGCAATGAATATTGTGGTTAGGTAATTGTGGTCATAAAAAGCAGCTGTGGCTGCTTTTTTATTGGGTTGGTTATTTTTATAGTAATAAGATGGCGTGTTGTTTGATGATGACATGCATAAAGGGCTGGATATTGATCCAGTAGTTTACTATTCTAGTGCCAGTTTACTTCCTATTATAGAGATGATGTTGTGATTGGCCGACTACGCGGAATTGTGATTGAAAAACAGCCCCCAGAAGTATTACTTGAAGTGAGCGGTATTGGTTATGAAGTTTCCATGCCAATGAGCTGTTTCTATGAGTTACCTGAGTTAGGCCAAGAAGCGATTATTTTTACTCACTTTGTCGTGCGTGAAGATGCCCAATTATTGTATGGCTTTAATAAAAAAAGTGAGCGCGAATTATTCCGCGAGGTTATTAAAGCCAATGGTGTTGGCCCTAAATTAGGCTTAGCGATTTTATCAGCCATGACCGCCAGCCAATTTGTGCGCAGTGTTGAATTAGAAGATGTATCGACATTGGTTAAAATTCCAGGTGTGGGTAAGAAAACTGCTGAACGATTAGTGGTTGAGATGAAAGATCGTCTCAAAGGATGGGGCGAAGGGGATCTCTTTACGCCGGCTCTTGATACTGCCGCATCCAATGCTGCAATTCAGAACCCATCAAATCAAGCTCGCGCTGAAGATGAAGCTGTTAGTGCATTGATTGCTTTAGGATATAAACCACAAGTTGCAGCGAAAGTTGTGGCTCAAGTTGCACAACCTGAAATGACCAGTGAAGCGATGATTCGTGATGCATTACGTTCAATGGTGTGATCACACATTCTGTAATAGGTATTTATTATGATTGAAGCCGATAGACTGGTTTCGAGTAATTTCGAGACACCGCGCGAAGACGACATTATTGATCGTGCTATTCGTCCTAAGTTACTGAATGATTATCAAGGTCAGGATCATGTCCGTGATCAAATGGAAATCTTTATTCAAGCCGCAAGATTGCGAAATGAAGCGCTTGACCACTTATTGATTTTTGGTCCTCCAGGTTTAGGTAAAACGACCTTAGCGAATATTGTTGCTAATGAGATGGGAGTGAGTATTCGTACCACATCTGGACCTGTGCTTGAAAAAGCCGGTGATTTAGCCGCGCTATTAACCAACCTTGAAGAAAATGATGTGCTATTTATTGATGAAATCCATCGTTTAAGCCCACAGGTTGAAGAAATACTTTATCCAGCAATGGAAGATTACCAATTAGATATCATGATTGGCGAAGGCCCTGCAGCGCGGTCGATTAAAATTGATTTACCACCTTTTACTTTAATCGGTGCAACAACGCGGGCGGGATCGCTAACATCACCATTACGGGATCGTTTCGGTATAACTCAGCGATTAGAATATTACAAAGTTGAAGATCTAAAAGATATCGTCTCACGAAGTGCGAGTTACCTTGGTTTATCACTTGATGATGGCGGCGCGATGGAAATGGCAATGCGTGCTCGTGGTACTCCGCGTATTGCTAACCGTTTATTACGTCGTGTGCGTGATTACGCAGAAGTCAAAAGTGATGGTCATATTTGCCCTGATATAGCCAATAAAGCCCTTGATATGCTTGATGTTGATAGTAGTGGCTTTGACTATATGGATCGCAAATTATTGATGGCGATTATTGAGAAATTTATGGGGGGACCCGTTGGACTTGATAACTTAGCCGCTGCAATTGGTGAAGAAAAAGACACTATTGAAGATGTGCTTGAACCTTATTTAATCCAGCAAGGTTTTTTACAGCGCACTCCTCGTGGACGTATTGCAACTCAGCGTGCTTATTTACATTTTGGGCTTGATATACCCAAGACAAAATAAGAAGAAAGATAATGAATGTATAAAAAACGAGACTATTAATGTCTCGTTTTTTTATATCTCGATTTTATGGATGATATTTCTAATAAACAAGTAATAAAAAACGTTCAACAAGAATGTTATTAAAAATAACATTGATTACTATTTAATAACGGTGTTATTGCTTTAAATAGAAAATGAGTAGGGCATTTTTATTTTAAAAAGCTATATATTGGTATTAAAAAACAACAATACCTGAAAAATATTTACTCATAATCAAAATCTATTTAATCCAAAATGATCGACTAAGAAAATAATGATGAATAACGGCTATCAATGGGACAAGTAACATTTTGTTCTATATGGTTTTTTATTTATAAATTGTAAGTTTTTATTATGGAATTATTATAATCACCTTATTTTTGTAATGTTTTCTACGAATGTATTTATGCGTCAGTGGAATTCTGCAAAACTTTGTTTCATAATACTTTTCTTAGATTTGTTGAACAATCAAATTACAGTAAAGCAGTGGGTGGTTATGAAGGAATAGGAATAGATTATATTGTGATATGACAGTATTAAAGATAGATATTAAAAATATAAACATTGTAATTTGTGGCATAGCGCCAAAAAAATGCATTATTTATTGATGTAGATCATACTTGGTGCTGTCGATATCTTGCGGTGATATTTTATTTGATAAATATCAAAGCAAAACTATTAATAAATACTTTGAAGATTATTGCTGATATCTGTAATATTAGCCTTGACTTTATTAGCTGTAGAATAATAACAGTAAAACAATATTTTTGATACAAAGCTGCAACAAATAAGATGGCCGTTATTATCAATACGATAAATGCGATCAGAAATATCACCAATATTGCGGTTTGTTATCTACGATTGGCTAAGCCCAATAATCGGTACACTGTGTAGTACTGCGCCAGTCAGCTGGTGAAAAAAGGAGTTATCAATGTTCACTGATGTCGTCGAACTATCGCGGTTACAGTTCGCATTTACTGCGATGTATCACTTTTTGTTCGTTCCCCTGACTCTAGGTATGGCTTTTTTACTTGCCATTATGGAGTCAGTTTATGTTATGACAGGCAAGCAAATCTATAAGGACATGACAAAGTTCTGGGGTAAGCTTTTCGCGATTAACTTTGCATTGGGTGTGGCTACAGGCCTATCCATGGAATTCCAGTTTGGTACAAACTGGGCTTATTACTCTCATTATGTTGGTGATATTTTCGGTGCGCCTTTGGCTATCGAAGCCCTGATGGCGTTTTTCCTTGAATCCACTCTAGTCGGTATGTTCTTTTTTGGCTGGGATCGTCTATCAAAACGTCAACACCTTACAGTGACATGGTTAGTTGCATTAGCATCTAACTTCTCTGCATTGTGGATCCTAATCGCTAATGGTTGGATGCAAAACCCTGTAGGCGCGGATTTCAACTATGAAACCATGCGTATGGAAATGGTGAGCTTTGCAGAAGTTATCTTTAACCCTGTTGCTCAAGTTAAATTCGTTCATACCGTAGCTTCTGGCTATGTTTGTGGTGCGATGTTTATTCTTGGCGTAAGTTCATACTACATGCTTAAAGGGCGTGATATTGCCTTTGCTCGTCGTTCATTTGCAATTGCTGCTGCTTTTGGTCTTGCATCAATCGTTTCAGTAATGATTTTGGGTGATGAATCAGGTTATGAATTAGGTGATGTTCAGAAAACAAAATTAGCAGCAATTGAAGCTGAATGGCACACTGAACCCGCACCGGCAGCCTTCACCGCGTTTGGTTTCCCGAATCAAGAAACAATGGAAACAGATTACGCAATTAAGATTCCATATCTAATGGGTATTATTGCAACGCGTTCACTTGATACTCAAGTAATGGGTATTCGTGATCTTAAGAAGCAACATGCGGTACGTATTCGTAACGGTATGGTGGCATATGGTTTACTTGAGAAATTACGTTCAGGTGAAAGAACACCAGCAAATGTTGCAGCTTTCAATGAAGTAAAAGGTGACTTAGGTTATGGCTTATTATTGAAGCCGTACACTGATAAAGTTGTTGATGCGACACCAGAGCAAATTCAAAAAGCTGTTGATGACTCAATTCCACGTGTATGGCCGCTATTCTTTAGCTTCCGTATCATGGTGGGTGCAGGCTTCCTAATGTTTGCCATTATTGGTGCTGCATTTGTACAGTCTTGCCGTCATAAAATCACAGGTAACAAGTGGGTACTTAAAGCTGCATTGTTTGGTATTCCATTACCTTGGATTGCAATTGAAGCGGGTTGGTTTGTTGCCGAGTATGGTCGTCAACCATGGGCTGTTGGTGAAATTCTACCAGTACATATGGCCGCATCAAATCTTGAACCATCACAATTATGGTTCTCGCTAGCTGCAATTTTCGGACTATATACTCTGTTCTTGATTGCTGAAGTGTACTTGATGCTTAAGTTTGCACGTTTAGGTCCAAGTAGCTTGAAAACAGGTCGTTATCATTTTGAGCAAAAAGATACAGCACAAGATGTGGTTTCACGTCAGGTTGAAGTGTAAGCAGGGAGAAACAGAATAATGTTTGATTATGAAAGCTTGCGAATCATTTGGTGGGTACTAATTGGTGTATTGTGCATCGGTTTTGCAATCACAGATGGTTTTGATATGGGCGTCGGTATGCTGTCACCAATTATTGGTAAGACAGATAACGAACGTCGTGTAATGATTAACTCAATTGCACCGCACTGGGATGGTAACCAAGTTTGGTTGATCACCGCGGGTGGTGCGTTATTTGCAGCATGGCCATTAGTTTACGCAACGGTATTCTCTGGTTTTTACGTTGCAATGATTTTAACATTAGCCTCTCTTTGGTTACGTCCGTTAGGTTTTGATTACCGTTCTAAGCTGACTGATCCAAAATGGCGTGGCTTATGGGATAAAGCAATCTTTGTTGGTAGCTTTGTACCGCCAGTTATTTTTGGTGTGGCTTTTGGTAACTTAATGCAAGGTGTACCGTTTGAAATAAACGAATTTATGATGACGACGTATACTGGGTCATTCTTTGGTTTATTGAATCCGTTTGCCTTACTTTGTGGTGTTGTTAGCCTATTGATGGTTATTACTCAAGGTGCAACTTTCCTACAAATGAAAACAACGGATGCTATCCATGCGCGTGCGCGTAATGTTGCAGCAATCTCTGCAATATTAATGGCTGTTGTGTTTATCATTGCTGGTTTTGTCTCTCAAGGCATTAATGGTTATGTGATCACATCTCAAGTATTACCAAATGTAGCATCAGATCCATTAACGAAAGACGTTGTTCGTCAAGTGGGTGCGTTATTCATTAACTACCATAACTACCCAGTATTGTGGATTGCTCCAATCATTGCTGTCGTTATGCCTTTACTAACAGCGTTATGTTCTCGCGCTGAACGTGCAGGCTTTGCTTTCTTGTTCTCAAGCTTAACGGTTTTAGGTGTGGTGTTAACGTTTGGTTTTGCAACATTCCCATTCATTATGCCATCAAGCTTAAATCCAAATGTAAGTTTGACTATTTGGGATGCAACATCATCTGAATACACATTACAGATTATGACAGTAGTAGCATTTGTTATGGTACCTGTAATCTTGGCTTACACCTCATGGTGTTACTACAAAATGTTTGGTCGTCTTGATACTAAATATATCGAAGACAACAAGACTTCACTGTACTAAGGAGTAGACGAACTATGTGGTATTTTGCTTGGATTTTAGGTATTTTACTTGCTTGTTCATTCGGTATTGTCAACGCATTATGGCTTGAAACGACTGAAAATATGGATAAAGACAGTGAGTAAGATAGATCGTGCGGTTAAGCTAATTCATGCACCTTTGAGCGTGTTACCTCTTAAATTATTAGCAGTAGTAATGGCGTTGACTATTACTGGGCTATTAATGTGGGAACCGCATCAATTTGCCAAAGATATTGGTGGATTCAGTGCAGGTTTAGCACCGTTGATGATTTGGGCAACCTGTAGCGCAATGGTATTTGGCATGGGTTTTGTTCCTCATCGATGGTATTTCCAGGTGTTCTTTACACCGTATATCGCACTGCCTATATTGCTTTATATTCTCGGATTACGTTTTTTATAACACTTAATCTGTAGAGCTAAAAAGCCTGTTACCGTAATGGAACAGGCTTTTTTTATAGGAGTAAATTGTAACCATTTTTAACAATTCGGTTTTAATGCATGATAACTGAACAGAATTGTGATTTGATTGTCAGAACCTACTGACAAATTTCATTTTTCAGTTAAATGCGGTTATCTATTCGCTCCATGATAACTATCAACGGATGACTTAGGGTATAGTAGTGTCAAGCGCGATTGTTAGTACCGTGTAGGCATGACGGTTATGGATACTAAATGAAAGAACAAGATATTTTTAAATGGCCGATTACCATTTATTATGAAGATACAGATGTTGGCGGGGTGGTCTATCACGCTAATTACTTGAAATTTTTTGAACGAGCTCGAACTGAGTTATTACGTTACATAGGCTTAAATCAGCAGCAATTATTTGCAGATAAAATGAGTTTTGTTGTACGTAGCATGAATATTGATTTTATTCGTGGTGCTAAATTAGATGATCAACTGGTTGTTAATACCACGATTGAAAACGCACGTCGTGCATCAATAACGTTTAATCAAGAGCTGGTTAATGATAATAATGTAGTATTTTGCCGTGCCGTTGTAAAAATTGCTTGTATTGATCCAACCATCATGAAACCAATAGCGTTACCTGCACAATTAAAGCTGGAGAACAATTAAGTGAACTCAGAACTAACCATTTTAGACCTTTTTTTACAAGCAAGTTTGTTGGTAAAACTGGTTATGCTTATTTTACTTGGAATGTCGATTGCTTCTTGGGCAATGATCATTAAGCGTTCACAAGTTTTAAAAAGTGCTGAACGTAATGCAACTCAATTTGAAGACCGATTTTGGTCTGGTATCGATCTTTCGCAGCTTTATCAAGAAGTACAACAACGTAAAGATGATCTTTCTGGATCTGAGCGAATTTTCTATTCAGGTTTTAAAGAATTTGCGCGCTTACATCGCAGTAATGGCCGTGTGCCTGAAGCGGTAATGGAAGGTACTGGACGTGCTATGCGTGTTTCACTATCAAAAGAAGTTGATGAGTTAGAAACCAATTTACCATTCCTTGCTACTGTTGGTTCAATCAGTCCTTATATTGGTCTTTTTGGTACCGTATGGGGCATTATGACGGCATTTATTGCTCTGGGTGCCGTAAAGCAAGCAACATTAGCTATGGTAGCTCCAGGTATTGCTGAAGCTTTGGTTGCGACAGCGATGGGTCTATTTGCTGCAATTCCAGCAGTTATGTTTTATAACCGCCTTACTAACAAAGTGACTAAACTTGAACATACTTATGCCACTTTTATGGAAGAGTTTTCAAGTATTTTACACCGTCAGGCATTTGCAGCGAATCAGGAGTAATAAGCAATGGCTTATCAACCGAAGAAACGCAAAATGACGGCAGAAATCAATGTCGTCCCTTATATTGACGTTATGTTGGTTTTATTAATTATCTTCATGGTTACAGCACCGTTTGTAAGCCAAGGAGTTGATGTTGATTTACCTAAAACACAGACTTCTGAAACAATCGCACAGTTAAACCAAGATAACGATACACCTCCTATCATTGTTGAAGTTGATAAAGATGGCAATTTAGGGGTGAGCATCAATAATGATGATATGGCGCATGGCTTGAGCCTCGATGAATTAATTGCTCGAGTAAAAGCAGAGCTTGCTAGCAATCCTAAAACGTTAGTAATGGTTGGGGGTGATGGACGCACACCTTATTCAAATATAGTCGAAACCTTGGATGCGCTAAGCCATGCTGGAGTTGGATCGGTAGGTTTAATGACTGATCCATTAGATAAGCCTGGAAATTAAGGCATGAAAAAGAGTAATTATTCGACATCAGTCATTATATCTGTCTTCGTACATGCACTGTTTATTGTGCTGTTATTATGGGGTGCTGATTTTACCTTCGATAAAAAACCATCGGTCGGTAATACTATTCAAGCGACGATGATTGATCCTGCTATCTTGAATCAACAAGCTCAGCAAATTCGTCAACAGCGCCAAGCAGCAAAAGATGCAGAACAAGCTCGTCAAGCCCGTTTAAAGCAACAAACTGAAGCACTTGAAGCACAACGTAAAGCCGATGCCGAACGTATCCGTCAATTAAAAGAGGATAAGTTAACGGCTGAAAAGGCAACCCGTGAAGCTGAAAAACAACGTCAATTGCAGCAGCAACAAGCTGAAGAAGCTAAGGCGAAAGCAGAAGTTAAAGCGAAGGCAGACGCTAAAGCGAAAGCAGACGCTAAAGCGAAGGCAGATGCTAAAGCGAAGGCAGACGCTAAAGCGAAGGCAGACGCTAAAGCGAAGGCAGACGCTAAAGCGAAGGCAGACGCTAAAGCGAAGGCAGACGCTAAAGCGAAGGCAGACGCTAAAGCGAAGGCAGACGCTAAAGCGAAGGCAGATGCTAAAGTGAAGGCAGATGCTAAAGTGAAGGCAGATGCAAAAGCCAAAGCAGACGCTAAAGCCAAAGCACAAGCTAAACAAGACGCAGCACTCAATGATATGTTTTCAGGACTAGAAGCTGAAAATGAACAACGAGGTGGTGCGCGAGGTAAGCATATTGCTGATGAAGTGGCACGTTATGGCACTATTTATAAGCAAATGATTCAACAAAATCTATTGGTTGATCAAAGCTTTAAAGGTCAAGAATGTAAGTTAACCTTACGTTTGTCAGCGAATGGTTTAGTGTTAGATGTTTCACAGTTAGCGGGAAATAATACACTTTGCCGTGCTGCTAAATCTGCAGTATTACAAGTAAGTGAATTTCCGATGCCAGATAACCCTGATGTAGTTAAACAATTACGGGTTATTAACTTAACGGTTAGTCCATAGTCATTGTTAAATACAGACTTTATTTTTGCCGCAACAATAGTTGCGGCTTTCGTAACTATAAGGAGCGATTGATGAAACGTTGGATGATAGGTATGTTTTTTGCCTTATTAAGC
The DNA here is from genome assembly GCF_003025475.1 of Photobacterium sp. NCIMB 13483. NCBI lineage: Bacteria > Pseudomonadati > Pseudomonadota > Gammaproteobacteria > Vibrionales > Vibrionaceae > Photobacterium > Photobacterium sp. NCIMB 13483. Next base: position 243,841 of record NZ_PYLV01000001.1, read on the forward strand.
GTTAGCCAATTTGCACATGCAGCACTAGATTTAGTCATCACTGATGGTGTTGATTCCGCTCGCCCAATTGGTATTGTGCCTTTTGAATGGCAAGGCACAAATAAATTACCGACTGATATCTCAGCTGTTATAGCTTCTGATCTACAACGTAGTGGTAAATTTAGTCCAATAGCAAATAGTAAATTACCTCAACGTCCTTATAATGAAAGCCAAATTAATTATAGTGCTTGGACTAAATTAGGTGTTGATGCTGTCGTGACGGGGAGTATTACTCAAAATGCCGAAGGTAATTATGTCATTAGCTACCAATTGGTTGATATTGTTAAAGGTAAGTTGAATAGTGATGCTCAAGGTACCGCGAGTGATTACTTACTGTTAAATAACCGTGCTGTCGTAAAACCAAATCGTATGCGTCAATATGCACATCGTATCTCTGATATGGTTTATCAAAAGCTTACTGGCGAGCGTGGTGCATTTTTAACGCGTATTGCTTATGTTGATGATAATCAAGGCGCGCAATTTCCGTATCAATTACGTGTTGCCGATTATGACGGTTATAACGAGCGTGTCGTTTTAAAATCAAAGCAACCATTGATGTCACCAGCATGGTCTCCTGATGGCAGTAAGTTAGCTTATGTAAGCTTTGAAAATGGTAAAGCTGAAATTTTCGTACTGAATATTTATAAAGGCACGCGTGAGCTTATTGCTAACTACCCTCGTCATAATGGCTCACCACAATTCTCACCAGACGGCACTAAGCTAGCGATGGTGTTATCAAAGACAGGCAGTTTACAGATTTATATTAAAGATCTTAAAACAAAGCAATTACGTCAAATAACCCATGGACGTGCTAATAATACTGAAGAAATTTGGACGCCTGATGGTAAATCAATGTATTTCACGTCAGATCGTGGTGGACGCCCACAAATTTATCATCTTGATTTAGCCACAGGCGAGACACAACGTGTAACATGGCAAGGTAGCCAAAATATGGGGGCGCAAATTACCCCTGATGGTCGTTTTTTAGTGATGGTTAACCGTTCTGATAGTGGCTATAACATTGCTAAGCAAGACTTAAAAACTGGCGCCGTTCAGATTTTAACGAAAGCAAAATTAGCAGAATCACCAAGTATTGCACCTAACGGCAGTATGATTATTTATAGCTCAGCACAAAATAATAGTTATGAATTGTCTCTAGTGTCTATTGACGGTCGATTCCAAGCACGTTTACCTTCAACAAGTAAACGAGTACGTGCACCAGCTTGGGGTCCATTCCTATAATAGGATTATAGAACAATAATATATCCAATTAATGGGTATTACTGAATGATGAAGGATGAAAATAGATGCAACTTAACCGAATTTTAAAAGGCTTAGCCATTGCGTTACCAATGATGACATTGGCAGCATGTAGTTCAACAGACAGTGCTGGTACTTCTGCTGGATCTCAAAACCAAACTGGCAGTGTTGAAATGGGTGGTGTCGGTGGTCTTAATGGCGCAGGTCAAACCTCTATTTCTACATCGCTTTCTCAAAGTGGTGCGATGACTGAACAGCAATTGCATGAACAACAAATGCAAAAGTTGCGTCAAGAAGAGCAAACAGTATTCTTCAAATTTGATAACGCTGAAATTCAACCAGCATATCAAAACATGCTAGAAGCTCATGCTGAATACTTACGTAACCATCCAAATACAAAAGTGGTTGTTCAAGGCCATGCTGATGAACGTGGTACACCTGAATACAATATTGCATTGGGTGAACGTCGTGCCACCGCTGTTGCTCAATACCTGCAAGCGCTAGGTGTATCAGCAAATCAAATGTCTATCGTTAGTTATGGTGAAGAAAAACCACTATTGTTTGGACATACTGATGCGGATTATGCGAAAAACCGCCGTGCAGTGATCGTATACTAATTAAGATTTAGGTTGATAATTATGAACAGTAACAAAATAATGCGTCAGTTTGCATTAGTGTTGCTGGTTGGTGCGGCGACCCAAGTGGTCGCCGCGCCTGCTTCAGCGGCTAATTTACAAACATTAGAGCGTATGTTGGAAGCACAAGGGCAATCACAATTGCAGGTTCAACGTCAGCTAGATCAAATGTCAGCTGATATTGATGATATTCGTGGCAAAGTTGAACGTAATAGCTACGATATTAAGCAGATGAAAGAACGTCAACGACAGTTATATAAGGACGTTGATCAGTTAAGTCGTCAGCCTGCAAAAACAGCACCAGCAGCGAAAGAGACAGCCAAAGCACCGGCAGAAGCCTACTCTAAAAATATGAGTGAGAATGATGCTTATCAAAATGCTGTGAATTTGATTTTGAAAAAGAAAGATTATCAAGGTGCAACCCAAGCATTTGAGTCTTTTTTAACTACTTACCCTGATTCTGTGTATAAGCCGAATGCGAGCTATTGGTTAGGTCAGTTGCATTTTTCTCAAAATGATTTAGCTCAAGCGGCAAAGAATTTTACAGTTGTTGCTAGTATTAAAGATTCAAGTAAACGGGCTGATGCATTGCTAAAGCTTGGTGTTATTGCTGAGCGTAACAATGATACTGTTAAAGCGATGTCTTACTATACGGAAGTTGAGAAAGAGTACCCCAACTCAACTAGCGCGAAGCAAGCACAGTCTGCGTTAACAAATTTATCAAAGCACTAAAATTGTTGTTTTAATATTTTAAAAACCTGCATTTTTTGTGGGTTTTTTTTTATCTTTTATTGGTTGTTAATAAGAGCTTATCGGCTTTTATTTGATGAATAATAGAAGGCTCAAAAATGCCCTTGTAATAATGAAAACTATCATGGAATTTACTGTTTTTTTTGGTATTATGCGCATCTATGAAATGAGTAGCTGTTGCTGCTCTATGTAATGTTATTACTATGGATAGTTGGAGTTATTTTGTTAAGTCAAAAAAAAATATTATGTTACTCATTGATCTCTATTTCTGGCTGGCTGTTTGCTGCTTATTTAATGTTTACACATCTAAATAATGATCGTAGTTTCATTAACGATAAGATCACCGAGAATGCTTACAATATTGTTTCCCAATCATTACAAGATAAAAAAACAGATCCAGAAATTATCGCGCAAATTCAAGAATGGTTTGCAAAAGGATGGACAGCTCAAACGGGTTCTGTCACTACAATTTGTGATAATGATCGTGACAAATTAAAACGTATTCTTTCTGATTCTGCCATCGTAACAATCTGCCGTTTACGTATATAACTACCGAGGTTATTTTTATGAATAAATTAATGTCGGTATTCTTAGTTTTATTGGCTCTGTCTGGGTGGATCACTGGAGGCATCTTTATGTATGGCGTAAAGATGAATCAAGAGAATGTCACTAAAATGGCAGGGGAGAATGCGTTTAATATTATTGATCAATCGCTGCACCATACCAATTCAGAAGCCACTATCTTAGCTAAAATTAAGCAATGGAAACAAGATGGCTGGACAGCACAAACAGGCTCAATTACTACCTTATGTCAAAATGATCCTCAACGATTTAGTCATTGGGTTACTGTGAAGAATATTTCTAAAATTTGTGAACAGGCTCAATAGGTTAGATAAATGAATATCTTTATGATTGTGATGCTTATCTTTTTCTGTGTCATGACGGTTGTTTCTTATATCTATTTGTTGATGTCTTTTGATGAGAAAGAGCAACACTTATATTTTGATGACAAGACTAAAACCGTTTTTTGTGATGGTAAAAAAATAATTTCAGTACGTGATGGTAGTGGAAACTATCGATTCATAAAGTATATTTTTGAACATACAGATAGGCCTATTTCTGTTACCGAACTTGAGGCCCATGTTTTTTTTGGTCAAAACGTAAATATAGTAAAAGTGTTGAGTAATACTCATTTACCGAAAGAAATTATTAGCACGTTTTTTTGTGTTTCAAAAAATAGTCTAACATTTAAAAATAAAGCCTTTCTCAAGTGAGAAAGGCTTTTCGGCTTAATTTATAATAATGTGCCGTAAGGGCTAGCTTGATGATAGTTATAGACATTCATCAATGTCTCACCTCTTCTACAGGTAGTTAAATCAGTGCGTTACAGCGATAAGATATTATTTAATATAGTAAGCTTTAAAACTGTGATGCATATCAATAATATTTTTTCTGAGATGTTCTCAGAGAATTCTCAAAATAAAATTGATAAGTTTTCACTTTTATATATACGTCTTAGAAATATAATGCGCAAAAGTCGTATTTTATGTGTATGTGCTGTTATACAAGTGTCATTGGTTAATGATGATATTTCAAAAATCATGCGTATAATGATCAAACACGTAAGGAATGCTGACGAGCAAATGAATAATGAATATTACATTTGATCCATCGGAAATGGTCTATCCATTTCCACCTAAACCAGCGCTATTATCGGATAATGAAAAGCAGGTTTACATTACAAAAATCAAGCAACTGCTAAAGAGTAACAATGCAGTATTGATTGCACACTATTACACCGATCCCGAGATTCAGGCCCTAGCTGAAGCGACGGGTGGTTTTGTCGGTGATTCTCTTGAAATGGCGCGCTTTGGTAATCAACATTCAGCAACAACTTTGATTGTTTGCGGGGTGAGATTTATGGGCGAGTCAGCAAAAATATTAACCCCTGAAAAAAAAGTATTAATGCCAACCTTAGAGGCTGAGTGTTCACTCGATCTTGGGTGTCCGGTTGATGCATTTACGGCGTTTTGTGATCAGCATCCTGATCATACAGTAGTGGTTTATGCAAATACTTCTGCCGCAGTGAAAGCACGGGCTGATTGGGTAGTAACATCGAGTATCGCGTTAGAAATTATTGATCATCTCGATAGCGAAGGTCGTAAAATCATTTGGGGCCCAGATCGCCATCTTGGTGGTTATATTCAAAAGCAAACTGGCGCTGAAATGTTACTGTGGCAAGGGGAGTGTATTGTGCATGATGAGTTTTCAGCACAAGCGCTAAAACAGATGAAGCATCTACACCCTGATGCGGCTATTTTGGTGCACCCTGAATCACCAGTTAGTGTAGTTGCATTAGCAGATGCTGTTGGTTCAACGAGTCAATTAATAAAAGCGGCAACAACATTACCGCAAACCAAATTAATTGTGGCAACCGATAAAGGTATCTTCTTTAAGATGCAGCAAATGGTGCCAAATAAAGAATTAATTGAAGCGCCAACAGCGGGGGCTGGGGCGACATGTCGTAGCTGTGCACATTGCCCGTGGATGGCGATGAATGGTTTGAAAGCCATTTATACAGCTTTAGCTGAAGGTGGTCAGCAACATGAAATTTTTGTTGATGAAGCTATTCGAGTGAAATCACTTGTTCCACTTAACAGAATGTTAGATTTTGCAGCTGAGTTACAATTAAAAGTAAAAGGTAATGCGTAAGTAATTACTTACTGTAACAAAAGAAAAGGCGATCCGTTCTGATACTCATTTGAGTTAACAGAATCGATTCGCCTTTTTTATTACTATTTCAGTCAACTATTACTGGGCGGCAACTAATTGTGCCCCACGTTGTGTTAGGCCACATAGCATAACGGGAATCGCGTTGAAGATTTCTTCAAACTGCGCCAATGCGTCTGCGTTTTGTTCTTTAAGTGCTTCTAATGCTGTTTCAGGATCAAATAACAAGCTAAAAGAAAGTAATACGCCACCAAGTAGGGCATTATCTTCACTTTCTGGCGGCATTATTGTCTCCCAGTCATCACGTGCTAATTGCCAACCTTGTAACATACCTTCACAGAAGTTGCTGGTTACTTCGGTAACAATCTGACTATCGTCTAATGCACAGCCTTCAGGCCATTGCCAAGTGCTTTCAAATAATGCAGCGCGAGCTTCGTTCCAGATTGCAATGATTGCTTTTGCGTAATTTTCTAAGTCTTCATGGTTATCGAAAGGTGATGTTTCTTCGCCACCCCACATAAACGCTAACCATTCTGTAGGATCAATCAGGTGTGGTGCTGCTGCCATGGCAGTAACAAAGCCACGAGTTTGTGATTCAGATAGCAATTGATCTGCTAGTTGAGAGTTTTCCAGGATAGTACTTAGTTGTGAAGGCATAAAACAATCTCAGCTTAATAATGATTAAGTGTTCAGGTGCGTTAACTATACATGCATGACTGAACTTTATACCACTATTGTAACAGTCTCTTGGTAACAACCTAGTAATGGTCAAAGATATTTATCATCTTGTGTCAAAAAAGACGGACAAAGTGCAGTTGCTGACATTAAATTGCTTATTGTTGATTTTAATTAAAACATGAAGCTTTCACTAATAACATAATTCTTAATTACGTAATGTCTTTGCGGTATTAAAACTGGTTTAAGTGTCTCATAATTTTACTTATGGTTAAGGTGAAGCAATGTATAGTGAACAGTTTATGATGTTATTGGCCGTATTTGAGCGCGCCGCCTTAATGTTGATGACATTATTTTTATTAACGCGTACCCAATTGTTTCAATCTATCGTTAAGAAAACCCATCGACGGCCTGTTGAAACCGCGATGATCTCAGCATTGTTTATTGTATTTGCGGTGTTTAGTACTTATACAGGTTTAAATGTTGATGGTTCACTGGTTAATGTACGTATTATTGCAGTGTTATCTGGTGGTATTATTTTTGGGCCATGGATAGGTATTCCTGCGGGTATTATTGCGGGCATTCACCGTTACTTAATTGATATTGATGGTCCTACATCAGTAGCGTGCTTAATCACGAGTATTTTTGCTGGTTTATTAGCAACCTGGATTCATTGTAAATGTGCTAAAAAAAATTATGCCCAATTAGGTATTTTGGCGGGAATGTGCTGTGAAATACTGACGATGGTATTGATTGTGTTGCTATCACACAATAAAACACTGGCTTACAATATTGTGACACATATTAGTTTCCCTATGATCCTTGGTACATTATCGATTGGGTTAATTATTAAATTAGTCCAAGATCTCGATGAAGAGCAAGATCTTATTGCCGCTCAACAAGCAAAGCTAGCCCTTGATATTGCGAATAAAACCTTACCTTATTTTCGTATTAACAACCGTAATGCCCTACAAAAAGTATGCAGTATTATTCGGTTTTATACGGATGCTGACGCTGTAGCAATTACTAATACGCAAGATGTACGTGCTTATGTTGGTCGTGGGGAAGAGCACTTTTTAGATGCGCACCATAAAATCAGCCAAATGACTCGCCAAGCAGTAGAAAGTGGTGAACAAATAATAAGTAATAACCTCAATGTACATAATTTTCATTCATTACTGATTATTCCACTTTGGGAAAATGGTGAGGTAAGTGGCACGCTTAAAATATTTTATTGTCAGCCAGATCATATTCGAATGTCATTGCGTGAAATGGCGATTGGTTTATCACAAATCATATCTACCCAGATGGAGGTTTCACGTATTGAACAGCTAAAGCAAATGGCAGCAAAAGCCGAGTTTTCAGCCCTGCAAAGTAAAATAAATCCGCACTTTTTATTTAATGCACTTAACGCGATTTCAACGTTAATTCGTATTCGTCCAGATGAAGCTCGGCAGCTTATTGCAAATTTAGCCGATTTTCTACGTTACAATTTAGAACGAGATGTTGAATTGATTGATATTCAAGAAGAAATCCAACAAGTTCGAGATTATGTCGCTATTGAACAAGCACGTTTTGGTTCAAAACTAGAGGTAGAATTTGATATTGATGATGTCCATCCTCGCATACCATGCTTATTGATTCAGCCATTAGTTGAAAATGCTATTTTACATGGTATTCAACCTTCTCGTGTGGCTGGAAAAGTTGTTATTTCAGTAAAGAGAAGAGTGGATGATGTGGCGATTACGATCACTGATACTGGTGTTGGTATAAGTCAAAAAATAATCGATAAATTATACCAAAGCAAAATAGATTCACACCATATTGGACTCAATAATGTCCACCAACGGTTATTATTACTCTATAGCGATGGACTGCATATTAGTCGGCTTGAGCAAGGAACTAGTATGCAATTTTTTGTAAAAGAACAGGATTGATATCATGCAACTAAATGCCTTGATCGTGGAAGATGAATATCTTGCTCGTGAAGAGTTAACTTATTTAATTGAAAAACATAGCACTATTAATATTGTTGCTGCGTTTGATGATGGACTGGATGCCTTTAAATTTTTACAATCTAACAAGGTTGATGTTGTTTTTTTAGATATTAATGTTCCATCAATTGATGGCATGTTGTTAGCGCGTAATATTGCTCAATTTTCTCATAAGCCTCAAATCGTATTTACAACAGCTTATAAAGAATATGCAGTCGATGCTTTTGAATTAGAAGCGGTTGATTATTTATTGAAGCCACTTAACGAGCAGCGAGTAATCGGCTTATTAGCTAAGTTACAGGCGCGGGCTCAAGAACAAGAACCCCCGCAAGTTACGACAAATATACGTAGTCATACTATTAATTTAATGCTTAATAATCATATTCATGTTACTGCGATTAGTGATATTTGCTGTGCCATTGCTAATGAAAAAGTGACCCATGTTTATACTGCTGAAGGGTGTTTTGTGGCACCGATTACGATAAGTGAATTAATGCTACGTTTACCAACGAGTGATTTTTTCCGTTGCCACCGATCTTACTGCATAAACATTAATGATGTTAAAGAGATCATTCCATGGGTTAATAGTACTTATATGATCAAATTAGCCCATGTTGAGCCGCATATTCCTGTGAGTCGTAGTAATCTAAAAGCTTTTCGGTGTTTAATGCAGTTGTAAATGCTAACTAATGATTAGCGGCAAAATGCATTTCATGCCGCTATATTGCATTTTATTCCTCATACGTTACCACTGATTTTATTGTTTTTTTACCCTCTTGTTATCTATGGTTATTGTCGTATTTTGGTGAACAGCAGCAAGGCAATCTGCAATATGGCCTTGAGTATTTCACCAAAAAAGGATGTCACCATGACCAATCAACTTACCAGTCGCAGCCGTTATTTTACGTTGCTGGGTACCATCATTACTCAGTTTGCTTTGGGTTCAGTTTATACATGGAGTTTATTTAACGCTCAGCTTGCAGGTAAATTATCTGAGCCAGTCAGTCGTGTTGCTTTTTCTTTCGGTATTATGAGTTTAGCCTTGGCGGTTGCATCATCAATGGCGGGTAAAATGCAAGAACGGTTTGGGGTGCGTAATGTCACTCTTGGTGCCGGCATTTTACTAGGGGCAAGTTTATTACTTACAGCGCATGCTACCAATATTTGGTTGTTATATATATTTGCTGGCCTGTTAATTGGTTTTGCTGACGGTACCGGGTACTTAATGACCTTGTCTAATTGCGTAAAATTCTTTCCTGAGCGTAAAGGGTTAATTTCAGCCTGTGCTATTGGTGCATATGGTTTAGGTAGTTTAGGTTTTAAATTTATTAATATGTATTTTCTTGAGCATAATGGTTTAGAAAGTACCTTTGATTACTGGGGCATTATTGCAATGGTCATGGTTATCATTGGTGGCTTAATGATGAAAGATGCACCTAAACAACAAGTATCTGCCACAGAATCTGCTGCTGAAGTGCGTGATTTTAGTCTTTCACAATCTATGAAATGTCCACAGTTTTGGATGCTTGCTTTAGTTTTCTTGACTGTTTGTATGAGTGGTCTGTATGTCATTGGTGTTGCCAAAGATATTGGCCAGGGTTACGTACACTTATCATTAGACGTTGCTGCTGCCAGTGTTGCTATTATCGCTATTGCTAATCTAAGTGGACGCTTAGTGTTAGGTGTTCTATCTGATAAAATGGCACGTACAAAGGTTGTGGCTATTTCATTAGTGGTGTGTTTAACCGGCGTGTGCGCATTACTATTTGCTCATCAAAGCCAGATGAGTTTTTATATTGCGGTTGCCTGCATTGCCTTTAGTTTTGGCGGCACAATCACCGTATTCCCTTCATTAGTGAGTGATTTCTTTGGTCTAAACAATCTGACTAAAAATTACGGTATCATTTACTTAGGGTTTGGTGTCGGTAGTTTTATTGGTTCGATTGTTGCTTCTATCTTTGGTGGTTTTATTGCGACGTTCTATTTAATGTTTGTCTTATTAATTGTTTCACTCATTATCGCGCTAACCATTAAGTTACCTAAATTACCGCAGCCATCTTTAGCGTAATAAGTTAGATAAATACATACAAATAACTAATCCGAATTTAGTGTTAAATTCGGATTTTTACTTGTTGCTACTTTGTTATATCAAAGAAATTAACAGTGACAATTAAATGCTTTAATGGTTACTTTTATACCAGATAAAAAACCTATTTTTAACCAAAATAGCAGTTATTTACTCGAAACCAATATTAAATACAGAACCTTATTTTATATAAAAGCTGTTCTAATGCGCACATAAACTGCATGGTGTTAGTTAGATAGCTTTAAGTAACGTTAACCATGATAATGCTGGTCGATTTTGCTAGAGTAAGGGGAGTGAATGTCTGTTGTTAAAGTGCCATTTAAGGTTAGAAATGCCGCTGCGGATATATTTGCAATGGTGGTGTTTAGCTTTGTTACTGGAATGATGATTGAAGTTTTTATTTCAGGGATGTCGTTTGAACAGTCATTAGCATCGCGTACGTTATCGATACCGATTAATATTGCGATTGCATGGCCCTATGGCATGTTCCGTGATTATATTATTGGTTGTGGCCGTAGGTTATCTCCTGCACGATGGATGAAAGGCATATCAGATATGGTGGCCTATGTTGTGTTTCAGTCACCTATCTACGCGTGTATTCTATTTGCTGTAGGCGCAAATAAAGAACAAGTTATTGCCGCGGTAATGAGTAACATCTTAGTGTCAGGCGCACTAGGCGTCGTTTATGGTCAGTTTCTTGAGTTATGCCGCAGAATGTTCCGTGTTACTGCGTGCGCTCAACCAACAATTTAAATAGTTTTTACCGTTATTTGAATTTAACAAAAGCACCCATGAGGTGCTTTTGTTGTTTTTAAAGAGGAGAAATTAGAGATTTTGGTACAAGAACAGTGCAATTCGCAGTATAAGTCGGCAAATAGAAAAAACTCACATAAAAACCCTTGACCCTGATCCCATAAATCAATATATTACACGCCGTCGACAAGCAAAGCGTTGTTGGCAACAATGTGGTGAGGTGTCCGAGTGGCTGAAGGAGCACGCCTGGAAAGTGTGTATACGGCAACGTATCGAGGGTTCGAATCCCTCCCTCACCGCCATATCTCTTTTAAAGAGATATAAAAATTGGAGAGATGGCTGAGCGGTTGAAAGCACTGGTCTTGAAAACCAGCATACGTTTATAGCGTATCTAGGGTTCAAATCCCTATCTCTCCGCCACATTCAAGAAAGCCGTTAGCGAAAGTTAACGGCTTTTTTACGTCTGAATGAAAGTGGGTGATTAGACCGAGTAAGTAAAGCAGGGTTCAAATCCGCTAATCCTCGAAGCAGCTCCGCCACATTCAAGAAAGCCGCGAACGAAAGTTAGCGGCTTTTTTACGTCTGAACTTTCCTCCGTCATTCCCTACAGTGAGGTTACGAACGAGATAGGGAATCTACTATTAGCATGTCGTAAGGTTACTTTTTACGTTGATGTTTAAGCATATTTTTATTGGCATCTTTAATACTCAATGGCGAGGTGAATAGATCACGGATAGCTCATGCTTCGCTTTCGAGATGACAGACAATAACCCGTCAAATAGCCCATAAACCCTCCACAAATACATCCGTTATCCCCATAAAGGAATATCACTAACTGAGTACAGGCTAAATAAGCTAAAATGACAGCAATTATTTTAGTTTTGAGCCCTGTATATTAATGACCACTATTACAACACCAGCCAACTTTGCAGAACTTGGCCTTATTTCGCCTTTGTTAGCACGATTAACGGAGCTGGAATATCAACAGCCAACGCCTATTCAAGCACAAGCTATTCCGAGTGTATTAGCGGGACGTGACTTAATTGCGGGGGCAAATACAGGTTCAGGCAAAACGGCAACCTTTGCTTTACCGTTGTTACAACAGTTACATCAAACTAAAGCCTCTGAGAATAAAAATGCGAAAGGTAATTATGTTACTGGTCTTGTTTTAGTTCCCACCCGTGAGCTGGCAAAACAAGTTGCAGATAGCATTAAATCTTATGCGACACATTTCAACGGTGCTATTAAAACGGTTGCTGTGTTTGGTGGCGTATCAGCTAACACCCAAATGCTAGCCCTGCGTGGCGGCACTGATATTTTAGTGGCAACTCCAGGTCGCTTATTAGATTTGATTTCAAGTAATGCCATAAAACTTGATCGGGTTAAAACCTTAGTACTTGATGAAGCCGATCGTATGTTAAGTCTTGGCTTTACTGAAGAGTTGTCTGCGTTACTAGCGTTATTACCTAATAACAAGCAAACATTATTATTTTCAGCGACGTTTCCTGAACAAGTTAAGCTATTAACTCAAGCATTACTTAACGATCCTGTTGAACTGCAACTACAAAGTGTCGATGCAAGCACATTAGTACAACGTGTTTTCACGGTTAATAAGGGCGAGAAAACCGCAGTATTAGCTCATTTAATTAAACAACATCAATGGCGTCAGGCGCTTATTTTTGTTAATGCTAAAAATAGCTGTGAGCACTTAGCGGATAAACTGTCTAAGCGTGGCATTATTGCTGAAGTATTCCACGGTGATCGCGGCCAAGGTGCGCGTACTCGAGTATTAGAAGCGTTTAAGTCAGGTGAAATTGACGTATTAATTGCCACAGACATTGCTGCTCGTGGTCTTGATATTGAAAAACTGCCAGTGGTGATTAACTTTGATTTACCACGTAGCCCAGCAGATTATATGCACCGCATTGGTCGTAGTGGTCGTGCTGGTGAAGTTGGTCTAGCACTGTCATTGATCGATTATGAAGACAGCCATCACTTTAAGGTTATTGAGAAGAAGAATAAAGTTCGACTTGAGCGTGAACAAGTTGAAGGTTTTGAAGTTGATGAATCAGAAGCTTTATTAGCAGTAGAAAAGCCAATGGCAAAACCTGAAGGTACGGGTAAAAAGAAACGTAAAAACAAACCAGCACCTATTGATGACTTCTGGTCATAAGACGAATCATTAGACTGATCGCTTGTTGTTATTAATACATTAACTAAAAAATCCCTCGCTAGCCATAACGAGGGATTTTTTTATGGTACTAATAATGGTGTGAGTTGCAACGGTTTACTTAGTTAAGTCGGGCTGCCATTGCTTGTGATTTATCAGCAGTCATTACAAAGTGAAGTGTTCCACCTGCTTTTATTTCACTGTGCTCAAAGCTATTAAATACATTCAGAGGTTTACCGTTAATCCGTACGGATTTCACATACTTATTGTCACTGCTATTATTATCAGCCGTGATGGTGAAATCACCCGTTGGTAGTTTGATTTTTACCTCATCAAAAATAGGGCGACCAATGGTGTAAGTTGGATCCGTTGGTGTTACCTGATAGAAGCCCATTGCCGACATAATGTACCATGCTGACATTTGACCGACGTCTTCATTACCAATGATACCGTCAGGGGTTGGCTTATAGAATTCCTTGTAAACTCTATCGAGGTATTCTTGGGTTTTCCAAGACTCATTGGTACGGTTATATAAGTAAATCACGTGGTGTGATGGCTCGTTACCGTGAATATATTGCCCAATAAAGCCGGTCATATCTTGATGGTTTTCACCGCCATTGGCATCGGCTGTGAATAAATCATTCAACTTAGTATTAAATCCTTCAGTGCCGCCCATGACCTCGGTTAGCTTGTCAATATCTTGCATGAACGTCCACTGCCATTGCCACGCATTACCTTCAGTGTACCAATAAGCATCAGAGCTATATGGATTAAAGACATCAGAAGCGAATTCTTTTTCACAACTGTTTAATTTCACCGGTACAAAGAAACCTGCGTCTTTATCCCAATGATTTAAAGACCAATAGGCGCGATCGTTAAACTCTTTATAAGCGGCGTCATCACCGGCTACTTTTGCCATTTGAGCAATTGTCCAGTCATAGTATGAAAACTCTAAAGCATAAGAGACTGAGTTCCAGTTAGGTAAACCAACGCACTTATCACGTTCGTAATAACTTAACTGACCTGCCATCACGGCTTGCAAAGTATGATCAGGAATTTGAGGGAAGTCATATGGACGGTAATAAGCTGATTTCTTTGCCGCTTCTAAGGCATCTTTAGCATTAACATCAAGACCTTTGACGACCGCATCACCAATAATCGCGGTGGCAGGATAGCCAATCATAGTACCCGTTTCTTCACCATAACCTTCCCACTTTGGCAGTAGTCCTGTTTCTTGTGATTTACGGATCAAGTCATTAGCTAAGTCAGTTGCATGTTGCGGATTAGTAATGGTTAGCAAGGGGTGAACAGCACGGAAAGTATCCCATGTTGAATAAACAGAATAGTTTTTATAACCGTCTGCTTGACGAACACTGCCCAGTAAGTCGCGGTAACGACCATCAACATCTTGATATTCAACCGGGGCAATCATTGCGTGATACATCGCAGTGTAGAAATTGGTTTTCTCAGCGTCAGAACCGCCTTTTACTTGAACCGTAGCCAGTTCTTTTGCCCAAGCAAGTTCAGCATTGGCTTTAACGTTAGCAAAATTATAGGTTGGCGTTTCGGCTGCTAAGTTCTTTTGTGCGCCATCCCAATCGACAGGAGAGAGAGCGACACGCATTTCAATCGGTTGATCACCTTTACCAAAATCAAGGTAAGTGATTTGTTCTTTATTTGGACTATTGATTGAGCCGTAAACTGCGCCCATTTGCATGTCCATTGCTTCGCCACCATCACGAGCAATCAATGCATGAGCAATTGGCTGATTAAATTGGGCATAGAAGAAGATATCTTGACCTTGGAACCAACCTGTAGAAACACGACGACCCCGAATGGTGTATTCATCAACCAATTCAACCCGGTTTTGTAGAGATTCACCATTATTGGCGGCTAGCGTGTGGGCAAGGTCAAGTTTGATTTTACGATCAGCGCCTTGCTGATAGGTATAACGATGGACACCGACACGGGTTGTGGTGGTTAATTCTGCTTTAATGTTGCCATTATTTAATACCACGGAGTAGTAACCTGGTGATGCGGTTTCAGTTGCTTTATCAAAGGCATTATTTTCACGGTTAGCGTCATCAGAATACGGTAACACCAGAATATCACCAAGATCTGTTGCCCCTGTGCCTGAAAGGTGGGTGTGAGAAAAACCATAAATATTTAAATCTGTTGCTAACACATCCCCTGCAACGTAATCACTTGCATCCCAATAACCTGATGCTGAATGCCATGGGTTTTGACCTGTTTCAGTATCGGTATTCGTCCCTTTAAAGGTATCTGGACTTAATTGCACCATACCGCGAGGCACTACGGCACCGGGGAATGTGTGTCCTGACGCTGCAGTACCAATCATAGGATCAATATAGTTTAAAACGCCCATATCAATAATGGGTGTTGCCGGTAGGGTGACTTCAGCTTGGGTTTGATTATTGTTGTCGTTATTACACCCAAATAAGCCTAATGACAAGACCAGTGAAATAGCAATTGGAGTCAATTTAAACGTCATAATGTTCCACCTAACAAATATGTAGTGCAGGAATTTTCACATCGACCAAGAGTGAACATTCTCAAGAGGTAAGAGTAATAAGATGCTGTGTTAATCGCATAGTAGGGGGGAATCACTGTGGTAGTAAGATGATAAAACAATCATTTACTGGACTTTTGTACCGATTAAATTGAAACGTGATACTGCTTCATGGGGCGTTTAAGCAGAAATAATGTTTCCTTGATGAATTATATTGTTCGTGTGGATAAACAATATAATGATCGTTTTGCGATCTAGTTCATATTCTTGTGGATAAGTTGCAATGTTTTTTCAATGCTTGTTTTAGATCAAATAGATTTTTAAAACAAAGGCGTAAAAATACCAAAGAGGAATTAGTTGGTAGTGCCATTAATTAAATATGTTTTATAAGAAAGACCAATTTGATAATGAGTATTTGAAAAATAAGGTAAGTTATTATGAGCAGTGCATTTTATATCCCAAGTGTTAATTTTATGGGTGCTGGTTGTTTAACAGAAGCGGCAGATGCAATTAAGGCACACGGCTTTAAAAAAGCATTAATCGTAACGGATAAAGTATTAAACGAAATTGGTGTGGTTTCGCAAGTTGCGGTGCTATTAACTGAGCGTGGAATTGATTCAGTTGTTTACGCTGGTACTCAACCAAACCCAACTATTACTAATGTTGATCAAGGTTTAACACTGTTAAAAGATAACGGCTGTGACTTTGTTATTTCATTAGGTGGCGGCTCTCCTCACGATTGTGCAAAAGGTATTGCGCTATTAGCCGCGAATGGTGGTCAAATTGGTGATTATGAAGGTGTTGACCGTTCTGCAAAACCACAACTACCTGTTGTCGCTATTAATACCACCGCGGGTACTGCTTCTGAAATGACCCGTTTCTGTATTATTACAGATGAAGCGCGTCATATTAAAATGGCCATTGTTGATAAGAACACCACGCCGCTAATGTCAGTTAATGATCCGAAATTAATGCTAGCAAAACCTGCATCATTAACCGCAGCAACGGGTATGGACGCATTAACTCACGCTATTGAAGCTTATGTTTCTATTGCTGCTACACCAATCACGGATGCTGTTGCTATTAAAGCAATAGAACTGATTGAAGCCAACTTACGTACCGCTGTTAAAGATGGTCAAAACTTAAATGCGCGTGAGCAAATGGCTTATGCACAATTTATGGCAGGTATGGCATTTAACAATGCATCACTAGGTTATGTTCACGCAATGGCGCACCAGTTAGGCGGTTTTTATAATCTGCCACACGGCGTATGTAACGCTGTATTGTTGCCACATGTTCAACGTTATAACGCACAAGTTTGTCCTGAGCGTTTACGTGATGTTGCTGCTGCTATGGGTGTGAATGTAAATGAAATGACACCACAACAAGGCGCAGATGCTGCAATTGATGCAATCATGGCACTATCTCAAGATGTAGGTATTCCTGCGGGCTTAAAAGAGCTTAATGTGAAAGCTGAAGATGTTTCATTGTTAGCGGATAATGCATTAAAAGATGCGTGTGGTTTTACTAATCCTAAGCAAGCAACACATGAAGAAATTTCACAAATCTTTATGACTGCAATGTAGTAATTACTAATATTACTACACATAATACATAAAAAACGCCTCACTAGTTGAGGCGTTTTTGTTTTTATGTTTAAGCTATTATCGATTTATTATCAGTACATTAACTGTATTATAATAATGGACTAAACATATAGAAGAAGCGTTCACCAAATTTATTACGTACTGAACGTTTTTCCCATTGCTCTTTATCTACAGGCTCTGAGTCGGCAATGTAACTTTGCTGCAATTGGCTTAGTTTATGAGTGAATTCAAGATTATCCACCGCCATTGTGACTTCAAAATTAAGCCATAAACTGCGCATATCAAGGTTAACCGTACCGATTAAGCAGTGAGTATCATCAATCACTACTGATTTAGTGTGTAATAGGCCGCCATGAAAACGATGAATATGTACCCCTGATTTCAATAAATCACTAAAGAAAGAACGACTTGCCCATTCAACCATAGTCGAATCGTTTTTATCGGGTAGTACAATATGAACATCAATATTACGTTCAGCGGCACCTTTCATTGCGTGCAATAAGTGTTCACTTGGCACAAAGTAAGGTGTGGTGATAACAATACTTTTCTTTGCTTGGTAAATACTTAATAGCAACACCTGATGGATAATGTCATCGGGCATACCCGGACCTGAAGGGATCACTTGTACAGTGTCATACTGTGGTTCGTCTTCAGTTGGTATTTGACACGTTGGTAATGGCGGTAAAAAACGTTGTCCCGTCTCAACTTCCCAATCCCATGCTTGAATACAATTAAGCACCGAAACCGTAGGGCCACTGATTCTTACCATGACATCGACCCATTGACCGACTCCTGCATCAACTTTAAAGAAAGCAGGATCAACTAAGTTCATTGAACCTGTATAAGCAATGTTGTCATCAATAACCACTATTTTGCGGTGTTGACGTAAATCTAGGCGGCGTAAGAACATGCGGAACGGTGAAACTGCCAGTGCTTCGATAAGTTCAATACCCGCACCGCGAATGAGTTTTGGCCAATGAGAACGGAAAAAACGCATGCTACCAGCGGAATCAAGCAATACGCGAACTCTAATACCACGCTTTGCCGCTTTGATCAGAGCCACACCCACTTCATCAGCAAGGCCGCCTGGATTCCAGATATAAAATTCTAAATGAATCGAATTTTGAGCGTTATTTATATCATCGATAAGCGCCCGTAAAATCTCATCGGTTGATGATTTTAATGATAGATGATTGCCGACTAAACCGGGTAATCCAAAACGATTTTCACACAGATCGTTGATTGGCTTTGCAACATCACTCATTTTTTGAGGCATGTGCCCAGGGCAATCAGTCAGGCATTGAAACCAGCTTTCAAACGGGAAAAACATTTCGCGCGCGCGTTCAGCCCGTTTTTTTCCTAAATTAAGTTCGCCAAATAGCAGGTAGGCAATAACACCACCAATAGGGACGATATAAATAATCATCATCCATGCGAGGGAGACACCAACAGCTCGACGTTTGAAGACTACGCGTACAGTGACAGCGGCAATTAACAGCCAATAGGCGAAAATGCCGATCCACGTTAAGATTTGATAAAACTGTTCCATCGAATGACTTCATCAATATATAAATACAATTTGTATGTATAGTGCATTGAAATGAGAAAAAAACCTAATATTCAGTGCTCATTAATGCTTATGTTGAATGATCAAGGTTATTTTTGAGGAATCATTACCATTTTGATATAAAAAATAGCTGCTTAATAATGGACCGATATTATTATCGGTTGTTGTCTTTGAATCTGATTAGCGTTCTATAATAAATCGAATATGAGTCGCAAGACTTTTCTTTTTTGAGTGGCTGGTTATACTCGCGCCATCTTTGTACCGTAAAGGCGTTATTTGCATTATGTTTGATCTTGTTTACCAGCACTCTGATTTCTTAGTTATTAATAAACACCCTGGGATCAGTGTTCATAAAGATGATAATGATCAGCCATTACTGGCCGCTGTTGCTGAGCAAACAGGTGATGAAAAACTGTATCTCATTCATCGACTTGATAAAATGACGTCAGGGCTGCTATTACTTGGGCGTAATAAAACGGCTGCTGCTGCATTATGTGCTAATTTTGCTGAGCGTCGGGTTGAAAAGTTTTATGTAGCAATTGCGACGAAAAAACCAAAGAAAAAACAAGGTGTTGTTATTGGTGATATGACCCGTTCACGTCGTAGTAGTTGGAAATTAGAAACGACCAAAGTAAACCCTGCTATTACTCAGTTTTTTTCTGCTGCTGGTGGTGAAGGACGGCGTATCTTTTTATGCAAACCCCATACAGGCAAAACCCATCAAATTCGCGTGGCGTTACGCAGTGTTGGTTCTGGTATTACGGGTGATGATATTTATGGTAATGAAGCGGCAGATCGTGGCTATTTACATGCTTATGGTTTACGTTTTCCGTACCAAGGTGAGCTGCAACAATTTTTATGTCCGCCTAGTATCGGAGAATTATGGTCAACAGCAGAGGCGCAGCAAGCATTTACTGAATGGCAGCAGCCTTGGACGTTATCATGGCCAGTATTAGCCTGTAAAAAATAGTAGAGTGAGTAAAGTATCAACAGTTGACCTGTAATTGATGGTATTATCAGCAATCGATTGGTAAAACGTGGATGCGCATTTCTTTTTGGTATTGATAATTTATACTATATACAGAATGTATTAGTTAGAGGTTTACAATGCGCAGTGCTCATTCACGTACGCTGAAAATGCGAGTTTCTCAACAAAAACGTCAATCCCATCATCGTCGAAATCGTGCTCAACAATATTTGATATTACCTGAAACTACTCCGCGTCATTTCCTTTCATCATCAGCAACATTGACACTACATTCCACGAGTTTACTTGATTATTCAGCTGAATATGTCTTACGTGCTAAACCTGAGTAAATGATTCTATTTTCTCCTGCAGTTGGTATTCTGGAGCGCAACGTATAGAATAGCCCGCCTTAATTGACTACTTTGAATGATATTATGGAAATTAGCGCGTTACCTACTTTAGAAGCCCATTTATTAACGGCTTTAGCAACACCACCGTCAGAAGTTCGCCGATTGTTTCATGGCCGCGGTCGCTGTTGGCTAGGGCTGGAACAAATTACGGTTGATTGGCTTCAAGGGCAAGTACTGGTTTCCTTATTCAAAGAACCTGATGCTGATTTTATGCAAGCATTGACGGATTTGTTGGTTAAATTGACGCAAACAGAAGCTTGGCAAGCTAGCGGTGCCCGTTCTTTATTACTCCAACACCGTGATCGTCAAGGTTCGCCAATGGAAGTGTTGTGGGGACAAAGTTCTGATTATCAAGATGTCATTGAAAGTGGGTTAACCTATAAATTAGATTTAGGTCGTAATCAAAATAACGGTCTATTTCTTGATATGCGTTATGGCCGTGACTGGGTGCGTGAGCATGCTGCGGGTAAACGAGTACTGAATTTATTTGCTTATACTTGTGGCTTTTCTGTGGCAGCCATTGCTGGTGGCGCAGATTATGTGGTGAATCTTGATATGGCCAAAGCGGCATTAAGTCGTGGTCGTGATAACCATCATTTAAACAACCATGATTTAAAGAAAGTGAGTTTCTTAGGCCATGAGTTATTTAAGTCATGGGGTAAAGTACGCAAGATGGGGCCTTATGATTTAATCATTATTGATCCGCCATCATTTCAAAAAGGCAGCTTTGCTCTGACTAAAGATTACCAAAAGATTTTACGTCGCTTGCCTGAATTATTAACTGCTGATGGTGTTGTTTTAGCCTGCGTTAATGATCCGACGTTAACCAGTCAATTTTTGATTG
This sequence comes from Photobacterium sp. NCIMB 13483, assembly GCF_003025475.1. NCBI lineage: Bacteria > Pseudomonadati > Pseudomonadota > Gammaproteobacteria > Vibrionales > Vibrionaceae > Photobacterium > Photobacterium sp. NCIMB 13483. The sequence continues at coordinate 264,858 of NZ_PYLV01000001.1, forward strand.
ATGGCATGGCTGCTGAAGCGCCAGATATGGTGTTCTCTCATCGTTTAGAAAACCCGGCTGAATTTAAAGATATAGAACCAGAAGCAGGGCTTAAAGCTTTAGTTTTTGAGCGCCAGAGCTAAGTTTATAGCGATGATATAAATCGTTAAAATAAGAAATCCCTTATCGACTCCACTAGTTTTAGTTAAGAGTAAATAAGGGATTTTTTTATCTAAAATTAGCAGTGATTTGTTTATTATAATGAATTATATGACCTTTATTGTGGTGTACTTGTTGCGTTTTGGAGTTTGGTGACAAATACTAAAATAAGTGATTAACAATAAGATCAATTGATTCTATTTGCAGTGCAAGGGGTGCACTTAATCAAAATACATTAAGGATGTGTAGTTATGTTTAAATCGTTCTTTCTCGATCGTCGGTGGTTTTTATGGTCGATTGTCGGTAGTGCCATTATTTTATATGTTACTTGGTATAAAGTGCAGATAGACGTAGAAGTGAATGAATGGTTTGGTAGTTTTTATGATCTTATTCAAAAGGCATTAGCTAAGCCCAATGCAGTGACATTTGATGAGTTTTTAGCGGGGTGTATTGAGTTTTTCAATATTGTGTCAGTGTATATCATTATTGCCGTTATTCTTGATTTCTTCGTTCGCCATTATGTTTTTCGTTGGCGTACCGCAATGAATGATTATTACATGAAGCATTGGGACAAAATTAGTCATATTGAAGGGGCATCTCAGCGAGTTCAAGAAGATACGATGCGTTTTGCACGTATAGTCGAAAGTCTAGGGGTGAGCTTTATGCGATCCTTAATGACGCTAGTTGCGTTTTTACCTATTCTATGGACGTTAAGTGAGAATGTTACTGAATTACCATGGATAGGCAGTGTTGATCGTTCGTTGGTATATTTAGCCATTATCTCAGCATTATTTGGCACAGTATTATTGGCGATTGTTGGTATTCGATTACCAGGGTTAGAATTTAAGAATCAAAAAGTAGAAGCCGCTTATCGTAAAGAACTCGTGTTTGGTGAAGATAACGCCCATCGCGCCAAACCTGAAACTGTAAAAGATCTCTTTTTTAATGTTCGTAAAAATTACTTTAATCTTTATCGTCATTATTTATATTTTGATATCGCAAAATGGTCATATATTCAATATACCGTGATAGTGCCTTATATCGCATTGGGCCCAGCTATTATTTCAGGCGCATTAACTTTGGGTGTATTACAACAGATACTCAGGGCGTTTGGAAAAGTAGAAGAGTCTTTTCAATTTTTGGTGCACTCATGGAGTACGATTGTTGAATTAATGTCGATTTATAAGCGGTTGCGTGCATTTGAAGTGCAGATTAATGATGCGATTGATGTGGAAAGTATTCCGGTAGAATAGTTATGGCGGGATAAAAAATAAAAAGCCCTAACCAGCAATGCTCAATTATATTGGAGCAATTCATTGGTTAGGGATTTTTATAATATACGGCGTAGATTATTTTAGTGCTTCACAAGATTGTTCTGAAATAGTTTGTGAGACTAACTGTCGGCCGCTGACATCACGGATAGTAATAATATAATCAACGCCATGTTTAAATAGTGGCATTAATTCAGCGTTGTTACAGTAATTAGCACTGGCCGTTTTTATCGCTGTTGTCGGTTTTACACGCCCATTACCACCATAGATGATGTTGATTTTTACCGTGTTTTTACTCGCATAAGCTTGAGTGATTTGGTAAGCATCTATTTTAGGATAGGGTGCTTTACTATCAATCGCAGCTGCTCGTGATTGTGCTAATGATTCAGCGACCATTTGTTGATCGTGTGAAGCACAGCCACCAAGGATGAAAAGGCCAACAGCGGCGATAAGCCATTTTTTTGTTGTAGTTAGGTTCACTGGTTAATCCTGAATAGATTTAAGGTAAAACTTTTTTGAATGGTTTAACAATAACATTGGCGTAGACACCGGCATCAATATACGGATCAGCATTGGCCCATTGTTGTGCTTGTTCTAGCGATTCAAATTTAGCAATGACCGTTGAACCAGTAAAGCCTGCCTCACCTGGATTTTCATCATCAATGGCAGGCATTGGTCCTGCGACTAATAAACGATCTTGTTGTTGAAGTTCTTTTAAGCGAGCTAGATGTTGTTCACGTACGCTCATGCGACGCTCTAAACTATTTTCAACGTCTTGAGAAAAAATTACATACCACATCGTCGGCATTCCCTATTTAGTTATGGTTTAAACAACGAATTATTCATCGTGTTGTTTTTAGTATTCCCCATACTAACTAAATATTGAACATGGACAAGTAGATTTAAGCAAATAATAAAAAGCACCAACCGTCGTTAGTGCTTAGTATTTATTACGTGCTTTTTTATTGAGAAGGATTATTGTGTAATTTCAATTTTACGCGGACGACCTTCACTGTTAATAGCAACATAATTAAATGTCGCTTCACAGACGCGGTAACGTTCACCGATGCCATCAACGGCAACAGGTTTTACCCATACCTCAAGGCCGACACTCATAGATGTATTACCGATGCGCTTACATTCACCGTGACAACAAACCACATCACCAACACCAACGGGGGCTTTAAATTCTATTTTATCAACCGAAACGGTAACCACACGACCGCGAGAAATCTCTTTGGCTAAAATAGCGCCTGCAAGATCCAGTTGCGACATGATCCAACCACCAAAAATATCACCATTTGCATTGGTATCGGCAGGCATCGCTAATGTACGAAGTAGAAGCTGTCCACGAGGGATATTGTTTTCAGTAGTCATCGGCTATACAACTTTATTTATCATCAGGGCTTTTAGGTAGGTGGCGATAAATATAGCCACCCGTCACAAAAGTAAATAGCAGCGTTAACGCTAATAAACCAAATACTTTGAAATCCACCCAGACATCAAGCGGAAAATTGAATGCAATATAAATGTTTACAATAGCACAAACAACAAAAAATATTGTCCATGCAAAATTGATACGTAACCAAACGTTATCAGGAAGGGTGATCTCTTTACCTAGCATCGATTTAATTAATGGTTTATGCATGATCTGACTGACAAGCAGTGCGAGAGCAAATAGACCATAGATAATGGTAACTTTCCATTTAATGAAGTTTTCATCATGCAAAAACAGTGTTAATCCACCAAAGATAGCGACCATCACAAAGGTGATTAACTGCATTTTTTCTATTTTTTTATAGATAAACCACGTAACGATCAATTGGATTGCCGTTGTAATAATTAATGCACCTGTCGCGACAAAAATACCATTAGTTTTAAATAATACAAAAAAGATCAGTAATGGAATAAATTCTATAATTTGTTTCATTGGTACCAACTCATTAAAGATAATTAACAGGAGTATACCTGTTCCATGAGCTTAATGAAAAAATCGATTTTGATGGGGATGATGATACCGCTGTCACCAATATTTGATTGATGACAGCGATGGGTAGTGGATTATAGGCTAGCGACGTGTTGCTGCTTTCATGTTGGTTATAAATGTACTCAGTGCTCTGAGCAGTGCTGGATGGTCATCAACATGGGTTTCAATAATTTTAACGATGGCTGAACCTGAAATTGCTCCAGCAGCGCCTGCTTTTATGGCTTCACTCACTTGCTCTGGGGTTGAAATACCAAACCCGAGTAATGCTGGTGGTGCATTATGGGCTTTTAATGCGGCTAATAATGGCTCAATTGGCATTTCTGCTTTCGTTTCTGCACCTGTGACGCCTGCGCGTGAAAGTAGGTAAGTATAACCACCGCTAAGCTCTGAGACTGTTTTTAAGGTTGCGGCATCAGCGTTAGGTGGTGCGATAAAAATAGGGTGAATACCCTGTGCTTCTGCTGCAACTCTAAACTCAAGAGATGCATTGACGGGGACATCTGCAATTAATACTGAATCAATGCCAGCATTCGCACAGCGACGATAAAAATGATCGATACCTGTAGCAAAAACCAAATTAGCGTACATCAGTAGTCCAATCGGCAATTGAGGATATTTCGCTCGAATTTGAGTTAGCATTTCAAAACAAATGGTCGGGGTGGTGTCTGCGGCAAGAGCACGAATATTGGCTCCTTGAATCGTTGGACCATCAGCCAATGGATCTGAAAAAGGGATCCCTAGCTCTAAGGCATCAGCGCCAGCGGCAACTAAAGTATCAATAATATCCATTGAGCGTTGTGGTGTTGGATCACCCAAGGTAACAAAAGGGACAAAGGCACCTTCATTACGGGCATTCAATTGAGTAAATAAATTGTGGTAGCGATCCATTATAGAACTCCTTTTGCCGTTAAAATATCGTGCACAGTGAAAATGTCTTTATCGCCTCGACCGGAAAGGTTAACCACCAGTAATTGCTCTTTTTCGGGGTCATCTGCAATTATTTTTAGTGCATAAGCCAATGCATGTGCAGATTCAAGTGCGGGAATAATGCCTTCTTTACGGGCTAATAGTTGAAATGCATCTAATGCTTCATCATCGGTTACTGCACCATATTCTGCGCGACCAATAGCATTAAGGTGAGCATGTTGAGGCCCGACAGAAGGGAAATCTAACCCTGCTGAAACAGAGTAAGATTCTTCAACTTGACCATGTTCATCTTGCATTAGCGGCGCTTTCATACCAAAGAAAATACCGAGCTTGCCGTGTTTCAATGGCGCGCCATGCATGTCGGTATCTAAGCCTTTTCCTGCAGGCTCAACGCCAATTAAACGGACACTACTTTCTTCGATAAAGTCAGCGAACATACCAATTGCATTAGAGCCACCGCCAACACAAGCAATAACGGCATCTGGTAATCGACCTTCTTTAGCGATAATTTGGGTCTTGGTTTCTTCACCAATAATTTTTTGAAACTCACGCACTATGGTTGGGAATGGGTGAGGACCCGCGGCGGTACCTAATAGATAATGGGCTTTGTCATAGCTAGCAGACCAATCGCGCATCGCTTCATTACATGCATCTTTTAAGGTTGCTGAACCTGATGTTACGGGAATAACCGTCGCGCCCATTAATTTCATTCTAAAAACATTAGGACTTTGACGTTCAATATCTTTCGCGCCCATATAGATGCGGCACTTTAATCCGAGTAAAGCACAGGCTAATGCCGTAGCAACCCCGTGTTGACCAGCTCCTGTTTCTGCAATGATTTCAGTTTTACCCATGCGTTGTGCCAGTAAAGCTTGACCTAAAACTTGGTTAGTTTTGTGTGCGCCACCGTGAAGTAGATCTTCTCGTTTGAGATAAAGCTTGGTCTTTGTACCTTGAGTTAAATTTTGACACAAGGTTAACGCCGTTGGTCGCCCCGCATATTCTTTTAATAACGTTATAAATTGATGTTGAAATTGTGAATCTTGTTGAGCTTCGATAAAAGCATCTTCAAGTTGGTCCAAGGCTGGTACTAGAATTTGAGGGACATATTGACCACCAAATTCACCAAAGTAGGCATTCAATTTACTCATGATTATTTATCGTCCTTAATATATTTGATTGCCGTAAAGGCTGCCGCTAATTTATGGGGATCTTTTTTACCCGGTGCGCTTTCTACACCGGAATTTAAATCTAAGCCGCTAAAACCAAGCGAGGCGGCATGGTGTACATTATCTGGGTTGAGCCCACCAGCAAGTAAGCTGTTTGATCTGTTTTCTGGTGTAATTAAAGACCAATCAAAGGTGATACCTGTGCCTCCACTTTTGCCTTCGACTTTACTGTCAAACAGGTGCTTGTCGACTGACCATTGAGTAAGATCTGGTACGCTATCAGTAATGGCATGGGCTTTCCATATTTGGCAGTTAGTCGGTAATTGTTCACGTAATTGCGCGATATATTGTGGCGATTCATTACCGTGTAATTGCACCGCAGCCAAGGCTAAAGTTGTTGCGGTAGTCACAATGTCTGTCAATGGGCTGTTTTGAAATACACCGACAAAATTAAGAGGAACGGAGGCGGTAACCGCTAAAGCGTGGTCGAGATTAATCGCTCGCGGTGATGATGGCACGAAAATCAAACCCCCATAGGTTGCCCCTTGTTGATAAGCCTGATGAGCATCTACATTTGAGGTTAACCCGCAAACTTTATGTTCACCAAATAAGACTTTTCGAACCGCTAAATCAAGGTTATCAGCTGCCATTAATGAACTACCAATTAAAAAACCATTGGCATAAGGCGAGAGTTCACGTACTTGCTGGTGGGTATAAATCCCTGACTCAGAAATAACAATTGTGCCTTTAGGTAAATCGGGCGCGAGCTGTTTGGTACGATTTAAATCAATACTCAAATCACGTAAATTACGGTTGTTAATCCCGACAACTTTTGCTTTGAGTTTGATGGCGCGCGTGAGTTCGGCTTCATTACTCACTTCGGTTAAAACGCCAAGTTGAAGTGATTCAGCCACTGCGGCAAGTGTTTGGTATTGTTCGTCATCCAGTACCGATAGCATCAATAAAATCGCATCTGCCTGATAATGACGCGCCAAATAGACTTGGTAGCTATCAATCATAAAGTCTTTGCATAATATTGGTTGGGTAACTTGACTGCGTACCTTCGGTAAGAACTCAACATTGCCTTGAAAATATTTCTCGTCAGTTAATACTGAAATAGCACTGGCGTATTGGTTATAAACCATCGCAATATCATCTAAATTGAAATCTTCTCTAATTAAGCCTTTTGACGGTGATGCCTTTTTACATTCGAGAATGAAAGCAGGGCGATAGCACCCATGTTGGTCTGTATTGGTCAGTGCGTGGTAGAAATCACGATCGCTAGGCGTAAGCTGGTGGCGAAAACTGGCGAGAGGTTGCGCTTCTTTACGAGCATCGACCCAGATTTTTTTATCTGCGATAATTTTAGCAAGGACTGTTTCCATGATTAACCTCGTGCTGCCAGTTGTTCTACAAGTTGATATGCGTTACCTGAACGCATGGTGGTGATTGCGCGTTGAGTATTGGCTTTAAGATCGTGATGGCCAAAAAGGCGCAATAAAAGTGCAACATTAACAGCAACGGCACCTTCTTGAGCGGGTGTTCCTTTACCGATCAGAATCTGTTTTATAATGTGGCAATTCTCATCTGGCTCACCGCCACGAATAGCTTCTAAAGGGTAGCTTTGAAGTCCAAAATCAGCCGGAGTAAGCGTATATTCACTAATGACCCCATCAATAATTTCAGCTACATGGGTTTCACCATGAATGGCAACTTCATCCAGCCCGCTACCATGTACTACTGCTGCTCGTTTTAATCCCATTGCTGCTAAGGTTTCAGCAATCGGGCGCACTAAGGCGATATCGTAAACCCCCATTAATTGAATATTAGGTTTGGCTGGGTTAATTAATGGGCCTAAGACATTAAAAATAGTGCGCGTTTGTAATGTTTGTCGTACTGGCATCGCATGACGTACGCCTCCGTGATATTCCGGTGCAAATAAAAAACAGACACCAAGATCATCTAACGCTTGGCGTGCCGTTTGGGCGGACATGGCTAAATTAATCCCAAATTGATCTAATAAATCGGATGAACCTGATTTGCTTGATACACCACGATTACCATGTTTAGCCACTTTCACACCACAGGCGGCAGCAACAAAGGCTGCAGTAGTCGAAATGTTGATGGTATTCGCACCATCGCCTCCAGTACCGACAATGTCGGCAAAGTCATAATTCGGGCGTGGAAATGGGTTGGCATTTTTAACTAATGCTTTGGCTGCACCTGCAATTTCTGCTGGCGTTTCACCTTTAATTTTTAATGCTGTTAATACGGCTGATAATACAATCGGCTCAACTTCTCCATTGATGATCGCATCAAAGAGGATATGGCTTTCTTCTTCGCTCAAGGGGTGTTGAGCGTAGAGTTTGTCAGCGAGTTTAGAAATAGTAGCGTTCATCATCATCTTCCTTAATGGGTATTTAGGCATGTGGTGGGTGCTTTGATAACCCAAGCCAGTGTATGAGTAAGTAGTTCTGCGCCTTGAGTAGTAAGGATAGATTCTGGGTGAAATTGAAAGCCACAGACTTTGTCGTGTTCATTAACGACCGCCATCACTAATCCATTTACATCAGCAATCGTTTCAAGGCTAGCAGGAACATGGGTTGCGACTAAAGAATGATAACGGGCGACGGTGAGTGGGCTGGCAAGTTGACCAAAAACAGGGTGTTGGTTGTGGGTTATCATTGCGGCTTTACCATGTACGATATCGCCAGCGCCGGCGACGGTACCACCATAAGCTTCAACAATTGCTTGATGACCGAGGCAAATACCTAACATTGGGATTTTGCCTTTGACGCGTTGAATAAGTTCAGGCATACATCCGGCATCAGCTGGTGCGCCAGGGCCTGGTGATAACACTAATACCGGATTTTTATGTTCAAGTAATGCGTGTTCGATTTGTTGCGCTGATAAATGATTACGATAAATCGTGACGGGAAAACCCAGACTTCGAAATTGATCAACAAGGTTGTAAGTAAAAGAATCAAAGTTATCTAACAGCACAATATGGGCATTATGGTAATTTTTCGTGATGGTCATCTTGTGCTCCTTAACCTTGGTGGGCGTGACGAATGGCATTGATTACCGCTTGTGCTTTCGATTTGGTTTCATCTGTTTCAGCTTGGGGTATGGAGTCATAAACTACCCCTGCACCTGCTTGAACACTGGCGATACCATTTTCGACATAAGCAGAACGGATCACAATGCAGGTATCCATATCCCCATGTCCTGTAATATAACCAACCGCACCGCCATAGCTTCCACGGCGACGTTGTTCAACTTCACGAATAAGTTGCATGGCTCTAATTTTAGGTGCGCCCGTTAACGTTCCCATGTTCATACAAGCTTGATAAGCGTGCAGGGCATCAAGATCATGGCGCAATTGACCCACGACTCGCGACACTAAATGCATCACATGGCTATAACGATCAACATGTAATAAATCAGCTACGTGGCGGCTTCCTGCTTGGCTAATACGGGCGACATCATTACGGGCCAAATCAACTAGCATCATGTGCTCAGCATTTTCTTTGGTGTCACAGCGAAGTTCTAGTTCGATACGCGTATCAAGGTCGAGATTAATGGATCCATCTTTGTTTTTGCCGCGTTGACGTGTACCTGCAATTGGGTAAATTTCAACTTGGTTAGATTGGGTACAATATTTCAATGCACTCTCTGGCGAGGCACCAAATAAGGTAAAGTCAGTATCATGCAGATAAAACATATACGGACTTGGGTTACCAATTTTCAATGCTTTATATGCGTTCAGTGGCGAGGGACACGGCAGCTTAAATTGTCGAGATGGCACGACTTGAAATACATCACCTCGAATAACAAATTGCTTCAAAGCGGCAACGGTTTGATTGAAATCATGATCCGTTATTGTTGGAACGGGGACACAGGTGGTGATAGCGGGTGCAACGGGTAATGACTGAGGATTAAGACAACGGGTTTTAAGTGTGACTAAACGTTGTTGAAGATCATCCGCAATTGCCGGGGTATCATGCTCAAACAGGGTCGCTTGTAAATGTGCTTGTTGATATTGATGATCGATAATCAATAATGTTTCAGCAATATAGAAAATATAATCAGGGCAGCTATTGTCCGCATCAACGGCGATAAGTGGTTCAAAGTCAGCCACTAAATCATAAGCAAATAAACCACCAATGAATAATGCATCGCGAGGATGATTTTCGGTATCAAAGGCATGTTGAATCAGTCGTAATGCATCAAAAGATGATGTTTGGCGTAGGCGAGAGTCTTCATCTAACGTCTGCACATGGGTTGGAAAATGTAACCGCAGCGTATCAGCATTATAGGTGGCTTTAATATCAGACTTGAGATGGCTGTTTAGAACATGCAGGATGCGTTGGCCATTGTTAGATTGGGCTTCTAATATCACCTCTTTACCACGACAGACAATGCGTACGGCAGCATCAATCAATAATAAGCTTTTAAGATCTTGCTTAGAATCGACTTCGGCTGATTCTAATAATAGATGGCAAGGGCTATCACCACAGAGCGTAAAATAAGCATCAGTAGGGTCAGCCATGTAGGGTACATCAAGGTTAAGTACCTTAATTGGATGTTGATTTTCTGGTGTCGTGTTATAGATATGCGATCCAATAGAGTGAGTTGTCACAGCGTTCTCCTTGCCGTTTGTACCAATACGATCCTGCTTTCATTGTTCGATAGTGGCGTAAACTGAGTATTTGAGCAAGACTAGTTTTTTACTTTTACCGATAATTATTAACAAAGTGTGTTGCGATATTTTATTTTGGTCAAATATATAATAATCAATGCATTGGGTTGTGATTGGCTATATAGAGAGGACCAAAAAAAAGCCTTCGATAATGATAGGCTTGAGTAAAAGTACAGAATGTTACTGTATTTTACCGTTGCCATAACATTGCTTGCCACTCGTAAATAATCAAGAAAGGCGGTCGTTGTGTACTAATTTGCTGTAACATGGCGCTATCCTATTTGTCTGCTGCTATATCCAAGGATTACCAAGGTGTATAGCGGTGAATTGGTTTAAACTAGCTAAAGGTTATGATGTTAGAAGCCATATCATTTCTAGTAATTACGTACTAGTAAACTAGTTCATAAAAACAAAGTCAAGAAGTAAAGTTATGTTGTTTGATTTACATTGTCATACTACAGCGTCAGACGGCCGCTTATCGCCGCAAGATCTTGTTCGACGCGCCGTGGATATGCGGGTTGATGTGTTGGCAATTACCGATCACGATACGATTGATGGCCTAGCACAAGCGCATGCTGTTATTGAACAAGAACAATTACCGATTACATTAATTAATGGTATTGAGATATCAACGGTGTGGCAAAACTTTGATATTCATATTGTTGGGCTTAATATAGATCCTAATCATCCTGAGTTAATTTCATTTATTAACGCCCAAGCCGAACATCGACTTGCACGTGCAAAAGAGATTGGCGCACGGTTAGAAAAGAACAAAATGCCAGGTGCTTTTGAAGGTGCGATGGCATTAGCGGGCGACGCTTCGATTACGCGTGCGCATTTTGCTCGTTGGTTGGTTGAACAAGGTTATGCCAAAACTATGCAGGCGGTGTTTAAGAAATTCTTAACCCGAGGTAATCCTGGTTATGTGCCACCAAGTTGGTGCTCAATTGCCGATGCTGTAACCGTGATTCATGCCGCTGGTGGTCAAGCTGTTATTGCTCATCCCGGTCGTTACCAAATGACGGCAAAATGGATCAAGCGCTTAATTCAGCATTTTATTGACGCAAAAGGCGACGGTATTGAAGTTGCTCAACCTCAACAAGCACCGCAAGAACGACGTACTTTTGGGGATTACGCCATCCAATATAATTTACTCGCTTCACAAGGGTCTGATTTTCATTATCCATCCCCATGGACCGAATTAGGCCGCAATTTGTGGTTACCGAAAGATGTAGTGCCGTTATGGCAGAATTGGACGGTAGAGAAAAAGCGAATAGAGGCAGAAATAACCACGGAGTTATCTGCCTCGAAGGAGGAAAAATGAGTCAGTTTTTTTATGTTCATCCAGAAACACCGCAAACGCGTTTAATCAATCAAGCGGTTGATATTATTAAAAATGGTGGGGTTGTAGTTTATCCTACCGACTCAGGTTATGCTCTGGGTTGTCAGATGGAAAACAAACAAGCGCTGGAGCGTATTTGTCAAATACGACGTTTAAACGATAAGCATAATTTTACCTTGTTATGCCGTGATTTATCTGAACTATCGTTATATACCCGCGTTGACAATATTGCGTTTCGTTTATTGCGAAATAATACTCCAGGTGCTTATACCTTTATCTTTAAAGGCACCAAGGAAGTCCCACGTCGATTAATGAACGCTAAGCGTAAAACGATTGGTATTCGTGTTCCTGATAATAATATTGCTTTAGCGCTGCTTGAAGCTTTGGGTGAACCAATGATGTCGACCAGTTTGATTTTACCTGGTAAAGAGACCACAGAAGCGGATCCTGATGAGATTCGTGACCAATTAGAACATGCTGTTGATCTAATCATGCACGGTGGTTATCTCAGTGAGCAGCCAACAACCGTTATCGATTTTAGTGACGGTAACATTGATATTGTACGTATTGGTGCTGGTGATATTACGCCGTTTGAATAAAATCGTTTAATTTCCACAGTAAATGCATTGGCGGTATATGCATTTTTATAAACGTATCATATTGTTTATGATACGTTTTTTTTATCGCTATTTTTATGGTAAATAACCGTTAGATTTGCGATAATAATCGGCTACATATCTAGCATGATAGATAATTGATTATCACGCTAGAATCCAAATTATTGCTATTCGCATTATTTCCCCTCACTTTCTTTTTTTGCGCAATCATTGCAACAATAAAAAGAGAACTGAGAAGAGGACTTTGATGAGAATTTCGACGCCTGTGAAGGCGACAAAGGTTTGTTTACAATGAGCGAAAAATTACAAAAAGTATTAGCGCGTGCAGGACAAGGATCACGTCGTGAAATCGAATTGATGATCCAAAACGGCCGTGTGAGCGTTGATGGTGTTGTTGCTAAACTTGGCGATCGTCTTGATGATCTTAGCGTTAGTGTACGCATTGATGGCCACAATATTGCATTAATTTCGTCAGATGAAGAAATCTGCCGTATTTTGGCCTACAACAAGCCAGAAGGTGAGTTATGTACTCGTCATGATCCTGAAGGTCGTCGTACTGTTTTTGATCGTTTACCACGTCTAACAACAGGCCGTTGGGTTTCTGTTGGTCGTCTAGATGCTAACACCTCAGGTTTATTACTTTTCACTACTGATGGTGAATTAGCTAACCGTTTAATGCACCCAAGCCGTACTGTTGAACGTGAGTACATGGTGCGTGTATTTGGTGAAGTAAACGAACAGATGATTAAGAATGTCGTTAAAGGCGTTGAGCTGGAAGACGGCGTAGCACGCTTTGAAGATGTTGTTTATTCTGGCGGTGAAGGTATGAACCATACTTTCTACGTAGTGATCACTGAAGGCCGTAACCGTGAGGTTCGTCGTTTATGGGATTCTCAGGGTGTAACGGTTAGCCGTCTGAAACGTGTTCGTTATGGTGATGTTTACTTAACGAAAGACATGCCTCGTGGCGGTTGGAGCGAGCTAGAACTAAAAGAAGTGAATGAACTTCGTGCTACCGTTGAGCTACCACCTGAAACTGAAACAGTATTAACTGTTGAAGGTCAGAAGCGCAAAAAAGGTATTCGTCAAATTCGTCGTGCTGTTCGTCGTCATGAAGAGCGTGTAGAAACAACGGGTACGGGTGGTCGTCGCGGTCGTAATAATGATCGTCGTGCACCATCAAGTGCAAGCCGTAATGCTGAAGTTGATTCACAACAACAAGAGCAACGTGGTGGTCGTGGCCGTGCTAAACCAGCACCAACAGGTCGCGATAACGCTAAGCCTCGTTCAGATCGTGCTAAAGGTAAACCTGTACATATTGCAGGTAAGCCAAGAGATGATGAGAAGAAGCCTTATAATTCATCAGATAAGCCACAAAATGGTTCTGGCAAGCGTAAGCCTTCTGGCAATGCGGCAAATCGTCGTAACCCATTAGCAAATAAGCCAGCTAAACCTCGTACACGTAAGTAAGTGTTTAAACGCGACTAATGCATAAAGTGCACAATTGATATTAAAATGCCGACAGCGATGTCGGCTTTTTTATAACTACTATTTATTGTTCATTGCTAATGCCGGGCTTACGCTTAGGCTGAGCATCAAGACATTGCCCCGAGATATGGCGGCTTTCAGGTCCCATGAGATATAGGTAAAGTGGCATAATATCTAACGGTGTTTTGAGTAAACGAGCATCTTCCGCGGGAAAGGCTTGTGCTCGCATACCTGTACGGGTTCCACCCGGATTGATGGCATTGACCTTAATTGAAGTATCACTTAGCTCATCGGCTAAGACTTGCATCATGCCTTCTGTGGCAAATTTAGATATTGCGTAGGTTCCCCAAAAAGCGCGTCCAATGTGACCTACGGTAGACGAGGTAAAGATAATTCGACCATCCGGTGATTGTTTTATTAATGGTAAAATTGCCTGAGTAAGTAATAATTGTGCTTTTACGTTAACTTGCATCACATCGTCAAAAACGGATTCTTCAATATGATCAAGTGGGCTTAATGCGCCTAATAATCCTGCATTGTGTAGTACGCCATCTAAGCGCCCAAATTGCTGCTGAATGGTATTTGCCATATCAATGTAGTGTTGTTTAGTTGCACCCATTAAATCTAATGGAATAATCGCGGCTTGCTTGCTGCCATTTTTTTCTATTTCATCATAAACAGCTTCAAGCTTAGCGACAGTTCTGCCTAACAGGATCACGGTCGCACCATGAGCAGCATATTGGAGTGCGGCTTCTCGGCCGATACCATCACCAGCCCCAGTTACTAATATCACGCGATCTTTTAAATTATCCGCAGCAATTTGATAATCCACAGTAGCTTCCTTTTAAATAGTGTCTTTTTGTCGATATTTGAGTGTTTTTTCATCTAAGAACGCATCAAGTCTTGAGCTTGACTGTAATATCGATTACTACTAAAACATATCAGAATTTATATTCTGAGAGAATGTAGTTTTATGTGAATATCGTGTCGATGATATTGATTTATTATAAAGATAAATCGAACTAAGAATGGCGATAGTTAGTACATTTTTACAATAAATTATGGCGCTTTTTCTTGCCTAATAGAGGATTGAATCTTGGAATTTTTGTTTGAATATGGTTTGTTTTTCGCCAAAATAGCGACAGTTGTTATTGCGATTGTGGGTGTATTGGTATTAACAAAAGCGTTAAATGGTCGTCATGGTTCTCAAAAAGGTGAACTAGAAGTTACCGATTTGACTGAACAATATAAAGAGACCGTTGAGCAGTTAGAATCTCATTTATTTGACAAAGCATTATTAAAAGCCCGTGATAAAGCGGATAAAAAATCAGATAAAGAACAAGATAAAGCGCGCCAAAATGAAGTAAAACAAGCGGTGAAAAATGGTAATTTAACCACAACCCGTGATCCTCGTTTATTTGTTATTGATTTTCACGGCAGTATTGATGCACGTGAAGTCTCGTCATTACGTCAAGAAGTTAGTGCTATTTTAGCCATTGCAATTGAAGGTGATGAAGTATTGCTACGTTTAGAAACGGGTGGCGGTATGGTACATGCTTATGGTTTAGCATCATCACAACTTGATCGTTTAAAAGCGGCTGGTATTACGTTAACGATAGCTGTTGATAAAGTCGCGGCAAGTGGTGGTTATATGATGGCGTGTGTTGCGGATAAAATTGTCTCAGCACCGTTTGCTATTGTGGGCTCTATTGGCGTTATTGCACAACTACCAAACTTTAGTAAGGTATTGAAGAAAAACGATATTGAGTTTGAACAAATTACGGCAGGTGAGTTTAAACGTACCTTAACTATGTTTGGTGAAAACTCAGATAAAGCGCGTGAAAAATTCAAAGAAGAGATTGAAGAAACACACGGTTTATTTAAACAATTTATCGCTGTTCATCGCCCTGAACTTGACTTAAATAAAGTGGCAACAGGTGAGCATTGGTTTGGTCAACAAGCCCTTGAATTAGGTTTAGTGGATCAGATTAGCACCAGTGATGATTTGATCACCGAAGCTTGTAAAGCGCGTGAAGTATTACAGGTTAAATATGTACGTCGCAAGAAGTTAATCGAGAAGCTTTCTGGTGCGTCAAGTGAAGCGGCAGATACGTTATTAATGAAGTGGGTTGCGCGTGGTCAGCGTCCATTTATGTAATAATGGTTAATCCCGTGAGATGAAAAAACCCGCCGTGATCGCGGGTTTTTTTGTTTAAATTTTGCTTAAACAAGTAATGTGTTTAGTGTGAACTCTGGTGATAACTTATGAGCCAAGAACTTAAACATATTAAATACAGCCGTTGTTTTAGCCGTTGGTAAGCCCTCATCATCAAGGAAGTATTCGCCTTTGAAGATTAATACGCCATCTTTTTCTATTACTGATGTCGCGCGCATACCTTCAACGTAATCTTTGTGATCTTGAATGATTTGATTTGCGATCATTAATAGCTCATTGATCGAAATTTCAGCTTTATTAGCCATGATAAATACTCATTGATAGTAGAATAAACACAGTCTAAGTAAGTTGCTATGAGAAAACAAATAACAGGGTTGTTAATTGGTTAATATCTATTCAAATATGGGCGGGTATTATATTAAAAAGCATAAATACTGTGATTAAATGCAAAAAAAATTAGTAAAGCTGACCAAATAATTCTATATCAATGATATTGATGATGCGGATTTTTGTTATTGCAGAGACAATAAAGCATCAAAGTGATTGTCATATAAGGTAAATTTTAATTTTATCATTTTGATTATCAGTACGTTGAAAGGGCTGTAAATGTCGCTTTTTGAATATTCACAACTTAATAACAAGTGCGGAAGGTACAACCAAATAGACGAAATTAATTAAAAAGCAGTTGACCTTCTTGTTTTCTAGCCCAATATGTAAAGAGTATTTTACGTAAATGAAGTGCAATAATTAATTGCAAATATGTATCATTCTCAAATTGTAACTCATCATATTAATTCACTGCTCTTAAATTTTTCGATTAGTGACTTAATGAGATTGGTCGAATGTTGTGGCGCTAATGATTAGCTAAGCAGTTATTTATATTTTTAGAATTAGCGAGCACGAGGACGTAATAGGGTCATTATGGGTAAATCTCTCGTTATCGTGGAGTCCCCAGCCAAGGCGAAAACAATCAATAAGTACTTGGGTAAGGATTTCATTGTAAAATCAAGCGTTGGTCACGTACGTGATTTGCCAACGGGCGCCCGCAGTGGCGGTAAAAAAGCTGTAGCAACATCGACTAAAGGGTTGAGTGTTGAAGAAAAAGCAGCAATTAAACAGAAGAAAGATCGTAAAGCGCTAATCAGTAAAATGGGTGTTGATCCCTATGATGATTGGAATGCGCATTATGAAATACTTCCTGGCAAAGAAAAAGTTGTTAGTGAGCTTCAAAAATTAGCTGAAGATGCTGATTGTATCTATCTCGCAACGGATTTAGACCGCGAAGGAGAAGCCATTGCGTGGCACCTTCGTGAGATCATCGGTGGCGATGAATCACGCTATAAACGAGTTGTCTTTAACGAAATCACTAAAAATGCTATTCAACAAGCATTTGAACAACCAGGTGAATTGAATATTGATGGCGTGAATGCGCAACAAGCACGTCGCTTCCTCGATCGTGTTGTTGGCTTCATGGTATCACCACTATTGTGGAAAAAAGTCGCCCGTGGTCTATCTGCTGGTCGTGTACAGTCAGTTGCGGTAAAACTGATTGTTGAGCGCGAACATGAAATCAATGCATTTGATCCCGAAGAGTTCTGGGATATTCATGCAGATACACTAACGGTAGGCAAAGACGCTTTACGGTTAATGGTTGCACAACAGGCGGGTAAAGCATTCCGTCCTGAAAATAAAGTCGATACGATGGCTGCCCATGCGCTACTTGAAAAAGCAGCGTATGAAGTGATTGAGCGTGAAGATCGCCCAACTAGCAGCAAGCCCTCTGCGCCTTATATCACCTCTACACTTCAGCAGGCGGCAAGTACACGTCTAGGTTATGGTGTTAAGCGCACTATGGGCCTTGCACAGCGCCTATATGAAGCGGGTTATATTACTTACATGCGTACTGACTCGACTAACCTTTCAAAAGAGGCCGTTGAAGCAGCGCGTGAGCTAATTGGTAATGAGTATGGTAATGAGTATTTACCTGAAAATGCTAATGTTTATGGCAGTAAGAAAAATGCGCAAGAAGCGCACGAAGCAATTCGTCCTTCAAACGTAGAAGTGAAGGCTGAAAATTTAGAAGGCATGGATCAAGATGCAGTTAAGTTGTATGACTTAATTTGGCGTCAATTTGTGTCTTGTCAGATGATGCCAGCAAAATATGACTCAAGTACAATCAACGTTAAAGCAGGGGATTTCTTGCTAAAAGCGAAAGGCCGTACTTTACGTTTTGCTGGTTGGACATTAGTACAGCGTCCGTCAGGTAAAAATGAAGATACAACATTACCTGAAGTTAACGTAGGCGATGTACTGAAGTTAGAGCAACTTGAGCCTAAGCAGCACTTTACTAAGCCGCCAGCACGCTTTACAGAAGCGGCATTGGTGAAAGAACTTGAAAAGCGTGGCATTGGTCGTCCATCAACGTATGCGTCGATTATTTCAACCATTCAAGATCGTGGTTATGTACGTGTAGATCAACGTCGTTTCTATGCTGAAAAGATGGGCGAGATTGTTTCTGACCGTTTAGACAATAGTTTTCCTGATTTGATGGATTTTGATTTTACTGCCCGTATGGAAGGTAATCTCGATAAAATCGCAGAAGGTGAGAAAAACTGGAAGAAAGTACTCGATGAGTTCTTCTCTGATTTCACGGCCGAGCTTCAAAAAGCAGAGCTAGATGAAGCAGAAGGTGGTATGCAGCCTAATAATATCGTGCTAACGGATATTCAATGTCCGACATGTTCACGACCTATGGGTATTCGTACTGCATCAACAGGTGTTTTCCTTGGTTGTTCTGGCTATGCATTGCCACCTAAAGAGCGTTGTAAAACAACGATCAACTTAGGCAGTGAAGAAGGCATTGTTAATGTTCTAGAGGAAGACGTTGAAACAGCTGCATTACGCGCTAAAAAACGTTGTCCTATTTGTAACACGGCAATGGATGCTTACCTTATTGATCAAGATCGTAAGCTGCACGTTTGTGGTAATAACCCAAGCTGTGATGGTTACATTGTTGAAAAAGGTGAGTTCAAGCTTAAAGGCTATGAAGGCCCGCTGATTGAATGCGACAAGTGTGGTTCTGATATGGAACTGAAGAACGGTCGTTTTGGTAAGTACATGGGGTGTACTAACGAAGAGTGTAAGAATACCCGTAAGATTCTAAAGAATGGCGAAGTTGCGCCACCAAAAGAAGATCCTGTACATTTGCCAGAAATTCCATGTACACAAGACACTAACGCGTACTTCGTTTTACGTGATGGTGCGTCTGGTTTGTTCATGGCAGCGAGTACGTTCCCTAAGTCACGTGAAACACGTGCACCGTTAGTGGAAGAGCTTGTACGCTTTAAAGAGCGTTTATCATCTAAGTTCTTATACTTAACCGATGCGCCTGTGGCTGACCCTGATGGTCTACCAACAGTGATTCGCTTCTCACGTAAAACCAAAGAGAATTACGTGCGTTCAGAAGTAGACGGTAAGCCAACAGGCTGGACGGGTCTATTTGTGGACGGTAAGTGGGAAATTACCGATAAGCGTAAAAAGCCTAAAAAAGAAAAATCAGCAGAAGAAGAGTAATTCGTTATTCTGTGATTAAAAAAACCGCCAAATTTGGCGGTTTTTTTGTAGGTGTTAGTGATCTTATGATTTTAAACACAAGTTATAGCGGTGATAGGAATACCACTGTGAAAACGGAAAGTATCATCAGGAGTGGTAATTAACTCTGCTTCTTTGCTGCCAATTACTCGAATACGATCGGCAATATTTGTTCCCGCAATTTTTTCAGCCAGAGTTAGGTAATCTTGATAATGGCGCGCTTCTGAGCGCAATAACGAGATATAAAACTTCCTTAATTCGGAATCTAAATAAGGGGCAAGTTTGGCAAATCGCTCACAAGAGCGTGCTTCTATGTATGCACCTACAATCAGTTTATCAATTAAGGTTGCTGGCTCATGAGTACGTACGGCTTTCATTAACCCTTTAGCATAACGACCAGCATGAAGGTTACTATAAGGAATACCACGCTTATCCATGATCTCTAACACTTGCTCAAAATGATGAAACTCTTCTTTAATTAATCGTACCATTTTATCGATTAATTCTTGGCCATGATAAAAATCACTGCGCGGTGTTAGTGGGGCGAGTAGGCCATTTTTTTTACTGTGAAACTGGGCTGTTGAGCGGTTATTTCCACCGTAAACAAAATCTTCATAAGGTTTTGCCCATGCCATTAGTGCTTCACCACTCTGTTTGTCAACCGCGTATTTACGCACCATAAACATCGCAGTCTGACTTGCTTTTAATTCACAATTACAGTGATCGACTAATAATGGGATCAAATTCTCAGGTTTAATGGCTTCATTAATCCAGCTATCAGGGGTCTCACATTGAAGAAATTGGTTAATAGGCTTGAGTAATTCCTTAACCATTTGTTGAGTGTTGTCGTTATCCATAAGGCATGTCTTTATTTATTATTATCGAAGGCGTAAAAAAGGCCGCGATGGCGACCTTTATCGTTGAGCTAGTGTAAGACAAAGAGAATTAAATCACCATTTCCGTTTTGGCTGAAATAACACATCTAATTCATCATTATCTTTGTCGAGTAATTGTTGTCGTTCTTGTTCACTACTGACACTCATATTATTATCAATTTCATTGAGCATGTATTGAAGTTTCTGCTGCGCTTTTGTTGCATACTCATCATTACGAGAAGATAGAACATCAATCCCTTTCTTTAGTAATTGTTTAGCTGTACCAAATTGACGTTTTAAGCGAGCATCATTAGCGCGCTTAACGACGTTTTCAATATTAATTCTTAATTGCATGTTTTCTAAGCGCGTATTTTCAAGCACATAGGCTTGAGTGGCAATACGACCTTTACCATGCTCTCCTTTAATTACACTCTTTAAACGCTTTACGAGCTGTAACATACCAATGGCTTGGCGATCTGAATTAGGCACTTGGAAAGGGACAACATTGGTTTGATCAAAGTGTGTTTCTAAATGTGATATTTGTTCGGTTACATGATGGATGCGTTGTTTCAATGAACGATCTTTAGTGTCAACTTCAGCAATAGTTTCAAGTGCATAAAGAATGCGTTTATTGAGACAAACTAAGAGCTCTTTACTATAAGGTAAATGACTCGCATTACTAATGAGTTCTTCTGTGGCGTCAATGATTGCGACTTGCTTTGCCAATTCTTGCTGTTTAGCATTTTCTAGCCGTTGCCGGTATTGAATGATAATGCTGTAGCCAATAACTAGAATTAGCAGAAGACTGATTAAGCCAATAACGAGAGGGATACTCATAAAGTGTGTCTATCTTCCATGGTTGATGTATTACTTAGGAAGATACACTATCTCGTTGTTTGGTGGTAGTTTGTTAGTAAAAAATGCTAACTAAATAACGTGATAGAGAAAGATATGGTTTTTTAATTTAAATGCTTTGTTTTTATGCTGAAATTACTTCAACATGCAGCATTACAACGTAACAATGAGTGTTATTTTCCGGCAATAAAAAAGACTTGGAATATAAAGTTTTAACATTGCTTCATGCTTATTTGATGATGAAATAGTATTTTTATGGTGTAAAGTAAATAAATACTATGAAACAACGTTAATTCAATATATAAAATATTTATTACATGGTTGCACGATCATGCTTTGAGATGAAAATCAGTTGAAGATTTTAGGACTAAGTATGAAAGGTAACGGATTATTGATTGGGCGAGACCATGAAATTACAACAATTACGTTATATTGTTGAGGTCGTAAATCATAACCTCAATGTTTCATCTACCGCAGAGAGTTTATATACGTCTCAACCGGGTATTAGTAAGCAAGTACGTTTATTGGAAGATGAATTAGGTATTCAGATTTTTGAACGTAGTGGTAAACATTTAACGAAAGTAACATCAGCTGGCGAAGATATCGTACGCATTTCACGTGATATTTTATCTCGTGTTGAAAGTATTAAAGCGGTTGCGAGTGAGCATACTCATCCGGAAATGGGAACGCTAAATATTGCGACGACACATACTCAAGCACGCTATGCATTGCCTGATGTGATTCAAGGTTTTACAACGAGATTTCCTAAAGTTTCATTACACATGCATCAAGGAACGCCAAGTCAAATTGCAGATGCTGTGGGTAAAGGAAATTCTGATTTCGCTATAGCAACAGAAGCGCTACATTTATATCAAGATATGATTATGTTGCCTTGTTATTATTGGAATCGCTCAATTGTGGTACGTAAAGATCATCCTCTTGCGACTAAACCTACTATTACTATTCACGATTTAGCTGCTTATTCATTAGTGACTTATGTGTTTGGCTTTACTGGCCGTTCTGAACTTGATAGTGCATTTAACCGTTCAGGTCTAACACCAAGAATTGTATTTACGGCAACAGATGCTGATGTGATTAAAACCTATGTTCGTTTAGGCCTAGGTGTCGGTGTTATTGCAAGTATGGCAATGGACCCTAACGCTGATGATGATTTAGTTGCTCTGGATGCGAGTCATATTTTTGATTCAAGTACGACGATGATAGGTTTCAAAAAAGGGACATTCTTACGTACTTATATGTATGATTTTATGGAACGTTTTGCACCTCATCTTACTCGTAATGTTGTTGATCAGGCTATCGCATTAAAAAATGCTGCAGAAATAAATGATATGTTTGCTTCAATGGAATTACCGGTTAGATAACGTCTGAGTTGTTATTAACATCATTGAAACCGCTAGTGATAGCGGTTTTTTTATTTGGTTAATGTGTCAAACGTAAGCTTGATATACACTAGCCCCCAACTTTAGGTCGGTTAATGGTTGTTTATGTCTAACTACGTTGAGCTTTTTCGTCATCTCGATGCTTTATTGGTAAAAAACAGGCAATTTTGGCAGTTTATGCCTTTTGTTGAACGTGGCTTTGTTTGGCATCAAAATTTGCCATTTTGCCAATGGTTAACAGCTTTAGATGACAACCAGTTACAGGTATTAAGTTATGATATCAATGCATTAACAACAGCTCTAATGCCCTGGATTGATGATGTAGAAGCATTAACTCAACTTGTTAGTAAAATCCAACCTTTAACGCGTACTGACAGATCAGTACCACAAGGGTTTGATAGTGGTATTCCTGGTCGTAAGTGGCAGCAAATTATCGCCTTCAATGAGGTGTTACCACCTTTAGGATTGCCATGGTTAGAGTGGTGTGCGGGTAAGGGGTATCTAGGACGTGTATTGGCAGCATCGCACCAACAGCCAGTGACGAGCCTTGAATGGCAATCACAATTATGCATTGATGGCGAAAAAGCGGCAAAGCAATTGGGGTTAGCGATTAATTTTATTCATGCAGATGCATTTAGTCGTGAGAGTGATAACGCAATCACGACTCGCCAACATGCAGTTGCATTACATGCTTGTGGTGATTTGCATGTATCATTACTGCAACGGGTCGCTGCTAATAAAGGGGCAGCAGTGAGTATTTCACCGTGCTGTTATCACCTCATTCGTCAATCACATTATCAACCAATGTCTACGATTGCGAAAACAAGTACCTTGGTTCTATCTAAGCATGATTTACGACTTCCTTTGCAAGAAACCGTTACTGCAGGTAATCGAGTTAAGCAACTGCGCTTTGTGGAAGTGAGCTTTCGATTAGGATTTGATTTATTACAGCGAGAAGTTAGCCAAACTGAGACATACCTTTCTGTACCAAATGTACAAAAAGCATTGCTTAACCAAGGGTTTGAAGCCTTTTGTGTGTGGGCTGCCGCAAGAAGAGGTGTACAGTTACCTGAGAATATTAATTTTGATAAGTGGCAGCGCCAAGGTGAAAAACGATTTTCTATTATTGAACGAATGGAATTAGTTCGACAATTATTTCGACGACCACTTGAAATTTGGCTAGCACTTGATCGCGTTTGTTTTCTTGAAGAGCAGGGTTATGAGGTTGTGCTTGGTACTTTTTGTGATAAACCAATAACGCCACGTAATTTATTAATTCATGCTGAGCGACGGGATATCGCCTAGACGACACAGTAGGTTCCCTATCAAATTAATGATAGGGAATAGTATATTACTATGATTGTGCGGCCATGCTCATTTCAGGGGTGTGAAAATACTTTTCTTCAAGTTCATAAACTGGCAGAGGTCTGCTAAAGAAATATCCCTGACAATAATCAAAACCACATTGGTTGATATAATTAAGCTGTGCCTGCGTTTCTACCCCCTCTGCCACTATTTTTAAATTGAGTTTGTCACAAATAGCTTTGGTTGCTTCAATGATCACTTTATTGCTGGAGTGTTCGCCCTGGATAAAACTTTGATCAAGCTTCACCGTACTAATTGGTAACTCATGTAATTGTGATAAAGAAGAATAGCCTGTACCAAAATCATCTAAATAGAGTTCAATTCCCATTGCAGCTAATGCATCTAAGCAGGGCTTGGTTTCACAATAATCTTGTAGCATGGTAGATTCAGTAATCTCTAAAGCAAGCTGAGATGGATTGACATTATATTGACGAATGATTTGTTCAATTGTCTGGGCAATATTTGGCTGTAATTGTGCACGTGAGAGGTTAATGCTAATAATAAATGGCTGAGCATACCGTTGGGTCCAATAGGCTAGTTGTTGACAGGCACTGTGTAATATCCAGAGCCCTAACGGTACTATTTGGCCCGTTTCTTCAGCTAATGGAATAAATTCTGCTGGTGAAACTTGGCCGAGTAATTCATCATGCCAACGGATTAATGCTTCAAATCCTTTTAATTGTTGGCTATTTAAATCAATAATTGGCTGATAATATAGTTCAAAATCATGGTTTTCGAGAGCTTGAGATAAATGATGACGTAAGGTCATTTTACGATATAGCGCATCGGCCATTTCTTGTAAAAAAGGATAATAGCAATTACGGCCTCTTTGTTTTGCCCGGTGCATTGCCATATCTGCTTGAGTGATAAGCGTATCAAAATTATTAGCGTCATCGGGGTAATTTGCAGTACCAATACTGCAGCTGATAGAGAGTTCACCAATATCTTTAATATGGAAAGGGCGACTTAATGTTTTTATTATTTGATCGGTAAAGTTTTCGATGGTGGTATAATTACGCTTCTCTATTTGAATTATAAATTCATCACCACCAAAACGAGCGACAAGACCTTTATCTTTCACGACGTTTAATAGACGGATAGCGACTGCTCGAAGTAATTTATCGCCTGCAGCATGGCCATAAGAATCATTAACAAGTTTAAAACCATCAAGATCAAGAAATAATAAACTATAATGGGAACGATGGTGATGACTAGCTTTTAATGCAGCAGAAATACCACGTCGGTTCATTAATCCTGTTAGAAAATCATGCTCAGCATTATATTTTTCTTTATTCAGTTTTTCTTTATCTTTGGTGACATTCACTAGTTGTAATAATAATTGTGAATTATCGTTTAACCATTTTGCTTCAATATCAAACCAATTGTGGCGTTGACCTGTCCAACATAAGCGATTGCACTTAAAACTGTTATTTTTTTTAGCATTTTCTAGCCATTGTTGTGCAATGGCAATATCACCAATGAACTCTGAAAGATCAACTAAATTTTCACCGTAACAACTTGAAAAAGCAGCGTTTGAACTAATAAAAGTGCCATCTCCATTAAACAAAAGAGCTAAATTTGAACAATCAGAAAAGGCCAAATCTCGACGTAGAGAGGATTCATCAGCAATCACTTCTACAAGCATAGCCATGCGGCCATCAGTTAGTGGAATACCTGAAAATAAGCACAACATATTTTTAGTTATTTGTTTAGGATTGAATCGCCACCATGTTTTAATTGTTTTATTTAATTTAAATGTTTGTTGGTATTCTAATAATGTTGCAGCGGCGGCTGCAGACATATCTTGACCTAAATCACGATTTAAAAGTTCTTCAATAGATGTCGCTTCCCATAAACGTAATGATTTATCATTTGCCCATAGAATTTTTTTATTATCAACATCAAATACCCAGATTGGGTTTTGGAGATAATAGAGCGGTGAGAATGGATCCATCTCCAACTTCTTTCTTTTTATTAAGGTGTTAGTTTTAAAATAGTAGCTGAAATGGAAAAATTAAACATGATATTATGATAACTACGTGATATTAGTCCATGTTTTGATATATAAATACTGTATTTATTAATGTAACCGATGATTACTATTGATATTTAGCCAAGGTTAATGATTTCTCTGGTATCAGTGTTGATTTTGCACGATATTTAATCAGTGTATGAAGATGTCTTCAACTAGGTACTGATTATTAAATCTAAAACAGAATTCACCAAGATAACGAGGATATGTTTTTCTCTAATTGCGTGATATGTCCCTTTTATCGAATTTTTAATATGACTAATTATAATATATATCCATGAAATGTGGCTTCATATTAATAGAGAATGTTATTATTTTAATACAGATTAAATGATGTTCTCTACATTGTTTTTTAATTCTGTATATTTGCATAAATTCGAGCATAGAGATGCTTTTATGAAATTGGATTATGTTATTAGATGTTGTTTTAATTATATGTTACAAGCTGTTAATACATGGAGGGTTATTTAATTATGGCTATTAAATAATGCTAATAGCCGGCTTGTGTTGCCTTGTTTTTATTTGATTTTTAATGTTAATTTAGAATGATAGATATTAATGGGTTTATGAATATTGTGCATGAATTAAATGCAGATGTATCATTTTACTATAAGCTATCCCTGTAGTAATTTTATTCATTATTACTTAATTGCTTCAGTTCTTATTTCAAAAATCACTTAAAGCTATTTGTATATTTAGTGATTTTTTATATAAGTATTAAATTATATTGGAATATGAATCAGTGAATAATTTAACAGATGAAATTCAATTAGGCTTATCACAAGCAAAACTTAAAAATCGCATTGTTATGGCACCTATGACCATTCAATCTGCTTTTTTTGATGGTGGTGTTACGCAAGAAATGATCAACTATTATTCTGCTCGCTCAGGCGATGCTGGTGCAGTTATTGTTGAAAGTGCGTTTGTCGAAAATTACGGAAGAGCATTTCCCGGTGCATTGGGCATCAATACCGATAGTAAGATCGCTGGGCTTAAGAAGTTAGCATCAGCAATTAAAGAGAAAGGCTCAAAGGCCATTCTTCAGATCTATCATGCTGGTCGTATGGCAAACGGCGAATACAATGGTGGTCATCAACCTATTTCTGCAAGCCCTATTGCTGCGCTTCGTGATAATGCAGAAACACCACTTGAGATGACGAAAGAGCAAATTGGCTTTATGATTGACGCTTTTTCTAATGCTGTTAATCGTGCAATCGTTGCGGGTTTTGATGGGGTTGAGATCCATGGCGCTAATACATACATTATTCAACAGTTCTTCTCTCCGCACTCAAACCGTCGAAATGATAAATGGGGCGGTGATATTGAAAAGCGTACTGCATTTCCTCTTGCTGTTTTAAATGGAGCGAAAAAAGTTGTCGCTGATCATCAACGCGATGATTTTATTATTGGTTACCGTTTTTCTCCTGAAGAAATCGAAGAGCCTGGTATTCGTTTCGAAGATACCATGTACTTGCTTGATAAGTTGGCGATGAGTGGTCTTGATTATTTTCATTTTTCTATGGGGAATTATGCTCGCAATTCGATTGTAACCCCTGAAGATAAAGAACTACTTATTCGTAAATACCATGCGCTTGAGTCTGAAAATGTTGCCAAAATCCCTGTAATAGGTGTTGGTGGTATCGCTCAGCGTTCTGATGCTAATCAAGCGTTAGCGCAAGGCTACGACATGGTGAGTGTGGGTAAAGGTTTCCTTGTTGAGCCAACATGGGCGACAAAAGCGATCAATGGTGAAGAATGTGCCGAATTCGCTGATATCGAGCAACAATATCAACTAAAGATCCCAACACCACTTTGGGAAATCATGGACTACATGATTGTTGATAGTAAGGCTGAGGCATTAAAGCATCAGCGTATTAAAGAATTACAAAACGTTGAGATCAGCTTTGAGCCTGGTGAGTACATCGCTTATGGCTACGGGCACAATGGCAAACTACCGGTAACAGTAACGTTCTCAGACGACAAGATCCTCGATATTATCGTTGATTCTTCAAAAGAGTCAGACGGTATTGCTAACCCTGCGTTTGAGCGTATTCCGCAACAGATTATGGAAGGCCAAACTCTCAATATTGATGTAATTTCTGGTGCGACAGTGAGTAGCCAAGCGGTTATTGACGGTGTATCTGATGCTGTTGATTTAGCTGGTGGTAACTCTGAAGCGCTTCGTTGTAAAGCACGTGAAGCGGTTGAATGGTCAACAGAAGTTATCGAAAAAACTGTCGATGTTGTTGTTGTTGGTGGCGGTGGCGCAGGTTTAAGTGCAGCGCTTACCGCTTTAGATAATGGCAAATCTGTTATTCTGCTTGAAAAATTCCCTGCTGTTGGTGGTAACACTGTACGTACAGGCGGTTGGGTGAATGCAGCAGAGCCTAAGTGGGTAAAAGATTTCCCTGCGATTGCTGGTGAAGTGGATTACCTTAAAGCGATTGTCGCTACACCTGAGTCAGATATTGCAGAAGAATATCTTGCCGATTTCCGTACACTGAAAGATCAATTGGCAAATTATTTCCTTGATACTGAAAGTGGGAAAAATTACCTGTTTGATTCAGTTGAACTGCACCTAATTCAGACATACCTAGGTGGTAAACGCACTAACCTTAATGGTGAGTTAATTCACGGTCAATACGATTTGGTACAGACGTTAACAAGTCGTGCGATGGAATCGATTGATTGGTTAACTGAAAAAGGTATCGACTTTAACCGTGGCATGGTGGATATCGCTGTTGGTGCTTTATGGCGCCGTGCGCACAAACCGAATCGTCCTAAAGGTGTTGAGTTTGTCGAAAAACTTCAAAAGCAAGTGATTGCCCAAGGTGGACATATCATTACGGATGCGCGAGCTGAAGAATTGATTGTTGATGATGGAAAAGTAGTTGGTATTAAAGCAACTCATTCAGACGGTACAAAATATGTATTGACCACTAATTGTGGTGTTGTACTGGCTTCTGGTGGTTTTGGTGCAAATACGAAAATGCTGCAAAAATACAATAACTACTGGAACGAGATTGCTGATGATATTAAAACAACCAACTCACCTGCACTTATTGGTGATGGTATTGAAATCGGTGAAAAAGTAGGTGCCGATTTAGTGGGTATGGAATATGTTCAGTTAATGCCTATTGGTGATCCTAAATCTGGTGCGTTATTAACAGGTCTTATTGTTCCACCTGAAAACTTTGTTTTTGTTAACAATCAAGGCAAGCGCTTTGTCGATGAATGTGAAAGTCGAGACGTGCTTTCTCGCTCGTTCTTCGATAATGGCGGTGTGGTTTACATGATTGCCGATGAAGCTATCCGTAAAACGGCGGCTAACACCACAGATGAAACCATTGAGCGTGAGATCGAAGAAGGTATTATTATTAAAGCGGATTCAATTGAAGAATTAGCTCAGAAAATTAATGTGCCGACGGAAGCGTTAATAGAAACAATTCGCCGTTATAACAGCTACGTTGATGAAGGGCGTGATCCTGAATTCCACAAAGGTGCACTTGGCTTAAAAGTGGGAAAAGCACCGTTCTATGCAACGCCACGTAAGCCATCGGTTCACCATACGATGGGTGGCTTAAAGATTAATACTAAAGCGTGTGTATTGGATAAAACAGGGGCACCAATTTCTGGGCTATATGCCGCGGGTGAAGTAACAGGTGGTATTCATGCTGGTAACCGTTTAGGTGGTAATGCGTTGATAGATATCTTCACGTATGGCCGTATAGCCGGTGATAGCGTATCTAACCGCGTTTAATGAGACAAAAGGGAAGCATGTGCTTCCCTTTTTACTATTTAACGAGTATAGACTTAATGCACTGTTATAAAACGCGTTTTCCTATGATGGGAACCTTTATTGATCTTGTGGTTCATAATGAACGTGGTGAAGGGTTGATCAAAGAATGTTATCTGCAACTTCAAGAGTTTACTCAACGTTTTACAGTTAATCAGGCGCAATCTGAACTTATGCGCGTCAACAACCACGCAGGCATTCGACCTGTCCGTGTAAAGCCGGATCTTTATGCGCTGATTAAGAAATCAAAATCGATCAGTGTCGATCCTCTAAATCCGTTTAATGTGGCGATTGGACCACTGGTAAAAGCATGGCATATTGGTTTTAAAGATGCCAAGTTTCCCACTGATGCGGAGCTTGCGGAAAAATTACAACTTGTTGATCCATCGAAAATTATCCTAGATGATGACTATCAGTCGGTATACCTTTCTCAAGCTGGTATGCAGATAGATTTAGGTGCTATCGCCAAGGGGTATTTTGCTGATCGGATAAAAGATTTTCTTACTGCTAACGGGGTCGAGCACGGCTTTATTAATCTTGGTGGTAATGTACTGACCATTGGTTATTCGCCTGAGAATATCTCTCAAACATGGAATGTTGGTATTCAAAACCCGCTGGCTACTTCGCGTGGTGATATCTGTCGAGTTGTACCTTTACGAGATTACTCAATGGTAACATCTGGCATTAATGAACGATATTTTGAATACAATGGTCAGCGATACCATCACCTTCTTGATGGACAAACAGGGAGGCCTATCTCAAGCAATATCGCGAGTGTGACGATTATTTCAAAGCTGTCTGTTGATGGTGAAATATGGAGTACCGCAGGCTTTTTACCCTCTATAGATGATGCTCTCTTTTACCTTAATCATCAGGCTGATATTGAAGCTGTATTGATCTCAAATCAAGGTAAAGTATTTATAACGAATGGACTCACTGATAATGGTCGCGTTGTTAAATATAAATAATGTTTAGTCTTACTTGATTATCATTGTGACTCAGTCAATGTTAATAACTTCTTTGGTATCGGTGGTGATTGTGTACCGCATTTAATCAGTGAATTGAATATATCGTTAACTTGGCGCCGATAATTAAATCTTAAACAGAACTGGTCAAGGTGAAGAGGAATATGTTGTTCTCTAATCACGTGATATGTCTCTTTTATCGAGCTTTTAACAGCCATTGTATCTACTCAATGAAATGTAGCTTCATATAGATGGAGCGTTTTCCCATTTCTTACGTAGATTAAATAAACGTTATTTATATCATTTTTTCGCTCGTATAAATTTGCAGATAGACAGGCCTTCCTGAAATTAGATTATATTTTTAAATATGACGTTGCTCCTATACTTCAATATATTAAAGTATAGGAGCCTATCTGACGATTACTGTTAAAATAGTAATAATCAAGTAATATAATTAACCAACAGCTGGTATTACTCCAACCATTTGCAATAACTGAGCGGTAATAATAATAATACCGATAATGGTTATTATCCCCAAAGAAAATGAACCACCTTTAACAATATAGCCTGATACAGTATTTGTTGCATGTTGTGCTTTTCGTTGTGCACGAACCATCGCTACAGGTAAAAAGATAGCCAAAATCACAAGGGAAATAGCAGCATAACCTAATGCCATAATAAACCCTTGAGGGTAGAACACAGCAAAAGCTAGTGGAGGCAAAAATGTGATTAAAGCGGTTTGCCCACGGCCTGAAAGATGATTACCACGATTAAGTGTGTCAGCTAAAAAATCAAACAAACCTAAACTTACACCAAGAAAAGATGTTGCTAGAGCAAGGTCTGCAAAGATAGAAACTGATTGTCCCACCATTGGATTATGAAGTAATTCACTTAAGCTACCAATAAATGCACCAAGCGTACTATTCGCCATTAATTGTGGTTGCCCCATAATGCCTTGGCTGGCTAACTGCCATAAGATATATACGGTGAGTGGCAATGCAGATCCAAAGATCATGATTTTCTTCAATGCTTTGATATCAATGCCAATGTAACGAACAATTGAAGGAATGCTACCGTGAAAGCCAAAAGAAGTGAAAATAACAGGCAAGGCTGACAGAATTAATCCTTTCTCTACTGGCATCTCAACCAGATGCTGTCCTTGAACGTAGGGCAGTAATAACCCCAACATGACTGCAAGAGCAATGACTTTTGCTGTAAATAGAACACGGTTAACCATATCAACACTGTGTGTTCCGATTGATACTACACTGGCAATCGCAACCGTGAAAATAACGGCACCAATTTGAGGAGCAATTGTCGTGCCTGACCAGCTTGATAATTTTTCACTTAATTGGCTACCACCACCAGCAATGTAAGCGGCACATAATGCGTAGAATAAGAAAAACATTGCTAATGTTGCGATGGTTTGCCCTTTACGACCCAATAATTCGTAAGCGAGCGTATTTAAAGTTGCAGAAGGATCTGCATGTTGATGGACTTCTAGCATTAATAATGCGGTGTAGGTCATTAATGCCCAAATACCCACCATAATCATAGTGGCGGTGGTAAATCCTAACCCAGCAGATGCCAGAGGAAGGGCTAACATACCTGCACCTATCGTGGTGCCTGCAATAATCAGCATACTGCCGAATGTTTTATTTAAAGACATGATTATGTCGCTCCCTGAAGGATAAAAATTTAACTTGGGAGGGGGTATAAATACACCTGTGGTCGCTCCCTATATATAAAGCAGGCCACAATGGCATAATCGAGATGAAGTGTTATAAAATGTTTACACCTAGATTTAGCCACTGTGGCTATCGATAGGCTGTATTAGGATGGGTAATTCGCACGTTTACTCTCTCTAAGCTGAATATAATCGTAAATTAACGGTAATTTGCTGCTAAGTGCTACATTAACGATAGAGATTATGACTGTCAACTTATCTTTATTGTGTCAATATTTGTTTACACTTAGTTTGGTGATGTGAAAAATAAATCAATAATAATGATGATGCATAATATTCTGTCCATGGCGTGATGTTCAGCATAAACTGTAATTAATTCATAATCTTTTATAGGACATAATAACCATGCTCAGTGTAGTGATGATCAGTACAGGTGAAGAAGTATTGTATGGCGATATTACCGATACTAATGCGGCATGGTTATCGGCACAGTTTTTTGAACAAGGCTTTGCGATGACACGCCGAGTTACTGTGGGTGATAACTATGAAGCATTAGCCAAAGAAATAGAAATGTGCAGCCTTAGTGCTGATATTGTGATTGTGAATGGTGGTTTAGGGCCAACATCAGATGATCTTACAGCAGCGTCTGCGGCAATGGCTGCCAATGTTGGTTTGGAACAATCAAATGCTTGGGTGGCTGAAATGACAGCCAAATATCAACAAGTAGGACGTGTTATGCCTGCTGCTAATCTTAAACAAGCGATGTTACCTGAAGGTGCTGAGCTAATTGATAATCCTGTTGGTACTGCATGTGGGTTTATGATGCAGTTAAATCGTGCATGGTTATTTTTCACTCCGGGTGTACCGAGTGAATTTAAGATTATGGTGAGTGAACAAATTTTGCCGCGTTTGAAAACTATGTTTACTGTGTCAGATAGTAAAGTTTGTCATCGTCTGTACACTTATGGCTTATCTGAATCGGGTATTAGTGATTTGTTTCAAGCGTTAACGTTGCCTGAAACATGCAGCTTAGGTTATCGCTCATCATTGCCTTTTATCGAAATAAAATTATTTGCACCACAAAATGACACTCAGGTGCCGATATTGTTGGCACAAATGGCTGAACTGCTGGGTGATAATGTTGTAGCTGAAGGCGAGGGTTTACTGAACGCCATTGCTGACTTATTAGCTGATGATGCAACGTTAGCATTATCAGAACAAAGCTCAGGTGGATTTGCAATTAATTGGCTTCAAGATGTACCTTCATTGAGTGCTCGATTAGCGGTGAGTGAAGTGATGGCTGATGATATTGACGATAATGCGTGTGCTGCTGAATTCTCAACATTGATAGCATTACGAGGTCAACGATTACATTTGCATGCACCTGCAACATATACATTAACAACAGGACCATCATCAACGGAAGGTGGGTTTATGTTAGGCCTTACAACGCCTGATGGTTGTTGGTGTCAGCAGCTAATATTTAAGCGTCAATATAGTAATTATAATCGACGTTGGATCATCTCAACGGTTATGTTTGATATGTTGCGCCGCTATTTACAAGGCAAAGAAATATTTGGGTGTTATGAGTCACTAGATCGTGTTGCAAGTGAGCATCTATAGCATGGTTATTTTATAATTACTGCGACTATGTATGCTTTTTTGTTATTTTGAATGCTGTATTATTGCAAAGATAAGTGCTAACATTCAATCAACTTAGTGGCTAATCATCGCTTGTACAATTAAAAATAAGCTTATATTGATGATGAGTCACTCAAAAATAAGCAACGTAATTTCTTCAAATAAGCATATGTAAATTTAAGGAAAAATAATGGCTTTCAAACTAAAAAAAGTAGTATTAGCAACATCAGTAATATTATCAGCACTGATGCTTCAAGCATGTAATGATAATGAAGCAACGGTAAAGGCCCCTCAGCAACCTACAGCTGTTGTTAAAGCAGAAAAAGCCGATATGAAACCATTAGAAGTCAGTGTTATCTATTTAGATCGCCGTATGTTACCACCAGGTGCGGTGCTGAATGTTGCTCTTGAAGATGTGTCTCTTGCAGATGCACCATCAGTAACATTGAGTACTGAATCAATGGATATTGCAGGTGCGCCACCTTATCCCGTTACGTTAAATTATGACGCAAATAAAATACAAGCGAATCACCGTTATAATGTACGTGCCACAGTAAAAGTTGATGATAAATTAATCATGACTTCAACGTCGGCTATGGATCCGTTTGCAACTGATGCAAAACAACCATTAGAAGTTAAATTAGATCGTGTAGCTCCCTCACAGAATGCTGCTCCGCAAGCTAATCAACCAACACTTGCTGGTCCACAATGGCAACTAGTGACATTATCTGGTCAAACAGTACAGCCTGGTGCTGGTGGTAATAATGCCTTTATTCAGTTTGATGCTACAACAAATAGCGTTAGTGGTTTTTCTGGCTGTAATAATTTCCATGGTGCATTAGAAGCACAAACAGCAACAACGCTAACAGTAGGTCAAGCTGCGTCAACGCGTAAAATGTGTATGGAAGGAATGGAGTTAGAGCAAGCATTCTTAGCTGCGTTACCTGAATTTGCTAGCTACAGCATTAATAATAATATATTAAGTATTAAAAATAATAACGCTGATATTATTGCGACATTTAAAATAAAATAAAAGCTTAATAAAAATATACTATGGCGTATAAAGGAAATTTACCTTTATACGCTTTTTTTTTGTGGGTATTAATTGTTGATTATTAAACAATTAACAAATTAACCTAGTTCAAAAAATTCAAATGCGCAAAAAAAATATCATTTAATTATATATTTGTCAAAATATAAGAATATATCATTAACAAAAAAACCTACCTTGATTTTTTAAATTATACTTATTTCGATATAACACAGTGATGGGTAATTCCATTTTAATAATATGGTTTTAAATATAATTAATTAAGCTATAAGGTAGTTTACACTATGAGTTCAAATAGTAACAAAATGGGACTAATGGGATTAACGACCATAGTTACCGTTAATATGATGGGATCGGGGATAATATTATTGCCCTCCAGTTTAGCTGCCACAGGAGGGATCGCACTACTTGCTTGGGTTGTTACAGCCATTGGAGCTTTAGCCATTGCCTATGCATTTGCTAAATGTGGTATGTATTGTACTGACGATGGCGGTATGTCTGCTTATGCTGAAAAAGCGCATGGTAAATCCAGTTTTTTTATTGCCTCTTATACTTACTATGTGTGTCTTGTTATTAGTGCTGTCGCTATTGCAGTGTCGTGTGTTGGTTACTTGGAATACTTTATTCCGTGGTTAAAAGAAACTCCGATTCATACTTTTGTCGGTGTGATTTCCATTTTAATTATTACTATGTTTGCCAATGTGAAAGGCGCTAAGATCACTGGGCAAATATCTACAATTACAGTGTGGGGTATTATCATTCCGGTACTGGGATTATCAATTATTGGTTGGTTTTGGTTTGATGCAAAAGTTTTCGAAGAAGCTTGGAACCCGCATGATATCTCGGTTGGTAGTGCGATCTATTCAGGTATGGCACTGACGTTGTGGGCTTTTTTAGGTATTGAATCCGCAGGTGCTAACTCAGGTACAGTAGAAAACCCCAAACGTAATGTTCCTCTTGCATGTATGTTGGCCACGGTGTTTTCAGCGGCGACTTATATTGCTTCTACAACAGTTATTCAAGGCATTATTCCTAATGAGATTTTAGCAAAATCGGACTCTCCTTTTGGACTTGTTTTTGCTCAAATGTTTAGTCCATTGGTTGGTGAAATTATTACGGCTATGGCGATTATGGCTTGTGTAGGATCGCTACTAGGTTGGCAATTTACTAATGCTCAAGTATCGAAAGTTGCCGCAGATATGCGTTTATTCCCTAAAATCTTTGGTGATGTAAATAAGTATGACGCACCATTTAAAGGCATGATGATTATGCTAGCCTTTGAATTGTTACTTGCCGTTATGACTATTTCACCAACACTATTAAAGCAATTTAACGTATTAGTGAATTTAGCCGTATTTATAAATATGGTGCCTTATGTATTAGCATTAACAGCGCTCGGAATAATTATGAGACAAAGTAATGTTGATCAAAAAGAATATAAGAACGGTATTATTATTGGGTCGGTAGCAGTGCTCTATAGTATATATGGTGCTTATTCTACTGGTGAGGAAGCGGTATTTTATGGCGCTATCATCACTTTAATTGGTTATTTCTTCTATGGGTTTATTGCTAGTCGAGAAGCGTTAAATAATAAAGTGTCATCGTGAATTTTATAGTATTAACGAAATTTTAATTATTATTCTGATATTAAAGGATTGTATATGTTGAATTATGGTAAGCATATGAGAGTGCTAATTTTTGATAACTCTCAAGCTACAGGTGTGGTTGCAAATGCTATCGATCGATTAGTTGAACAATTTGAAGATGAATCGATTATTGTTGCCAAAGCATCTACTTACGATGATTGTTATTCGATGCTAAACGTTAATATGGCCATTGATTGCTTTATGTTGACATCGAGCATGACGGGGCAGCAACAAGAAGAGAATGATATGTTCTTTTCTTTGATTGAAAAATTAAACCAACGCCAACAAGGAGTCCCTGTTTTCTTACTCGCGGAACGTAAGAAAATGACCTTAACCGTCGATCGTCACTTGATGTCATTAGTGAGTGAGTTTGCATGGATTTTAGAAGATACCTCTGATTTTATGGCAGGTAGAGCAATTGCTGCCATGAAACGTTATCGTGATCAGTTATTACCGCCACTTGCTAATGCAATGATGAAGTATGACAGTATTCATGAGTATTCATGGGCAGCACCTGGACACCAAGGTGGGGTAGGTTTTCTAAAAACACCAGAAGGGCAACGATTCTATAATTATTATGGTGAAGGGCTTTTCCGTTCAGATATGGGGATTGAGCGAGGTTCATTGGGCTCATTGCTTGATCATACTGGTGCCTTTGGTGAAAGTGAGGATTATGCGGCAAAAGTGTTTGGTGCTGATAAATCTTATTCATTAGTAACGGGTACTTCAGGGGCTAATCGTACTATCATGCAAATTTGTATGAGAGAAAATACATTAGCAATTTGTGATAGAAATTGTCATAAATCGATTGAGCAGGGATTAATGTTAACTGGTGCATTGCCTGTTTATATGGTGCCAACACGCAATCGTTACGGCATTATTGGTCCAATTTACCCTGATCAAATGTCGCCAGAAGGGCTAAAGAAATCAGCAGAAAGTAGTGAATTAACAAAAGCTCAAGCCGGTGGAAAGGCAACATATGCTGTTGTTACAAATTGTACTTATGATGGTTTATGTTACAACGCAAAGCGCGCACAAGATATTTTAAGTGAGAGTAGTAACCGTATTCACTTTGATGAAGCATGGTATGGCTATGCACGTTTCAACCCTATTTATACCGATCATTTTGCTATGCGAGGTGAGCCTCAAGAAATGCCAGACGACGGGCCAACGGTTTTTGCCACTCATTCAACCCATAAATTATTAAATGCGCTTTCTCAAGCATCATGGATTCATGTACGCTATGGTAAAGATCATATTAATTTTGAACGCTTTAATCAGTCATACATGATGCATGCAACTACATCGCCACTATATGCTATTAGTGTTTCAAATGATATTGCAGTGTCACAAATGGCGGGTAACCGTGGTGAATCATTAACCAATGAAGTTATCAAAGAAGCGGTAGATTATCGTCAGGCAATGGGACGTTTACACCGTGAGTTTGTCGCTGATGGTGATTGGTTCTTTAAACCATGGAATGCAGAATCTATTATTGATCCTGATACTGGGATTGAATATGGTTTTGAGGATGCTCCTGCAGAATTATTAGCAACAACACAAGATTTTTGGATCATGAAACCGGGCGATAAGTGGCATGGTTTTGACGATATTCCTAAAGATTGGTGCATGCTCGATCCGATTAAGGTCAGTATCTTAGCGCCAGGAATGGGGGATGATGGCAAGTTACTTGATACTGGTGTTCCCGCCGCGTTAGTGACCCAATATTTAACCCGTTTTGGTATTGTGCCAACCCGTACCACGGATTTTCAAGTGATGTTCTTATTCTCAATGGGGATAACCAAAGGTAAGTGGGCGACTTTAGTTAATACCTTGCTGAGTTTTAAAACCCATTATGACAACAATACCCCATTAAAATCAGTGTTACCTGATTTGGCTGCGAGTCATCCGAAAGTGTATGGTGATTTAGGGCTGAAAGATTTGGGTGACAAAATGTTTACTTATTTAAAAACCCATACCCCATCAGAAATGTTGAATGCGGCTTATTCGACGTTACCCAAAGCGGATATTACTCCTCGTGCTGCATTTGAAGCTATTGTGGATGATAATGTAGAAATGGTGCCATCCAATAAACTGCAAGGGCGTATTGCTGCAAATGCTGTTATTCCGTATCCACCGGGTATTCCAATGCTAATGTCTGGTGAGAACTTTGGTGATGCCAATAGCCCTCAAATCGGTTATTTGCACAGTTTAGAAATTTGGGATAAAGAATTCCCAGGCTTTGAACATGAAACGGAAGGGACTGAAGTTGAAGATGGTGTTTATCATGTAATGTGTGTGAAGTAGTTAGTTACACCACTTACAAACAATAAAAAATAGCTCTTTATTGTTTATCTTGATCTAAATAATCAGATAACGTTAAAGGGCTATTTTAGTTTTAAAAGGTTGTTGAGTATTTAATTGGTAATCAAAATTAATTTCAATATTTTGTTGTGGTATTGAACAACAACTTAAAACTTCATTTGGGCCAACAAAAGCCAATGTTTCTGGTTGAGTTACTGTGCCTGAAACGAGTTTGCAACGACAAGCGCCACACATGCCATTGCGACATTGATATTCAGGTTTAATACCGGCTTTTTCTAACTGGGTTAATAAAGGTTCGTGGCGATTACCACAAACCTTAATACCGTTAACCGTAATGGTTAGTTGACTCACAACTCAAAGTCACCAAGATCATCAGCGCTAATATCATTGTCGATTTGACCAACAAGATAGGAGCTGATTTCGGCTTCTTGAGGTGCAACTTGTACGTTATCTGACGATAACCAAGAGTTGATCCATGGAATTGGATTTTGGTTGGCACCATCATAAGCAGAGCGTAAACCAACTGCAGCCATACGTAGATTTGTGATGTACTCTACGTATTGACACAAAATCTCTTTGTTTAGGCCAATCATAGAGCCATCTTTGAACAGGTATTCAGCCCACTCTTTTTCTTGCTCAGCTGCGGCTTTAAAGATGCTAAAACATTCTTCTTCACATTCTGCTGCAATGATTGCCATTTGTGGATCGTCATGGCCATTACGCAACAAGTTCAACATATGTTGAGTACCTGTTAGGTGTAATGCTTCATCACGTGCAATTAGCTTTATAATTTTTGCATTGCCTTCCATCACTTCACGTTCAGCAAAAGCAAATGAACATGCAAAGCTGACATAGAAACGGATCGCTTCTAATGCATTGACTGACATTAGGCACAAGTACAGTTTCTTTTTGATTTCATGTAAATCAACAGTGAAAGCAATACCATCGGCAGAATGCTGACCTTCACCGTAACGATGATAGTCATTGGTTGCTGTGATTAAATCATCATAGTATTTAGAAATGTCACCAGCACGCTTAATGATGTGTTCGTTACGAACAATATCATCAAAAATAATCGACGGATTATTCACAATGTTACGAATAATATGTGTGTAAGAGCGTGAGTGGATCGTTTCTGAAAACGACCATGTTTCAATCCATGTTTCTAATTCTGGCAGTGAAACGATTGGCAATAATGCGACGTTTGGGCTACGTCCTTGAATAGAATCAAGTAATGTTTGGTATTTTAAATTACTGATGAAAATATGTTTTTCATGATCGGGTAAATTATTGTAATCAATGCGATCACCCGATACATCAACTTCCTCTGGACGCCAAAAGAAAGATAACTGTTTTTCGATAAGTTTTTCAAAAATTTCAAATTTTTGCTGGTCATAACGCGCAACATTAACAGATTGCCCAAAGAACATTGGTTCTTTAAGTTGATCGTTGCTTGTTTGACAAAAAGTACTGTAGGCCATGATATCCTCAAATCAAAGGGGAGCCATCGGCTCCCTTTTAATATTTAAATTTTACAACTTGTACAATCATCATCACTTAGATCGCTTTGGCTGTCTGCTGCGCCATCGCGAGTGTTATGGTAGTACAGTGTCTTAACACCTAATTTATAAGCATTTAGCAGATCTTTTAATAGCAGTTTCATTGGAACTCTGCCGCCAGGTTGCTTACTTGGGTCATAGTTCGTATTTGCTGAAATAGCCTGATCAATAAACTTCTGCATAATGCCAACAAGTTGTAGGTAGCCATCGTTGCTGCCAATGTTCCAAAGTAACTCATAGTTGTCTTTGTATTTAGCAAACTCAGGAACAACTTGCTTGAGGATACCATCTTTCGATGCTTTAACGGAAACGTATCCACGTGGCGGCTCAATACCATTAGTCGCATTTGAAATCTGCGATGATGTTTCTGATGGCATAAGTGCAGAAAGGGTTGAGTTACGCAGACCATGAGTTTTGATCTCTTCGCGTAATGTTTCCCAATCATAATGTAAGTCGGCACTGCAAATATTATCGATTTCTTTTTTATAAGTATCGATAGGTAAAATACCCTGGGCATAGGTCGTTTCGTTAAATAACGGACATGGACCTTGCTCTTTGGCTAAATTTACCGATGCTTTCAATAAGTAATATTGAATCGCTTCAAAAGCTTCATGGGTTAGATTATTCGCACTACCATCAGAGTAACGTACGCCATGTTTAGCGAGGTAGTAAGCGAAGTTAATTACACCAACACCTAAAGTACGGCGATTCATGGTCGAACGGCGTGCTGCTGGTAATGGGTAGTCTTGATAATCTAATAGTGCATCAAGTGCACGAACCGTCAGCTCTGCAAGTTCTTCTAAGTCATCTAAGCTATCAATCGCACCTAAGTTAAATGCAGATAATGTGCATAATGCGATCTCACCATTTTCGTCTTCAACATTCTTTAATGGCTTGGTTGGTAATGCAATCTCAAGGCATAAGTTTGATTGACGAATTGGCGCTATTGCAGGATCAAATGGACTGTGCGTATTACAGTGGTCAACGTTCTGAATATAGATGCGACCTGTTGAAGCACGCTCTTGCATCAATAATGAAAACAATTCGATTGCTTTGATCGATTGTTTTTTGATGCTGTCGTCTTGCTCATACAAGTTATATAGGCGTTCAAATTCAACTTGGTCTGCAAAAAACGCATCGTATAGCCCAGGAACATCAGAAGGAGAGAATAATGAAATATTCTGGCCTTTGATCAAACGGGTATACATTAGACGGTTGATTTGTACACCGTAGTCCATATGACGAACACGGTTTTCTTCAACACCACGGTTATTCTTTAACACTAATAGTGATTCAACTTCACGGTGCCAAATAGGGTAGAACAATGTTGCTGCACCACCACGAACACCACCTTGAGAACAGCATTTAACTGCTGTTTGGAAGTATTTGTAGAAAGGGATACAACCAGTGTGGAATGCTTCACCACCACGGATTTCAGATCCTAGTGCACGAATTCGACCTGCATTAATCCCAATCCCTGCCCGTTGTGATACATAGCGTACAATAGAGCTTGCTGTTGCGTTAATTGAATCAAGGCTATCATCACATTCGATCAATACACATGAGCTAAATTGACGTGTAGGTGTACGTACACCAGACATAATCGGTGTAGGTAATGAAATTTTGAATGTTGATGAAGCATCATAAAAACGCTTAATGTAATCAAGACGCGTTTCTTTTGGATATTTATTAAATAATGCAGCTGCAATTAATAAATACAGGAATTGTGCACTTTCAAAAATTTCACCAGATACTCGGTTTTGAACGAGGTATTTACCTTCAAGTTGTTTAACCGCAGCATAAGAAAAATTCATGTCGCGCCAGTGATCGATAAACGTATCCATCACTGCAAATTCTTCTTCGGTGTAATCGTCAAGTAGATGACTATCGTACTTACCTTTTTCAACCAAGTTTTTTACATGGTTAAATAATGTTGGTGGCTCAAATTGACCATAGGCTTTTTTACGAAGGTGGAAAATTGCCAATCGAGCAGCAAGGTATTGGTAGTCTGGCGTTTCTTCTGAGATCAGATCTGCCGCAGCTTTAATGATAGTTTCGTGAATATCATCAGTACGAATACCGTCATAAAACTGGATGTGTGACTTGAGTTCGACTTGGGATACCGAGACATTTTCTAGGCCTTCTGCAGCCCAGTCTATAACACGGTGGATCTTGTCGAGATCTATAAGTTCTTTACGGCCGTTGCGCTTGGTAACTGTTAGTTGTTGAGTCATTTGTTATTATTTTCCCAGTTTTCCTTGCAGATGATATTTTTTTGCAATTTATCTATTAGATTAGCAAAGAATGTGATCTTTATTTTAAATATTGTTATTCGGCAAAAACACTACATGTTGGGGTGTTGAGCGAAAGTGCTTACAAGATAGTGGTGAATGCGTGGTTTTGCAAGATGGTATTTTTTGAGCAGCTGTGGATAACATGGGGATTTCAATAAAAAAGTTAGTACCAACTCACTGATGCAGCGAATAGCATCAAATAGATAGTAAAAATCAATGCTTTTTCAGTTATTTTTTTAGATAAATAAAATTTATTTTTATTGCTTTTTTAGAACGAATTTGAGTCAGTGAAATGGTGAATTTTTAGCTAAATAAGATATTAATAACCCTTGATCTTACTGGTTTTTTTTGGTCACTAGAATAATAAAGGCTTGGTGTTTGTTAGTAGAATGTAGCTAAAGGAGAAAAACTGATCTCCTTTAATATTGATAGTGACATTAGTCGGGATTAATTACATTGGTTTAATTGTATGGACGATATAATTCACATCAACGTTATTACCTAGACTATAGATGTTAGTCAGAGGATTGTAGTGAAGTCCAATAATATGACGATCTTGTAATGGTGTTTTATCTACCATAGCGATGAGTTCTGATGGGCGAATAAACTTTTGATGATCATGGGTGCCTTTCGGTACTAGTTTCATGACATGTTCAGCACCAACAATTGCAAATAAATATGATTTAATATTACGGTTTAATGTAGAAAAGAACACATGCCCGCCAGGTTTGACCATTTTTGCACATGAAGCAATGACCGATGCGGGATCCGGAACATGTTCAAGCATTTCCATACAGGTAACGACATCGTAAGCTTGGTGATGATGCTCAGCATGCTCTTCTGCCGTACATTGAACATAGTCAAGTTTGGCACCTGTTTCTAAAGCATGTAACTTAGCGACCATTAATGGTTCTTTACCCATATCAAGTCCAGTTACATGGGCGCCTTCAATCGCCATGCTTTCAGCTAAAATGCCACCACCACAACCCACATCGAGGACTTTTTTGCCAAATAAACCATTAGCATGGTCAATGATATAATTTAAACGTAAAGGGTTAATTTGGTGAAGCGGTTTAAATTCACCTTCAAGATCCCACCAACGCGAAGCTATTTGTTCAAACTTTTCGATTTCTGCAAGGTCAACATTACGTGATTTGGTCATTTTAGTGGTGCCATTTTCCTTAATTGATAACAGCTATTATGCGAAATAAACGAGTCGATGCAAAGAATAACTGTAGTAAACACAAATAGAAAAATCTGATGACCATCATCGTTAGGATGCGGCTCGCCAAGCACAGTAGTATTACTTGGCGATATCACAAATTACTCATTAAAACTGCTAATTGTTGCAGGAATGAGTTCAGGTGAGAAAATACCGCCAAATAGGGTGGTAATCGCAAGTATGAGCATTAGAATGTATTTACCAATAATGATTGATAGACCAATCACATTAATTGCTGTATCCATGACTTTATCCTCAGTGACTCTATGCGAATGTGGCATAGAATGTTCAATTGAATGATATTGTTATTTGTAACATCAACATCTTTACTAGTATTAAAATATATTCGTGGTACTTATGTTTTATCATCGACAATAGTGTGCGCAATATTAATGATGAATAAATGGTCAAATGTCGCATTTTTGATTTTATTTTGTTAATTTTAAGCTGTTCCATATATAAAGCGGTGTTACATCTTGTTTTTACAAATGGTTACATACTCTGTAGGTTAAAAAGAGTAGTTTAAGATAGTTGGTAT
This sequence comes from Photobacterium sp. NCIMB 13483, assembly GCF_003025475.1. Classification (NCBI taxonomy): domain Bacteria; kingdom Pseudomonadati; phylum Pseudomonadota; class Gammaproteobacteria; order Vibrionales; family Vibrionaceae; genus Photobacterium; species Photobacterium sp. NCIMB 13483. The sequence goes on from NZ_PYLV01000001.1 coordinate 309,517, forward strand.
AATGAACAATAAATAAACAGTGATGTGTGATTAATCCTCAGATGTGACGATGTTTGTTTCTGTTTTCTATAAATTCCGCTAAATTACTCATAACATAAGTCGTGAAAGGTGTGCCTATTAGGGCTGAAATATGCTATATTATTGCACCTTGCACGTATAAAAATACGACAGAAATTACCTGAGGGATATTGGCTCCATGAGCGATCTTGCAAAAGAGATCACGCCCATAAATATTGAAGAGGAGCTGAAAAGCTCTTATCTCGACTATGCGATGTCAGTTATCGTTGGTCGTGCTCTTCCTGATGTGCGTGATGGCCTTAAGCCTGTGCACCGCCGCGTTTTATTCGCGATGAATGTGCTAGGCAATGACTGGAATAAAGCATATAAGAAATCTGCCCGTGTGGTAGGTGATGTTATCGGTAAGTATCACCCACACGGTGATAGTGCTGTATACGATACTATTGTACGTATGGCGCAACCGTTCTCACTTCGCTACATGCTCGTAGATGGTCAAGGTAACTTCGGTTCAATCGATGGCGACTCTGCCGCTGCGATGCGTTATACCGAAGTCCGTATGTCTAAAATTGCCCATGAATTATTGGCTGATTTAGACAAAGAAACGGTTGATTACGTTCCTAACTATGATGGAACCGAGCAAATACCAGCTGTTTTACCAACAAAGATCCCTAACTTATTAGTGAACGGTTCTTCTGGTATTGCGGTAGGTATGGCAACGAATATACCACCCCATAATCTTGGCGAAGTGATTGACGGTTGTTTAGCGTATATCAATGATGAGAGCATCACTATTGATCAGCTAATGGAATATATTCCAGGCCCTGACTTCCCAACTGCTGCGATGATCAATGGCCGTAAAGGTATTGTTGATGCTTACCATACTGGTCGCGGTAAAGTTTACATGCGCGCCAAAGCTGAAATCGAAACTGAAAAGAATGGTCGTGAAACCATTATTGTTCATGAGATTCCTTATCAAGTTAACAAAGCGCGTTTGATTGAAAAAATTGCTGAGCTTGTTAAAGATAAAAAAGTTGAAGGCATTAGCGCATTACGTGATGAGTCTGATAAAGACGGCATGCGTATTGTTATCGAATGTAAGCGTGATGCGGTTGGTGAAGTTGTTCTGAACAATCTTTATGCTCAAACGCAATTGCAAACAACATTTGGTATCAACATGGTTGCGCTTGATAATGGCCAACCAAAGATCTTTAACCTTAAAGAAATGATTAAGTGCTTCGTTAATCACCGCCGTGAAGTGGTGACGCGTCGTACTATTTTTGAATTGCGTAAAGCGCGTGATCGTGCTCATATTCTTGAAGGTTTAGCGCTTGCTCTTGCAAACATCGACGAAATTATTGAATTAGTTCGTAATGCAAATACACCAGCAGAAGCTAAAGCAGCACTTGTTGCTCGTGGCTGGCAGTTAGGTAATGTTGCAGCGATGCTTGAGCGTGCAGGTACTGATGCTGCGCGTCCAGATTGGCTAGAAGAGCAATTTGGTATTCGTGATAATCTATACCACTTAACTGAGCAACAAGCACAAGCTATTCTTGACCTTCGCTTACATAAGCTAACGGGTCTTGAGCACGGCAAAATTCTTGAAGAATATAAGCAACTTCTTGAAGAAATCGCTGAGCTTATGTTTATTCTATCAAGCTCTGAGCGTTTGATGGAAGTGATCCGTGAAGAATTAGAGCTAGTGAAAGAACAGTTTAACGATGAACGTCGTACTGAAATCACAGCGGCAAGCAATGATATTGATTTAGAAGATCTGATCACTAAAGAAGATGTTGTTGTTACGCTTTCTCACGAAGGTTATGTTAAGTATCAAATTCTAAGCGATTACGAAGCACAGCGTCGTGGTGGTAAAGGTAAAGCAGCAACGCGCATGAAGGAAGAAGACTTCATTGAACGTTTGTTGGTAGCTAACACCCATGACACGATTCTATGTTTCTCAAGCCGCGGTCGTATGTACTGGCTGAAGGTATACCAATTACCATTAGCGAGCCGTACTGCTCGTGGTAAGCCAATTGTGAATATTTTACCACTAGAAGAAGATGAGCGTATTACTGCGATTCTTCCTGTGCGTGAATACACAGAAGACAAGTTTGTCTTTATGGCAACCGCTGATGGTACGGTGAAGAAAACGCCATTAACCGACTTTAGTCGTCCTCGTAGTGCCGGTATTATTGCCGTAAACCTACGCGAAGGCGATTCATTGATTGGTGTTGATGTTACTGATGGTGACTGCGATATCATGCTGTTCTCAGCATACGGTAAAGTAGTGCGTTTCTACGAAAGCCCAGTGATTGATGCTGAAGGCAATGCGAAAGGTGGTGTTCGCGGCATGGGTCGTACTGCGGCTGGTGTGCGTGGTATCAAACTTGCAGAAGGCGATAAAGTTGTTTCGCTAATTGTGCCACACAACGAAGGCGATATTCTTACAGTAACTGAAAATGGTTATGGTAAGCGTACTGGCCTTGCTGAGTACCCGGCGAAGAGCCGTGCCACTCAAGGTGTAGTTTCAATTAAAGTCTCTGAGCGTAACGGTAGCGTTGTTGGTGCTGTTCAAGCTGAAGACGGCGACGAATTTATGATGATCACCAATGGTGGTACATTAGTTCGAACTCGTGTTGCTGAAGTTAGCCGTGTAGGTCGTAATACTCAAGGTGTTACACTTATTCGTACTGCTGAAGACGAAAAAGTTGTTGGCTTACAGCGTATTGATGAGCCAGCAGAAGTTGAATTAATTGAAGATGCTGAATTAGTTGATGGTGAGACTGTTGAAAATACAGAACTACCAGCAACAGATGCAGAATCAGGTGATTCAACCGAGCAAGAGTAAGCCCTATAGTGCTTTATTCTGAATAAGACGCAGCCAAATGGCTGCGTTTTTTTTTGCCCACATATTTATAAACAACGAATCGCTAATTAACACTTTAAAGTTGCGCAATAAAGGTGTAAAAATAAATAAATGATATCTGTCACAATGTTGAGATTTATCTTTACTGTCTGTTTTGTAATGCTAAAAGTAGTACCGATTGTGATGCTATTAGCTTTATGAAGCAGTTAATTTTTATTTTGTCACTCGAGCAGGAGCAAGTACAACATTATGGATAAGGTTTATAACTTTTGTGCCGGTCCGGCAATGATTCCCGCAGATGTTATGGCGCAAGCCCAGCAAGAATTAATTAACTGGCAGGGTTTAGGCACTTCCGTTATGGAAATCAGCCACCGTAGTAAAGAGTTTCTTGCGGTTGCCGCTCAATCAGAACAAGATTTACGTGATTTACTGAATATTCCTGCTAATTACCATGTCTTATTTTGTCATGGTGGCGCTCGTGGTCAATTTGCGGCTGTGCCTCTTAATTTATTAGGTGAAGCAACCACCGCAGATTATATGGATGGTGGTTTTTGGGCTCACAGTGCTGTTGAAGAAGCAGCAAAATATTGTCAGCCTAATAATGTTGATATCACCTGTATAAAAGAGGGCAAAAAAGCCATTTTACCTGCAACAGAATGGTCACTTTCTGATGATGCTGCGTTTGTGCATTTTTGTCCAAATGAAACTATCGATGGCATAGAAATTCGTGATTTACCGATAACGAACAAGCCGATTGTCGCTGATATGTCATCCACTATTTTATCTCGCCAAATTGACGTCTCTAAATATGGTGTTATTTATGCTGGTGCCCAAAAGAACATTGGTCCTGCAGGATTAACCATTGTTATTGTGCGTGATGATTTATTAGGCAAAGCTAAATCAATTTTACCGAGTATTTTAGATTATACGGTATTGGTTGATAAAGAATCGATGTTTAATACTCCACCGACGTTCGCATGGTATTTAGCGGGTGAGGTATTTAAATGGCTTAAAAGTGTAGGTGGTGTGGCTGCAATGGAACAACGTAATCTTGCGAAAGCAAAATTATTGTATGATTTTATTGATCACTCTCATTTCTACATTAATAATATTCATGCGGATAACCGCTCAATCATGAATGTACCATTTCAATTGAAAAACTCGAATCTTGATGAGGCATTTTTAGCTCAAGCCGATGCCGCTGGCTTAAAAGCATTGAAAGGCCACCGTGTTGTCGGTGGTATGCGTGCTTCAATTTATAATGCGATGCCTTTAGAGGGCGTACAAGCATTGGTTAATTTTATGCAGAAGTTTGAAAAAAATAATGCGTAAACGCTAAACGCTAAACGCTATTGCTAGGTAGAATACACACATTATGTGTGTATTTTTTTAGCTTTATTTTAGAACAGTAATAACTCGTTACACTCTTTTTGCTTGAGCATTTACTATTGCTCTATATAATCCAGACCCCTTCTATTGTGACTGTGAATATATGAGCAAAAGATCAATATTAAAATCATATTACAACGATTATATCCGTGATATTTCTATTGTTTTTTTATTGTTACTGCCTTTAATTATTTGTAATGCAATTACATTATTTGTTGGTTATGCGTTAAAGTGGGTTGAGCTAAGTGAATTAGCTAATCATTTTTTTTATTTTTCTAATTTATTAATTGGTATCTACCCGATAGCACTATGCTTAATCACTAGTTATTATCTGGCCACCAAACATGGCGTTAATGCTATGGTTGTTGTGCCATATTCACTATTACTATTAATTGCAGTCTCCGTTCCCAATGGCTTAGTCTCTGATCATAACGGGTTGCCTAATAACCCACTTGTGGCACTGCTTTCAGCTATTATTTCTGCATCATGCTGTATTTCCTTTCGTCTTTTTCCGCTCGATCCTTCTCGATTAGATTTTGTTAGTACGCTGTATAAGCATGTATTACATTTTTTTTGTTTTCTTTTATTAACCGTAGGGTTAGAAGAATTAACTAAGATTGTGATCTCGTTTAGTCAAAATATACATAATTATATTGCTCCAAATCCATTGACGTTTTATGGCGGCTTAGCCTATCAATTTATTTTGGGTTTATTAGGTGCAATTGGTATTAATGGACATAATTTTCTTTTTAGAACAAAGCAGCAATTATTTGAAGTTACTCAACAAAATATTGCTGATTGGCAAGCAGGAGAAGCCCCTTTAAATGTGCTAGGGCAGGGGTTTTATGATGCTTTCTTATCGATGGGCGGCTCTGGAAATATGATCAGTCTGCTGTTTTGTATTTTATTATTTTCAAAAGAAAGACGACATATCACATTAGCACTATCAGCATTGCCGTTGGTTATTTTTAATATCAATGAATTATTACTGTTTGGTTTGCCGATTATTTTTAATCCAATATTAATTGTCCCTTTTGTTTGCGTGCCTTTGGTAAGTTTTGTGGTGGTATATGGTGCGATATCATCTGGATTAGTACACCCAGTGACAACCATTGTGGAATGGATGACACCTCCTTTTCTTAGTGGTTATGTCGCCACTCAGCACAGTGTCTCTGGCGTGATATTACAGGTAATTGTGGTTGTTATTGGGATTATTATTTACCGCCCATTTTATCTGCATTATGCAGGGAAAAGTCGTTCTAATAATACCTCGATAAGTCAGCAATATGAGCTTGGACGTAGTACGCTTAAATCATTTTTGGGTGATGTGAATCAAGCCATGGCGAGTTATGTGAGTAAGCATGATATTAGCCGCCGTGTTAGTCGTATGTTGAGTCATGGTGAGTTTGTGATGTTTTATCAACCTCAAATTAATTTAAATGATGATAAAGGATTATCGTTTGAGTCACTGATTCGTTATAAAGATGTCGATGGTAAAATATTACCACCATTATTTATTCAAGATTTTCAACAAATCGGAGCGATGAAGCAACTGGATAAAATGGTTATTGATTTAGTGCTAAAAGACATGCAAAAAATGCCTCTTGATAATGGCTGCAAAATTGCGGTTAATATTTCTACTGAAACAATGTCAGATAAACATATTATTGCCTATCTTGTGGAACGCTTAAGTTTTTATTCTATTTCACCGTTGAATTTAGAAATAGAAATAACAGAAGAAGCCATACTTGAAGATGACAAACAGGTATCAGAAAATATTGAGGTATTGCAAGGATTAGGAATAACGGTTGCCATTGATGATTTTGGTTCGGGTTATGCGTCTTTCCCTCATTTATTGAAGTTTAACTTTGATAAAGTAAAGTTAGATCGCGCTTTATTGGGCAATATCGAACACGATCGTGAAAAAAACTTATATCAGCTGCTGGCTAAAATAAGTGAAGTGACAGGTTGTATATTAGTTGCTGAAGGGGTTGAAAACGAAGCAGAAAAACAGTTTGTGCAGCAGTGTGGTATTCATATCTGCCAAGGATTCTATTTTGCTAAACCGATGGCATTTAATGATGCTTTAACATGGTTTAAAAATGTTTAGCTCAGTCACTTAAGCAAAACTTGATAAGAGTGCTTATCAATCTAAGCTTGCATTTGTTAAGTGTTAATTGTTCTTTATGGGTAAAAATAAAGTGTAGGATCTAAAAGGGAATTTCCCCTTATAAGAATGTTATGGATCCTGTTATTTTTATTACTTGCTTGCTGGTTTTTATTGGCGGGTGTTTCATTCAGAGTACGATTGGTTTTGGTATGGGGGTCCTTGTTGGTCCTTTTATTCTTCTGCTTGAACCACGATTAATGCCGTGCGCGATCATTTTTATTGGCATGTTTATGTCCGCAATTGTGTGGTATCAATATCGTCACGCTTTATCGCTTCGTTTTTTGGTTTTTGCTTTTTTAGGGCGTTTGCCCGGTATCTTTATTGCCGCTTATGTATTAATGGTGATCTCTACTGATCAATTGGAAATTATGCTGGGTGTAACGGTATTAGGGGCGGTTATATTGAGCTTTGCAAAGTTACGTTTAGCTCCCACACCTCGTAATTTATTTATTGGTGGTTTTATTTCAGGGATCACTGGCACTACTACAGGTATCGGTGGACCCGTTATTGCTTTACTAATGCAAAATGAAGAACCTGAAAAAATTCGAGCAAACTTAGCTGCATTTTTTTGTTTGACGAATATTGTATCACTGACTGCGCTACATTTCTCTGGCCGTTTTTCGATGGCTGATTTCAATACGATTGTCTGGTTGTTACCCGCACCTATTATAGCGAGCTTGCTTGCTTATCGTGTGCGTAATAAAGTTAAAAAACAAGTAATGCAATATGGAGTGTTAGGACTTTGCTCGTTATCTGCGGTTGTTGCATTATCACAAGGCTTTCATCTTTTTAATTAGGCATTAGCACAGTAATGCCTAATGTATTGATGAATATTAGTCGTTACTGATTTCTCTGTTATTGCTGTGGGTAAATGAGCTTCTCAATCTCAAATCCTGCAAGTTTAGCGCGATTAAGATAACGTTCGAGTATCACAGGATCGAGTTTTTTGCTTCGTGATAATATCCATAGATAGTCGTAATTATAGCTACTGACTAATGCGGCTGAATAATCATCTTCAAGTGCAAAGATAATATAGCTGCCATAAAAAGGGCCAAAGAAAGATACTTTAAGATGGCCAAGATTTGGTTGGTCAACAAATTTAGCTTTGCCTTGTGCCTGTTGCCATTGTTGATCACTACGATTAAAGCCTTTATTGATCACTTTAATTGTATTATTAGCCTCTAAGCTGTAAGTGGCGGTAACACGGTCCAAATCACGTTCAAAACTATGGTCTAATCGTGCTATTTCATACCATTGTCCTAAATAACGATTAATATCAAAATTAGTTACGGGTTGAACATTATTGGGTTTACCTGTTGTACAGCCTGCCGTTATGCTTAATAAGATAACGCCACAAAACCATTTTATATAAGTAAGCATCCCTTCCTCCTTATTTGATTATTTTGAAGCTAAAAAAACCACTTCAGCAGTAAATGTTACCTCATTATCTGTCACTGTAAATGCCCATTGCATACGTTCACAAATTCTCTGCACTATCACTAATCCACAGCCATAGCCCTGATTATAAATTTCATTACCATCATGGCGGTTGATAATAGTAAGGCGATCATGGGCTAGTTTTATTTCTATATCGCCAATGCTATAGCTAAAGGCATTTTTTATCAGATTATTAATAATGATAGTGATGAAACTTGACGGCGCACTAATTGTGGCTGAGTGATTGATCTCAAGATAGTAGCTGGCATCCTGTTTGGCAAATAAGGGTTCCATTATCAATAATTGTTGGCGGAGTTCATGTGCTAAATCACAGTGACTAAAATGATGGCTTTCAATCGATTCTTTACCTAATAATAAGAAGGTTTCAGTGAGTATCCGCATATCAGCACTGGCTTGATATAATCTATTGATGGCTTTTTTTGCGACATTAGGTTGATTGGGAACTTTATTGAGTAAATCTGTCGAACCTTGAATGATCATTATCGGGGTTCTTAGCTCATGGGATGCAAAACGGCTAAATTCTTTTTCACGTCGAAAAAAACCAGCAATGTTATTTTTACTATCAAGTAATGCTTGTTCAATCTTTCGCGTTTCACGAAATTGAGTTTCAACTTCAAAATTGGGTTGGTCAGGGGGCATTTGACGAATTTTTTGATCTATTTTTGCTAATGGTTGCGATAGTGAGCGTATAAAATAAAAACTATAGCTTCCCATGACGAATGATAATAATAAGCCAAATATAAACGTGAAATAATGCAGGTTATCTTCATAATCATCAAGGTAATCATCGGCATCATCTTGATAGACAACGTACATTAGCCCACGACCTGAAGGATGATCAAACACTAAAAAATGTTTATCTTCAGTACCTCGTAAATGTTCAAAAAACCCGGGTTGGTTATATCTTTTTAGCCAATCAGGTAACGAACGTTCACTCCAATAGCTCTTAAATTCACTATTGTTTGGCAGCGGTGCATCATCACCCATTGTTTTATAGTCGATAACATATTGGCTTGATTCTTTATCTAGCCAATGATGAAGACTGATCACTTCTAGTTGGTTTTCTGCGACATAAATAACAGCCCAGAATAAAATAAACATGCCAAAAGTCATTAACCCAAAACTTAAACTGACTTTTCGATAAATACTAGGAAAACTAGGCAGTTTTGATGCGGTAACCTTGTCCATGAATCGTCTCTAATCGTGAAGTAGTGAAGTTTTTATCAATGGCATTGCGTAAGCCATAAATATGGCTGCGCAGGGCATCGCTAGAGGGGGACTCTTCGCCCCAGACCGCGTCAATGACTTGCTGACGAGTCACAATATTAGGAGCGTGATGCAATAAAACTTTAAGAATTTTAAATTGAATGCGGCTAAGTTTAATCGTTTTCCCATCACGACTGACTTCATCACTGCGGTTATTCATCACCAGATCGGCATATTTTAATAATCCAATATCTTGACGAGGCCCACGGTTAGCTAAGGCACGAAGTCGTAGGCACAGTTCTTCCATTGCAAAAGGTTTTAATAAATAATCATCACCACCAGCTTTAAAAGCGGCAACTTTATCGTCTAGGGTATCTTTGGCGGTTAAAAAGAGAATAGGAGTGCCACAATATAGATCGTTACGAATTTTTTGAACGGCAGCAATACCATCTATTTTAGGCATCATAATATCCATGATGATGACGTCATAATGGTTATTTTCAATAAAAGTTAACGCGGCTTGACCATGATAAGCGCAATCTGCCGTCATCCCTTCTAGCTCTAAGTAATCGGCAATCGTTTCAACAATTTGATGGTTATCATCAACAATAAGAATTTTCATCTTTTTAGTTAGACTCTTCACGAATATTTCACGTTTGGCGCTTTAGTATACTTACCAATAAAACAATATTCATAATTTATTAATAAAAAGGTCTGTATTCATGAACAAAATCACACTGGCGGCACTGATTGGTCTAATTCTTACGGGTTGTGGTGGTGGCGGCGGTGATGATAGTGGTTCACCTCAGCCACCTGTTGAGACCAAGCCTCTAGCCGTTCAAGGTACAATTAATGCAGTGAATGTTTCAGCGAACACCATTGAAGTTAACGGTTATAGTTACGATGTGGCATCTGTCGCGTATGGTGCGGATACTCAGTACTCAATAAAAGATCTGCAAAAAAATATGATGGTAGCTATTTCTACTTCATCAAAAGCCGGTGCTTTAGTGCAATTAGAGCCAACTATGGTTGGTATGGTTACTCATATTGATCGTGCTAACTCAACATTTGTCATTAATGGCGCAACATTAACCTTTAGTCTTGATCAAAATATTGACGTTAATGATTGGGTGATGGTGTCATCATTACCCCAAGCGACTGAAACTGGTTTGGGCTATAAAGTACTTTCAGTGGTGAAATTTGAGCATGAAGGTATTGCTAATCATTATGAGATTGAAGGGCAAATTTCGAATTTGACGGATATTCAATTTAATCTTGGTGCTGGAACAAATGTTGATTATAGCAATGCTAGAATTGAAGATAATGCAACATTACAAAATGGTCAGTGGGTAGAAGTTAAAGGTCAAATGGTCGGTGACACCTTTGACGCCTCTGAAGTGGACGTTGAAACTTACGATGCATCTGATAATGATAATGAAATCGAAGGTGTTGTAACCTGGGTTAGTAATGATAAGTCTCAGTTTGAATTAAACGCTCGCGGTCGTTTTATGGTAACAGGTTCAACTTATTTTGAAGACGGCACGAAAGCAAATTTAAATATTGGGGTGATGGTTGAAGTTACTGCCGTAAATGGTATTGCTCGTGAGATAGAATTTGAAAATGACTTCGATGGTGAGACTGGTAATCAATGGCGCGAGTTTGAAGATAAAGGCATAGCATCAAGTATTGCTGATAAAGGCACCTTTACTGTAAATAGAAACTTGATCCATATTGATGCTTATACTGAGTTTGATGACGGCTTAAATGAAGATAACCTTCATGACCAACGCATTGAAGTTGAAGGTATAATTATTAACGGTAAAAAAATTGCACGTGAAATAGAACGTGATTAAATAACCTCGAACCTCGAACCTCGAACCTCGAACCAAAAGCGCCTATTGCTCAGGCGCTTTTTGCGTTTAAGACGGTTCGGTTTTATTAGGGGTTTTTATTCATTAATACAAAACCGTTGTTCTAAGTAACATCGAATTGACTGCTCACTGGCATCAAATTGTGGCGAAGGGACTTGAGTTGGATTTACCCATTGCCATCCTTCACATTTATCTGGTTCTTTTAATGTTAATTCACCGCTGAACTCAGTAGTAAGTAAGGCGACGCTGATATAGTGCTTGCCTGATTCTGAATAGGTAGCAAGATTATTGGTTACAGCAATCACTTGTGGTTGATAGATGGTGAGCCCTGTTTCTTCCTCCACTTCACGAATAGCGCATTGACTAAAGGTCTCACCTAGTTCCATATGTCCACCAGGTATAGAGTAATAAGGTGCATGACTATTTTTACGTTTGCCAATTAAGATTTGACCATGTTGATTAACGATAATAACGCCAATTCCAACCATGGGGGTTATTGCACTCATTATGACCTCAAGATTATTGTTGCTATATACAAGCACTTTACCGTAATTGTGGTGTAGATACTGGCATAATGTTCAATAGTGGCGATAAAATTTAAAAAAACTGCCGCTAGATAACTGTGACATTATTGGGTACTCTGCTAGACAAGAAAAAATTAGGATTGGAAGAATAATCAATGGAAAGTTTAACCTTACAGCCGATTGCAAAAGTAAATGGTGAAGTCAATCTCCCTGGCTCTAAAAGTGTTTCAAACCGCGCACTGTTATTAGCCGCTTTAGCACAGGGAACAACACGTTTAACCAATTTGTTAGACAGTGATGATATTCGTCATATGCTGAATGGATTACAGCAACTTGGTGTAAATTATCGTTTGTCGGCAGATAAGACCGAATGTGAAGTTGACGGTTTAGGTCATGCTTTTACCGCGATGCAGCCGCTTGAATTATATTTAGGTAATGCCGGAACAGCGATGCGCCCATTGGCTGCCGCACTGTGTTTAGGTGCGGGAGAATATACGCTGACGGGTGAGCCAAGAATGAAAGAACGTCCGATTGGCCATCTTGTTGATGCATTACGCAGTGCTGGCGCTAGTGTTGAATATTTAGAAAATGACCATTATCCACCACTGAAAATTGTAGGCACTGGGTTATCTGGTGGTGAAGTTGAAATTGATGGTTCTATCTCAAGTCAATTTCTCACGGCATTTTTGATGGCAGCGCCTTTGGCTCAGGCAGATACCGTGATTAATATTAAAGGTGATTTGGTTTCAAAGCCTTACATTGATATTACATTGCATATTATGGCGCAGTTTGGTGTTCTAGTTGAGAATCGTGATTACCAACAATTTGTGGTGAAAGGGGCTCAACAATATCAATCACCAGGTGAGTTTTTGGTTGAAGGTGATGCATCATCGGCATCTTATTTTTTAGCGGCAGCTGCGATTAAAGGTGGCGCGATAAAAGTAACAGGTATTGGTAAAAACAGTATTCAAGGTGACATTCAATTTGCAGATGCACTTGCCAAAATGGGGGCAAATATTGAATGGGGTGATGATTATGTCATTGCGCGTTGTGGTGAATTAAAAGCAATTGATATGGATTTTAATCATATTCCTGATGCTGCAATGACTATTGCAACCACAGCCTTGTTTGCTAAAGGAACAACGTCAATTCGCAATGTGTATAATTGGCGTGTAAAAGAGACCGACCGTCTTGCTGCTATGGCAACAGAATTACGCAAAGTGGGTGCAGAAGTGGAAGAGGGCGAGGATTACATTGTGATCACTCCGCCTGCACAATTAAAACATGCTGAAATTGATACTTATGATGATCATCGCATGGCAATGTGTTTTTCGCTGGTGGCATTAAGTGATACAGCTGTCACTATTAATGACCCTAAATGTACCTCAAAAACATTCCCTGATTACTTCACTAGACTTCAGGGTTTAAGTGTGTAGCGTTGAATGATTAATTATTGATTTCTAAGTTTACATCTATAGTTGCCTTATAGGATTACTCAGAGTTTTTAATTAGTGTAAAAAGGTATGATAGAAAAGGGAATAACTCTATAAATCTTAGATTTTTTTCCGTATAATGTGCCACCGTTTGATGGCTAACCTTAATTAAGGTTAAGTTGCTGCTATTACGGACACCTATTCGGAGAAAACTTATGTCTACTCATGCTCCAGTCATTACTGTTGATGGGCCTAGTGGTGCAGGTAAAGGCACACTATGTATGCTGTTAGCAGAAAAGCTTGGCTGGAATCTGCTTGATTCCGGTGCTATTTACCGTGTTCTTGCACTTGCAGCACTTCATCATGGCGTAGATACTGAATCTGAAGATGCTTTAGTCCCTCTCGCTGCACATCTTGATGTTCAGTTTGTTGCTGAAGGTGAATTGGTTCGAGTTATTCTTGAAGGTGAAGATGTTTCTGATACACTTCGTACTGAAAAAGTAGGCAATGCAGCATCAAAAGTTGCAGCATTACCACGCGTGCGTGAAGCATTATTACGCCGTCAGCGTGCATTTAATGAGCAACCGGGTTTGGTTGCCGACGGGCGTGATATGGGTACAGTTGTATTCACATCCGCGGAAGTGAAGATCTTCTTAGATGCCAGTGCTGAAGAACGTGCAACTCGTCGTATGAATCAGTTGCAAAAAAAAGGCTTAGATGTTAGTTTTAGCAGCCTTTTAAGCGAAATTCAGGAGCGAGACTACCGCGATCGCAATCGTGCTGTAGCGCCTTTACGCCCTGCTGATGACGCTTTAGTGCTTGACTCAACTGAGATGTCAATTGAACAAGTGCTTGAAAAAGTCTTGGCATATGTTGATGTTAAGCTAAAATAAACGAATCCATATTTAGTCGCGTAAGCGGCTAAATAACGTCGGTGTCACGGATGATAACTGACTTTATTATCAACCCCATGCGGTAGGATACCCATGGTTGTTTATCATATTGAAGATTAATTAAATGACTGAATCTTTTGCTCAACTCTTTGAAGAGTCGCTAAACCAAGTTGAAACTCGCCCAGGTGCAATCGTTAAAGGTACTGTAATCGCTATCGAAAACGGTTACGTACTAGTTGACGCTGGTCTAAAATCTGAGTCATCTATTCCTGCTGAAGAATTCAAGAACGCTGCTGGCGAACTAGAAATCGAAGTTGGCGCTCAGGTTGACGTTGCTCTTGACGCGATCGAAGATGGTTTTGGTGAAACTAAGCTTTCTCGTGAGAAAGCTAAGCGTCACGAAGCTTGGATCCAGCTTGAAAAAGCTTATGAAGATGCTGAAACAGTTGTTGGTATCATCAACGGTAAAGTTAAGGGCGGCTTCACAGTTGAACTTAACGGCATCCGTGCGTTCCTACCAGGTTCTCTAGTAGACGTACGTCCAGTTCGTGACACTGCTCACCTAGAAAACAAAGAACTTGAGTTCAAAGTAATTAAGCTTGACCAGAAGCGCAACAACGTTGTTGTTTCACGTCGTGCTGTTATCGAGTCTGAGAACAGTGTTGAGCGTGATGAGCTACTTGCTTCTCTACAAGAAGGCATGGAAGTTAAAGGTATCGTTAAGAACCTTACTGACTACGGCGCATTCGTTGATCTTGGCGGTGTTGACGGTCTTCTACACATCACTGACATGGCTTGGAAGCGTGTTAAGCACCCTTCTGAAATCGTTAATGTTGGCGATGAAATCAACGTTAAAGTTCTTAAGTTCGACCGTGAGCGTACTCGCGTATCACTAGGTCTTAAGCAACTTGGCGAAGATCCATGGGTTGCAATCGCTAAGCGTTACCCAGAAAGCACTAAGCTTACTGGTCGCGTAACTAACCTTACTGACTACGGCTGCTTCGTTGAAATCGAAGAAGGCGTTGAAGGTCTTGTTCACGTTTCTGAAATGGATTGGACTAACAAAAACATCCACCCATCTAAAGTTGTTAACGTGGGCGACGAAGTTGAAGTTATGGTTCTTGATATCGACGAAGAACGTCGTCGTATCTCTCTAGGTCTTAAGCAGTGTAAAGCTAACCCATGGCAGTCATTTGCAGAAATGCAAGCTAAGGGCGACAAAGTAACTGGTAAGATCAAGTCAATCACTGATTTCGGTATCTTCATCGGTCTTGAAGGCGGCATCGACGGTCTAGTTCACCTATCTGACATTTCTTGGAATGTTTCTGGTGAAGACGCAGTTCGTGACTTCAAGAAAGGCGACGAAATTTCTGCAGTAGTTCTTGCAGTTGACGCAGAGCGTGAGCGTATCTCTCTAGGCGTTAAGCAAATCGAAGAAGACCCATTCAACAGCTTCGTAGCTGACACTAAGAAAGGTGCTCTAGTAACTGGTAAAGTTATTGCTGTTGACGCTAAAGGCGCAACTGTTGAGCTAGCTGAAGGTGTTGAAGGTTACCTACGCGCTTCTGAAGCATCTGTAGACCGTGTTGAAGACGCAACTCTAATTCTTGCAGTTGGCGATGCTATTGAATCTAAGTTCACTGGCGTTGACCGTAAGAACCGCGTAATCAACCTTTCTGTACGTGCTAAAGACGTTGCTGAAGAGCAAGAAGCAATGGCTACACTAAACAAAGCAGACGATGCTGCGTTTGGTAACGCTATGGCTGACGCTTTCAAAGCTGCTAAAGGCGAATAATTGAGCGTTGAGGGAAATCGCTTTAGCTTTTTCCCTCTAAACGGCTATACTATTGAGAAACTTACTAAAACGGAGTGTTTATGACAAAGTCTGAATTAATTGAAAGACTGTGTAGTCAACAAACACATCTTTCTGCCAAACAGGTAGAAGATGCAATCAAGGATATTCTTGAACATATGGCGAACACACTTGCAGAAGGTGATCGCATTGAGATCCGTGGCTTTGGTAGCTTCTCTTTGCATTACCGTGCTCCTCGCGTTGGCCGTAATCCAAAGACAGGTGATAAAGTTGAGTTGGACGGCAAGTACGTTCCTCACTTCAAGCCAGGAAAAGAATTACGTGACCGTGTTAATGCATCGATAGCTGCTTAACCGCGAATAGAACAAAAAAACGGCATACACTCTGTATGCCGTTTTTTTATGTCTATAGATCATGGTTTGATCGGTAAAATTACTGCATAATCAGTAATTATAATTTAGATTTAGTGAGAGGATTCACGATGAAGATTTTAGGAATTATTGTTCTAGTAGCTGCCTTTTTGATCACTCTGGCTCTTGGTGCGCAAAATCAAATAATGGTTAATTTTGATTATTTAGTTGCTCAGGGTGAATTTCAGCTTTCTACGTTATTAGGAACAGCATTTGGTGCTGGCTTTGTTATTGGTTGGGTAATTTGTGGTACTTTATACCTAAAAGCACGATTTGCTAAAAATCGTTTAACGAAGAAAGTAGCGAAGCAGCAGCAAGAACTTGACCAGCTTCGTGCTCAGCCTATTAAGGAATAAGAATTAATGCTTGAATTGTTGTTCCTACTTTTACCTATTGCTGCCGCTTACGGTTGGTACATGGGTAACAGGAGCGCAAGTAACCAAAAGCAAGAAAAGTCTGACCACTTATCTCGCCAGTATGTAACAGGTCTTAATATGCTGTTATCAGATCAGTCTGATAAAGCAGTAGACCTGTTCATTGAATTGCTTCAGGTTGACAGTGAAACTATTGATACTCATCTTGCTTTAGGAAATCTATTCCGTAGCAGAGGAGAGGTTGATCGCGCCATTCGTATTCACCAGAATTTGATAGCAAGGCCGAATTTATCGATTGAGCAACGTAACTTATCATTACAGCAGTTAGCTAAAGATTATATGGTTGCTGGTTTTTTTGATCGCGCTGAACGTATTTTTGAACAGTTGTTGGATGAACCAGACTATCGTAAGCCAGCCTTACAACAATTATTAGCTATTTACCAACAAACCCGTGAGTGGGAAAAAGCCATTGAAATGGCCACTCAGTTGGTGAAATTAGGCAAGACCAAATTAAAGCATGATATTGCCCATTACTGGTGTGAACTTGCGATGCTTGAGCTCAGTGCTCAAAATCAAGATAAAGCCATTCAGCTATTAAAAAAAGCACTATCAGTAGATAAACATTGTGTACGCGCATCCATTGTTGTTGCCAAAATTCAGGTTAAACAACAAGAATATAAGCAAGCGGCAAAAACATTAGAACGGATCTCAGAGCAAGATATTGAGTTTGTTGGTGAAGCTTTGCCTCTGTTACTTGAGTGCTATGAGGCGATGAATAATCAAACCGCATGGCTTAAGTATTTACAGCATTGTGTTGATCAAAAAGCAGGGGCGAGTGCAGAACTCATGCTCGCTGATGAAATAGCAAAACACGATGGTGCTGTAACGGCGCAATCTTTTATGACACGCCAACTTCAAAAAAATCCAACTATGAAAGGCTTTTATCAGTTGATGGAATACCATCTTGATGAAGCTGAAGAAGGTCGTGCAAAAGAAAGTTTAACCAGCTTACGTCACTTAGTTGGTGAGCAGCTTAAAGTAAAACCTCGTTACCGTTGTCGTCAATGCGGGTTTGCAACGCATGCTTTGTATTGGCAATGTCCTTCTTGTAAAAGCTGGGGACAAATAAAGCCAATTCGAGGACTTGATGGTGAATAATTGCCACCGTTTGTTTATATCATATTAAAACCAGTGCAGTAATGTACTGGTTTTTTTGTAGTTGTAGCTATCAAATTTAATCAATTGATGTAAAATCCTGCCGGCGGTGGGATAACCGCTCAGTGGATATATTTAGAGATAATAGGAGCCTCAATGCTAGACGCTAAAGTAACAGACCCTAAAGTAATCGTTGCCCTTGACTATGATAATCATAATGAGGCACTCGCTTTTGTCGATCGTATTGAGCCGGGAAGTTGTCGCTTAAAAGTCGGCAAAGAAATGTTTACTTTTTTTGGCCCTGATTTCGTGCGTCAATTGCATGATCGGGGCCATTCTGTATTTCTGGATTTAAAATTTCATGATATTCCAAACACCTGTTCAAAAGCTGTAAGAGCTGCTGCTGAATTAGGTGTATGGATGGTAAATGTGCATGCGAGTGGTGGTGAACGCATGATGACGGCATCACGTGAAATCCTTGAGCCGTATGGTAAAGATCGTCCATTGTTAATTGGTGTTACAGTGTTAACCAGCATGGAAGCCAGTGATTTAGCGGGTATTGGCATTGCATGTCAGCCACAACAACAAGTATTAAACTTAGCGACATTGACTAAAAATAGTGGTCTTGACGGTGTTGTTTGTTCTGCACAAGAAGCGAGTTTATTAAAAGCTAAACTTGGGCAACAATTTAAGTTAGTAACACCTGGCATTCGTCCTGTAGGAAGTGAAGCGGGTGATCAGCGTCGTGTGATGACGCCAGTTGAAGCTGTCGCTGCTGGATCTGATTATTTAGTGATTGGTCGTCCTATTACTCAGGCAAGCGATCCTGCAGCAGTATTAGCCGCAATCAATAAAACATTGGTATAAATTTAATGTATTAAGCAAACGATAACGCCAGTATTTTTCACCTTAATAACGTGAGCATACTGGCGTTATTTTTATAACTAATAACTAATTTTAGGGGTGCTATTAAGTATTCGAGTACTTTTTTCTCGGGTTGGTGAGCTAAAGTGACTATCAAGGAGTTTTTGGGTTAATGAATGCTTCGGATTATCAAACACGTTAGCGGTTCGTCCTTTTTCAACCACTTCACCATCTTGCATAACCATGACCTTGTCACTGAAATGTTTCACCACTCCCATATGCTGCGATACATAAACATAAGACAAACCCATCTCTTCTTGTAATTCAAGTAGCAGATTTATCATCTGTGAACGCATTGACATGTCTAAACCATTTAATGCTTCATCGGCGACAATAATACAAGGTTGTAATATCAATGCACGAGCGAGAGATACACGTTGTTTTTGTCCTGTCGCGAGCATTTGAGGGTAAAAATAAGCATGCTCTGGCAGTAAACCAACCCGTTTTAAGGTATCCATAATACGTCGCTCACGTGCTTGTGGGGTCATATTCGTATTTCGTTTTAATGGGCCTTCAAGAATACGTCCAATTTGAATGCGCGGATTTAGCGCAGTATTTGGATCTTGAAAAATCATTCGAATTAGTTTACAGCGAGTTTGATAATCATGGTGATGAAGTAGTTCACCATTAACGCGTACAATGCCTTCTGTGGGCGTGATCACGCCAGCAAGCATTTTAGCTAATGTTGATTTACCTGAGCCATTCTCACCTAATAGTGCGATTGTTTCGCCGGCATTAAGCTGAAATGAAACCGGTTTTACCGCTTCAATAGTGCGGCGACGGAATAAGCCAGAACGATAATGGTAATCTTTCTTTAGATTTACAACTTCAAGTAATGAACTCATTTGTTGTCATCCTTCATATTTAGCGGGAAATGACAGCTAAATTTATGACCTCTAATTTTCTGACGCTGTGGCACTTCAACACATTTTCGTTGTGCGTAAGGACAGCGCGGCCCTAAACGACAGCCTATTGGTAAATGCTGCAGTGGAGGAATAGAACCAGGTAATGTTTCTAATTTACACTTATGGCTAATGCCAAGTGAAAAGTCAGGCATTGCGCGCATCAGTGCCGCAGTATAAGGGTGATGTGGTAATTCAAGCAGTTGTTTTGATGTGCCTGATTCTACCGATTGGCCACAATACATTACGGTTATTCTATCTGCCCATTGGGTCACGGTCGTGAGATCATGACTAACAAGTAGAATTGTGGTGTTACCTAATTGGTTCATACGGCTGAGTAAACGGAAGATTTGTGCTTGAGTGATAGGATCCAGATCGTTGGTTGGTTCATCTGCAATTAACAGTCGAGGACGGTTCGCAATCGCCATTGCGATCATCACTTTTTGACACTCGCCATCGGTTAGCTCATAAGGATAGCTACGCATAATCCGTTTATGTTCTTTAATACCGACTTTATGCAGTAGTGCGATCGCTTGTTTTTGGCGCCAATGAAAACGCTGCCAAATACGGCCGTTAAATGATGATGACGGGATAGCTTCTTCTAACTGTTCACCAATACGCTCTGAGGGATCAAGACAAGTTGAAGGCTCTTGAAAAATCATTGCAATTTCACGGCTTACAATTTTACGTCGCTGACGAGGGGACAAGGCGAGTAAATCTACATCACCTAGGCGCATGCGGTCAGCGTTAACCCGCCAGTTATCTTTACATACACCAGCGATAGCCTTAGCAACTAAACTTTTTCCTGAGCCTGATTCTCCCACTAAACCACGAATTTCACTTTCGTTAATGGTTAGGCTCATGCGATCAACTGCTTTTACCATCCCTTGTGGTGTGTCAATCTCTATAGTGAGGTTACGTATATCGAGTAATGGCATGTTAATCAATTCCCGCGTTAAGTGCTTGGCGCATACCATCACCGACTAAGTTAACAACTAAGACGCTAAACATAATTGCAAGCCCAGGTAGAGTAACTGTCCATGGCGCAAGGTAAATAAGATCGATTGAATCACCAAGCATCGCTCCCCATTCTGGCTGTGGCGCTTGTGCACCTAAACCAAGGAAACCCAGTGCTGCAATATCCATAATCGCGACAGAAATAGCCCGTGTCATTTCAGTGGTTATAGTGGTTAGAATGTTTGGTAATATCGAGTTATAAAGCAAATAAAAGTTATTTGCACCATCAAGGCGCGCTGCAATAATGTAATCTTTGGCGACTTCAATGTGCACTGCGGTATACACAGCGCGAATGAAGCGTGGAATTAATGCGAGCCAAATAGCGAGTAATATGTGAGTTTCACCCGGCCCCATATATGCGACAACAATGATAGCCAGTAATAGTGACGGAATAGATAAAACGGTGTCTAAAATATGGTTAAGAAAACTCGATTTAAGACCATTACTCATGCCAGCTAAAATACCAATTAGCAGTCCGATGATACTAGATGCAATCGCAACTAATAAAGCATAGCCAAAGGTTAATTGGCTACCGATTAACAGTCGTGACAGAATATCTCGCCCCAGATCGTCAGTACCAAAAAAGAATGAGACATGACCAGAGTTGTCCCATGATGGCGGCATCAATAATTCTCCTACTTGCTCTATCGCAGAATAGGGTGCTAACCAACGCGCATTAATGGTAATTAATAGCAGTGCTAATAAACACCATAAGCCAAACATAGCTAATGAATTGGCGCGAAAGTTTTGCCATGAACGCTCCCATTGTGTCGGGATGGTGGCTTCTTGGTAAACACTATTTGATGGCATACCATTCCTTCCTGACTAATGGATTAATAATGGCACCAACAAGATCAGAGAGAATGTTGGCTAATAAAATAAACCCACCCACAGTAATCACACCTGCTTGAATGGCAACATAGTTTTGAGCGGCAATGGCATTGAGTAACCAGCGGCCAATGCCTGGCCAGTTGAAAATAGATTCAGTCAACATTGCAAAAGTCATCATGGCGGCAAACTGCATACCTAATTTAGGAATAATGGGCGGTAACGCATTTTTCATTCCGTGACGGCGTACAATCTCAAAGGTTGATAAACCTTTCGTTTGTGCGACTTTAATATAGTTTTTCGTCATTACTTCGGCAATTGAGGCTCGTGTTAAACGAATAACTTCAGTGGTTGGTGCCATTGCCAGCACAATAGTTGGTAAGACTAAATGTTTAATGGCATCAAAAAATGCTTCCATGCGGTAAGGCTTATCGGAGAGCAAAATATCAATTAATGCAAAACCAGTTACATGGTTAAATTGGTATAACAAGCTATAGCGTCCAGAAACAGGTAACCATCCAAGGTGCAATGAAAATAATAGGATAAGTAACATGGCTAACCAAAATAATGGAATAGAATAGCCCAATAATGTAATCGAAGTGATGATGGTATCAATTGGGTAGCCACGACGGACACCGGCAATGGTACCTAAAGGAATACCAATCACTAAAGACAGCATAAATGCAAAAAAGCACAACTCTAATGTGGCTGGAAAAACTTTGAGTATTTCTGTACTCATAGGAATACCTGTCGGGCTAATACCTAAGTTACCAGAGATTAAGTTTTGTAAGTAAATGAACCAGCCTTGCCAAAAGGGTTCATATGCCCATTGCAATTGGGTATCAAGTCTTAAAATGCTAAAACTCACCATCGTCAGAATGAGTAGAGTAATAACAAACAGATTTAAGCGACGCATAGTGTAAATAAACATACTTTACTCAGTCCGATAGACACTAGAAAATGAGCGTGAGCCAAAAGGACTCATTTGCAGCCCACCGAGTGTTTTGTTATGCGCTTGGAAATGCACACCATGAGCAAGAGGAATGATAGGCACTTGCTGATCAAGAATATCTTGTGCATGTTGATAATAGGTAACTCGCTGTTGAGTTTTATTGGTACGTAATGCTAATTCAATTAAATTATCAAATTGAACATCACACCAATTAGCAACATTGAGTCCTGCATATTTAGCATTACATGACAATAATGGCCGTAAAAAGTTATCAGGATCGCCGTTATCTGCAATCCAACCCGCCAGCATCATATCGTATTTATTCATATCATTCACACCCAGACGACCAACGTTATCTTGATGATAAATAATCACATTAATCCCAATGGCTTTGAGGTTAGCTTGAATAAGCTCGGCTGTTTTTTGTGGGCTAGGGTTATAAGGTCGTGATTCTAAAGGCACCCACATTGTTAGCACTTGCGCATTGTCATAGCCAGCTTGTTTGAGTAAGGCCTTCGCTTTTTTAGGGTTATAGTTAATGGCTTTACTATTATTATTGTAGGCCCATGATGTTGGCGGCAATAAGCTTTTTGCTTTAGTGGCTGTACCGTAATAGACTGAATTTAATAATGTATTTCTATTAATGGCATAACTAATCGCTTCACGAACTTTAAGGTTGTTTAAGGGTTTTAGATCAGTATTTAATGCTAGGAATGATACGTTCATGCCTGTTTGAGCCAATAGCTCATAATTGTCATTATCAGTAATAACGGGTAGCTGACTTGCAACGGGAGAGGCTAAAACATCACATTCAGCACTTAATAATTTGGTTAGATTGCCCATCCCACGTGATGAAATATCAAACACCACTTGTTCCATCGGCGCAGCGCCTTGCCAGTAATGAGTATGGTGCTTTAATCGAATGAGATCATTTGGAATAAACTGATCCACATAAAAAGGTCCAGTGCCAATAGGGCGACTGTCTAATTTACCTATTTGGCCTGATTTTAATAATTGTTTGCCATACTCTGCTGAATAAATAACCGCATAGCTGGTGGCTAAATTAGATAAAAATGAGTTATCAGGGCGTCTTAAAGTAAATTGAACCGTATGAGGATTAAGGGCTTTAATCGCTTCGATATCATTGGCAAACCCAAGACTTTCAAACCATGGATAGCGTCCGCCTGAAATATGATGAAAAGGGTTATCAGGGTTAATCACGCGATCAAAGCTAAATACGACATCATTCGCATTCATGGTACGAGTTGGAGTAAACCATGCGGTTGTTTGAAACTGTACTCCCTGGCGAAGGGTAAAGGTATATATTAGACCATCGTCACTGACGGTCCAGCTTTTCGCCAAATCAGGTAACGGTTTGTGGCTAACAGGATCAAGTAATAGCAGACGGTCAAAAATTTGTGCCGAAAGGGTTTCTGCTGTTAGTCCACCGTCTGTTAACTGGGGATTAAGTGTTGTGGGTGTATCTTGACCACAATAGACAAACCCATGACGTTGAGTTGTAGATTCTTTTGTTGGTTGTTTACAGCCATTGAGAGCTAATAAAACCAAACCAACAATAAAAAGACGATAGTAAGCGCTCATATTTAATAGGCGTTATTTGAAATTAAGTTTTTAAATTTAACATTTTCCATGTCGGTCACCAAGTTATCCTGCTAGTTTTGAATTAAATTAGCAAAAAAGCGTCAATTATGTTGAATTTTATGTGTAATTTGATTGATTAATCACCATTAACATTGAGGTCATATTTGCGTATTAATCCTCTTAGTTGATGGTAGCTAAGCCCTAATAACTCGGCTGCTTTTGTTTGATTAAATTTAGCTAAGACTAAAGATTGTTCAATCCACGTGATTTCTTGCTGTTGTAGTTGTTGGCGTAAATCAATCGGAAAGGTCAAGGTTGATACTGTTTGATTTGGCTGTGGCTTGGCCGTTGGTTGTTCGATGGTTGGTGTAGGAGCATCCCATGAAGTACTAAAAGGATCGATAACAATAGTATCAATGACTTCATCTTCCAGCGCGTGACGAAACACTGAACGTTCAACGACATTCTTTAATTCACGAATGTTACCAGGCCATGCGTAGTCTAATAATTGTTGCTGGGCTTGAGAGCTAAAACCTGCAAAATAACTGAAGTTCATCTCACGACACATACGAACCGCATAATGTTCAGCCAGCGGTAGAATATCATCAACGCGTGCTCTTAGTGGTGGAAGGTGGATCACTTCAAAGGCTAATCTATCTAATAGATCGGCTCTAAATTTTCCTTCAGCTGCGAGTTGTGGCAAGTTTTGATTGGTAGCACAAATCAATCTAACATTGGCTTGGCAGCTTTTATTACCCCCAACTCGTTCATATTCACCATATTCAATTACACGTAAAAGCTTTTCTTGTACGCCCATTGGTGCGGTTGCGAGTTCATCTAAAAAAAGTGTGCCATTTTCTGCGCGTTCAAACCGCCCCTGATGTCGACCTTTCGCGCCTGTAAATGCGCCCGCTTCGTGACCAAACAGTTCTGAATCAATCACACCTTCTGCTAATGCGGCACAATTTAAGCTAATAAGTGGTTGTTCCCATCGAGTTGATAAATAGTGAATTCTTTGTGCAATCAGTTCTTTACCAGTGCCTCGTTCACCTAAAATTAGTATTGGGCGGTTAAGTGTTGCTAACCGTGATGCGTGATCAAGTACGGCTAAAAAAGCGTCTGATTCACCGATTAATGTTTCGGTCTTTCTCATTGGTCAATCTCACTAATAATTAGTTATATTCACTATATCATTGTTTGGTGAAAAACGAGGGTGTTTATTATTTTCTATAAAAACAACAGCTTAAAAATTGGCACGTAAATTGATATGTATATAAAAGAATGACACCTCACATAACAATATACTGTGAGTTTAATGACAGAAACCGTTAATTGAGTGAACTTCAATACGGTTGACCAAGGAGTTTTATTATGGGTATTTTTTCTCGTTTTGCTGATATTGTAAATGCTAACGTTAATTCATTATTAGATAAGGCAGAGGATCCACAAAAGTTAATTCGTCTTATTATTCAAGAAATGGAAGATACATTGGTTGAAGTGCGTACTTCATCAGCACGTGCATTAGCTGACAAAAAAGAACTGCGTCGCCGTATTACTGCTATTGAAGCACAGTCAACAGATTGGCAACAAAAAGCCAGTTTAGCGATTCAAAAAGGGCGTGAAGATCTTGCTCGTGCTGCATTAATTGAAAAACAAAAATTGGTTGACGTTGCGTTAACGCTAAATGAAGAATATAAATTAGTTGATGAAACGATTGAGAAACTATCGTTAGAAGTAGCTGAACTTGAGCGTAAATTACAAGAAACGCGTGCTCGTCAACAAGCATTAGTGACCCGCCATAAAGCGGCTGGTACTCGTCGAGACGTACGTCGTCAGCTTGATACCAGTAAAGTGGATGAAGCTATGTCGAAGTTTGAACAATATGAGCGTCGAATTGATGAAATGGAAGCAGAAGCGGATAGCTATAGTTTTGGACGCGGAAAAAGCTTAGAGTCAGAATTTGCTGATCTTCAAGCACAAGATGATATTGAAAAAGAGCTTGAACGTCTAAAAGCAAGCATGAACGAAAAACAACAATAAATAATTGTAGGTATTGCCTTTTCAATAAGAGCAAAAGAAGAATAGTGCTATTACCTTTGCGTGAAAGGAGAACAACAAATGTCGATGGGTTTTATTAGTGTTCCGTTAGTGGTGTTTATGATCGTTGTGGCGCCACTGTGGTTGATTCTTCATTACCGCAGTAAGCGTAAATCAGGTGAGGGATTATCTGGTGAGGATCATCAAAAGTTAGAAACCTTAGTGGCACGCGCAGAGGTGATGCAAGAGCGGATTGTTACGCTTGAGCGAATTCTAGATGCTGAAGCGCCACAATGGAGGCAAAAGTAATGCGTAAAACATTATACCGTGATCCTAAAAATGGTAAGTTGGGTGGTGTTTGTGCAGGTTTGGCTGAATATTTTGGTGTTGAAATTTGGCTGATGCGGATTTTGGCTGTGACAGCTTTTTTATTGGGTGTCGGTTTTTTCGCAACGGTTGCTTATATTGCCGCTTGGTTAATTTTAGATAAGATGCCTTTGCAGCGTAAAGAACAACAACATCAATATACTGAACATAACGTCAAACAAAAACCGTGGCAAAGTGGGCAGTCACCCCAGCAGATATTGCATAACGTTGAAACTGAACTTGAGCGTAGTGAAGTCCAAATTCAAAAAATGGAAGCTTATGTGACATCATCAGCCTTTAAAGTTGATCGTGAATTTAATAAACTTTAGTGTCAAACACTAAAGTACTTGATGTTACTTGCCGGAATTTAAGTAAAGAACATCAATATAAGCAGGTACTGATGGTTCAGGCCTGCTTTTTTTATGGGTGTTTATTAAACCATATATGTTAATTAGGAACCGTAATGAATCGAATTAGCAATGAAGTGAATAAATGGGTTAATCGCAGCCTTGATCGCCATGTGCGTCTTGCGGTAACGGGTTTATCACGCGCAGGAAAAACGGCCTTTATTACCTCACTGATTAATCAGCTATTGCACGTAAGTACCAATCCTCGCTTGCCGATGTTTTCTGCGGTAAGAGAAGGTTATTTATTGGGCTCAAAACGTGTTCCACAGTTAGACATGCATGTGCCTAAATTTGGCTATGATGAGGGGATCAACGCTTTATTATCATCGCCACCGTCATGGCCGCAACCAACCAGTGATGTTAGCCAGACACGATTAGCATTGCGCTTTAAGCCGCAAAAAGGGGCATTAAAATTATTTCAAGATACGGCAACTCTGTACCTCGATATTATTGATTACCCAGGTGAATGGCTATTAGATTTACCGTTACTTGAGCTTGATTTTATTAGCTGGTCTAAGCAACAAGCACAAGTATTAAAAGGACAGCGTTTAGCATTAGCACAATCATGGTTAGCAATGGGGGAGCAATTTGATCCGTTTGCTCCTGCTGATGAAGCGTTAATTGAAACTATCGCGGCGTCATTTACAGATTATTTGCATCAATGTAAGGCTGAAGGTGGGTTACATTGGGTTCAACCGGGGCGATTTGTATTGCCAGGGGAATTAGCGGGCGCCCCAGTATTGCAGTTCTTCCCGATGATATGGACCAATAAATACACCGAGCAACAACTTGCTACTGCCACTGATGATAGCAATTTTGGCATGCTAAAAAAACGTTATAAGTATTATCAACAACATGTTGTGAAAGCTTTTTATAATGATCATTTCTCAAAGTTTGATCGACAAATTGTACTCGTTGATTGCTTACAACCACTAAATGCTGGGCATGAGTCGTTTAACGATATGCGCCAAGCGTTAGATCAATTAATGCAAAGTTTTAAATATGGGCGTAGTTCAATGTTACGTCGATTGTTTGCTCCACGGATTGATAAGGTGCTATTTGCCGCAACAAAAGCGGATCATATTACACCAGAGCAACACCCAAACTTAGTGGGATTATTACAGCAGTTAGTTAATGAAGCATGGCAGACCGCCTCGTTTGAAGGTATTACCATGGATTGTGTTAGCTTAGCATCGATTCAAGCCAGTGAACCTGGGTTTGTTAACTATCAAGGCAAACAAGTGCCAGCATTACGTGGAACGGATATTGATGGTAATGCACAAACATTCTTTCCTGGTGATGTGCCGCGACGATTACCTAATCAAGATTTTTGGAATAGGAATGGATTTGATTTTATTAATTTACGTCCATTACCTCAGCAAGTAGATGAACCTTTACCACATATTCGAATGGATAAAGCATTGGAATATCTTTTGGGAGATAAATTGCAATGACAGAGCCATTAAAAGCAAAAATAGTGTTTGATGAATCACAACAGCCATTAAGTGATCAGCAACCGGATTTAACGGTAAAGATGAACTTTGAACAGCAAAGCGAGTTTTTACCCGATACCGTTGAAAGTGCTGAAGTTGAAAGTGAACAAACACTTGGTCAAATTTTAGCAGCTAAACCTAAGCGCCGTTACCGTTGGTTTAAAGGGTTATTAGTTGCTGGTGCTGCGATGGTGGGCTGGCAAACAGTAGACCATGTCGTAACAGCTTATCAAACCAGTAATTGGTTATCATTAGGATGGAGTGCCATTGTTGCCGGTATTGCTGTTGCAGGTATCGGTGCGTTAGGGCGTGAGTTAATTAATTTACGTCGTTTAAAACAGCGTCAGACAGAACGTGATCAAGCCCATCAATTATTAACCGCTGATGGCATTGGTTCGGGTAAAGCTTTTTGTGTGAAATTAGCTAAATTGAGTCAAATTCCAACGGATAATCATGGCTATGATCGTTGGTTACACGCACTAGCGGCAACCCATAATGATCGGGAAGTGTTGGCACTTTATGATCAAATGGTAGTGAGTCAACAAGATAAATTAGCCCGACAACTGGTTGCAAAATACTCCAGTGAAGCGGCATTAATGGTAGCGTTGAGCCCGCTAGCAGCAGCTGATATGTTGCTCGTTGCTTGGCGTAACTTTCGTCTAATTGAGCAGATATCGGCTGTTTATGGTATTGAACTTAGTTATTGGTCACGGATTAAATTAGTAAAGTTAGTGCTCGCCAATATGGCATTTGCTGGTGCATCTGAAGTCGTGGCTGATTTAGGGATGGATATGCTTTCAATGGATCTTGCTGGACGGATGTCAACACGAGTAGCACAAGGGGTTGGTGTTGGTTTACTTACTGGTCGATTAGGCCTTAAAGCGATTAACCTTATGCGTCCATTACCGTGGATGGAAGGAGAACAACCAAGGTTAAGCGAAATTCGTCGAGATTTGTTAAGTCAACTAGGCAAACAAGATAAAAGTTAATCAAGCATTAGCACTTAAAAAAGAGAACTTCGGTTCTCTTTTTTATTACCGAAATATCTCTTTTTATATTTAATCAGTACAGATGCGATCTCGTAGCTTGACTCATTAATAGGTTCGTCGCACACTGACATAACTGTCAGGAATAGTTGACAGTATGCACTAACAAATTGTTTTCATTATGTGGATTAAGACGCTCAATTATAAACCTTAACACTATGATTATTATTACTATTGTTAAAGATTATCCTCGATGGATAACTGTAATGAATTACGCACAAAAAACGAATAACAAGAAGGTGTAAACAATGAGATTACAGGTCTTTTGCGAAGATAGAGTCGGCATGACTCGTGAACTGTTAGATATTTTAACCAGTCAAGATATTGATCTTCGTGGGATTGAAATTGATCGTATCGGTATTATTTATTTAAATTGTCCTGAAGTTGAATTTGAACAATTTAGCCAATTAATGTCGCAGATCCGTCAGCTTGATGGCGTTACCGATGTACGTAAAATTCAGTTTATGCCCAGTGAGCGTGAACACACTGAATTATCTGCTTTATTACAGACATTACCCGATCCCTTCTTTACTATTAATCTAAACGGTAAAGTTGATTTTGCCAATCAGGCAGCCGAGCAATTAATGGGTCATCGTAGTGATGATCTCTTTAATGAAAATATTCATACTTTATTAGGGTTTAATTTTTCCCGTTGGTTAGATAGAAATCAAGCTCAGAAACATAGCGAGATTGTGGTTATTGCTGGGTTAGATTATCAAATGGATATTATGCCCGTCTGTGTTAATGATGATACCTCTGAACCTGTACTCGTTAGTGTGTTGATTTTATTAAGATCGCTTTCTGAAGCTAAAATGCCTGTAGTGATGCGAAGCATTAATGGTGACAGTGGTTTTGAGCATTTAATCGGGCAGTCATCACGATTTAAACACTTACTGGGTCAAGCAAAGAAATTGGCGTTATTAGATGCACCTTTACTGATTCAAGGTGAAACCGGTACAGGCAAAGAAATGTTAGCGCGTGCTTGCCATCAACGCTCGGTGCATCGTGATAAACCATTTTTAGTCGTTAACTGTATTTCTATGCCAGATAATGCGGCAGAAACAGAGTTATTTGGTTGTATTGAAAGTGCTAATGAACCGGCAAAGAAAGGGATTTTTGAACAAGCGGCTGGAGGGACTGTTTTCTTGTATGAAATTGGCGAAATGTCAAAACACCTACAGATTAAATTACTGCGTTTCCTACAAGATGGCACATTCCGTCGTGTCGGTGAAGAAGCTGAAATAAAAGTATCGGTACGAGTGATTTGTTCAACCCAGAAAAAACTGCCTGATTTAGTCGCTGAAGGGGCATTTCGTGAAGATCTTTATTACCGACTGAATGTACTGGCTTTAGTGGTGCCACCACTTCGTGAGCGTGCTGCTGATATTGTGCCATTAGCTGAATTATTCTTAGCGCAATTTGCACAAGAGTTACATCAACCTAAGCCGTTATTATCGGAAGAATTAGCATCCACACTGAAACAATATGCTTGGCCGGGTAATATTCGTCAGTTGCGTAACGTGCTATTTCGCGCGATGACGCAGGTGGAAGGGGATGAAATGACATCGACGGATGTGCAATTACCTGAGAATGAGTCAAGTACGGTTATCAATGAAGAAACCTTAACGGGATCGTTAGATGAAATAATGAAACGGTACGAATCTGGTATTTTATCGAATCTATATCAGAGTTATCCATCCACTCGTAAATTGGCTAAACGGTTAGGGGTTTCTCATACTGCGGTGGCGAATAAGCTTCGAGAATATGGGCTTAGCAAACGCAGTTGATCATTAAACGTAAAATAAAAGAGATAGCTTTCATTGCTATCTCTTTATTTTTTATAATAAACAATAAAGCGATGGGAGTTTGAATTAATCGTTCTGATGCGCTTCTAGTAAGATGGTGTCGCCAGCCTCTAGGGCTAATAGTAGTGCGACAATATCTTCGCCATAGCGATAACCACATAATGAGTTATGACTGTTTAATACGCGGTGACAGGGGATTACAATGGGGATGGGATTAACATTTTTAGCCATACCGATTGCTTGGGTTGCTTTGGTATTGCCAATATTTGCGGCTATTTGCTCATAGGTAACGGTTTCACCGTAGGGAATATCAGCAATAGCATGCCATATTTGTTGTTGAAACAAGGTGCCTTGTGGGGCAAGAGGGAAGGTGAATTTTTGTCTAGAGCCGATGAGGTATTCTTTGAGTTGTCTAATGAAGGGGGCCATAAACTCGGGGTTATGTTGCCATATTTCATTAGGGCTATAGCTGGGACTCGTAATTGATAGTTGTCGAAGACCTTGATGATCTGCCAGCAACATAATATTTCCCAGTTCTGTTTCAATACAATCGTAATACATCAATAACTCACTAAAGGCGTAATAATTAATAACATTGACTGACAAAGAGTAACAGACAACGACATGCTAATATATCGAATATTGAATGCGGCTTGTATTCAATATCATGTAAACTCATAAAATGTGCGTTATATCAATTAACATTGTCATGTCGAGGTCGTACTTGTTTCATTCAATTATACATCGCTCATCAACTATTGTACTTGATGATATAAAAATTCGCTTGATTGAAACGCGAGATGCGGAACAAATTTCAGCATACTATCAGCGTAATCGTCACTTTTTAGCGCCGTGGGAGCCATTACGGCATGAGGCTTTTTTTAGCTTAGCTGGTTGGCAGCAACGTCTTGAACAAATTGCGACTCTGCATCGTCACGAGATGGCTTTTTATTTTGTTATTGAGCATCGTGAAACGAATACTATTATCGGGGTGATTAATTTTAGTAATTTAGTGAAGTCACCTTTTTATGCCTGTCATGTCGGTTATTCATTAGATCAAGATTATCAGGGTAAAGCGGTGATGCGTCGTGCATTAACTGCTGTATGTGAGTGGATATTTATTGATAAGCATTTTCATCGCGTTATGGCGGCGTATATGCCACATAATAATAAAAGTGGTAGTGTATTAACGGCGGTAGGTTTTGAGCAAGAAGGGTTAGCGAAAGATTATTTATTGATCAATGGCCAATGGCAGGATCATATTTTAACATCATTAGTGAACCCGAATTGGTCACTGCCGATAAATTAAGTTTGTTTTAAAACTGAAAAGGCTGAGAATATGATCTCAGCCTTTGTCATCCATATTTCCACTGCTATCAATGATACGTGTATAGCGGTGTAGTTAAGGGTTAATCAACCGTCAAAATACGCATATTATTGGTTGATCCAACGGTATCCATTTTATCACCTTGAGTAATAATGGTTAGATCGCCAGGTTGTACATATCCTGTCTCTTTTAGAACATTCAATGCATGCTTTGCCGCATCTAAACCTGCGTCACTGTCGCGATCAAAAAAGACGGGAGTAACACCGCGATATAATGAAGCTTGGTTCAATGTCGTTTTATTTCGCGATAATGCAAAAATAGGTAATCCTGAAGAAATACGAGACATTAAGCGTGGTGTACGGCCTGATTCTGTCATCACGACAATCGCTTTAATGCCCACCATATGGTTAGCGGCATACATGGTTGCCATTGCAATGGTTTCTTCAGGGTTTGAGAACTTACGATCTAAGCGATGATTGGAAATATTAATACTTGGTTCTTTTTCTGCACCAAGACAAACACTGGCCATTATTGCTACTGTTTCAACAGGGAAGTCTCCCGCAGCTGTTTCTGCCGATAACATAACCGCATCAGTACCATCTAATACCGCATTGGCAACGTCCATCACCTCGGCACGTGTTGGCATTGGACTAGTGATCATTGATTCCATCATTTGAGTTGCAGTAATAACGGTTCGATCAAGACTACGCGCGCGACGGATTAGCTTTTTCTGCACACCAACAAGTTCCGGATCGCCAATTTCAACGCCTAAATCGCCACGAGCAACCATCACCACATCAGACGCTAGAATAATATCGTCCATCGCTTCTGTTGTTGCCACTGTTTCTGCACGTTCTACTTTGGCGACTAATTTCGCCGTTAGTCCTGCTTCTGTTGCTAATTGACGGGCATAATGCATATCTGCACCATTGCGAGGAAAAGAAACCGCAAGGTAATCGACCTTCATGGCTGCAGCTGTAATGATATCTGCTTTATCTTTTGCTGTTAATGCTGCCGCAGATAAGCCGCCGCCTTTTTTATTTATGCCCTTGTTATTCGATAAAGGGCCAGCAACGGTAACGATGGTATGTACTTTATTACCAGCAACTTCAGTTACTTGTAGTTGAACTCGACCATCATCAAGTAACAACACATCACCTTTCACAACATCATTAGGTAATTCTTTATAGTCAAGACCGACGGCATCTTGATGGCCTTCACCTTTGGGTAAGTCACTATCAAGAGTAAAACTATCGCCAATGCTAAGCTGAATTTTGCCATCTTTGAAAGTTGATACACGAATTTTAGGTCCTTGAAGATCGCCTAAAATAGCGACATGTTTACCTAAGCGTGCTGCAATTTCGCGTACTTGTTGAGTGCGAAGGATATGATCTTCTGG
The DNA here is from genome assembly GCF_003025475.1 of Photobacterium sp. NCIMB 13483. Taxonomy (NCBI): domain Bacteria; kingdom Pseudomonadati; phylum Pseudomonadota; class Gammaproteobacteria; order Vibrionales; family Vibrionaceae; genus Photobacterium; species Photobacterium sp. NCIMB 13483. Next base: position 343,199 of record NZ_PYLV01000001.1, read on the forward strand.
GCTACCATGGGAAAAGTTCATGCGAACCACGTTAGCACCCGCAGCAATGATTTTTTCTAGGTTATTATCACGATCAGTTGCAGGTCCTAGGGTCGTCACAATTTTGGTACGTCTTAGTTGTTCTAACATTATAAGCTCCATGTAAATAAACTGATTTATCTATCCAATGCCATTGCAGTATAAGTGATTGGATAAAGAAGATGTGTGTATAAATGCGACTCAGTAATTTAAGATAAGGCGATGATAGGTATTATCAAATAGAGGGGTAATGAGAGTGCACAGTAATGTGTGTTAGCGAAGCCGAAACTTCGCTATCTATCTGTATTACAATAAATGACGTTCTTTTGAAAAACGAGAGTCTTTAAGTGAGTCTTTTACACGTTTTAGGTTATCGCGAAAACTCGATCCTCGACGTAATGTAAAGCCGGTTGCGAGAACATCAATGACAGTCATTTGTACAACACGGCTCGCCATTGGCATATAAATATCGGTATCTTCAGGAACATCAAGGCAAATCGATAATGAACATTCACGCTCTAATGGTGAATGTTTTGCTGTAATACCAATGACTGTTGCGCCATTTTCACGTGCCATTTGTGCTATTTCAACTAGACTTTTAGTTCGTCCTGTGTGTGAAATAACAACCACAACATCGCCATCACTGCAATTAATGACACTCATGCGTTGCATAACAATGTCGTCAAAACACACAATCGGGATATTAAATCTAAAGAACTTATTTTGAGCATCATGTGCTACGGATGCTGAAGCGCCTAATCCAAAAAAGGATATTTTTTTTGCTTGTGTCAATAAATCAACCGCTCGGTTAATTTGCATCGGATCAAGACTATTTTTGGCGACATCTAAGCAAGCCATGGTTGATTCAAATATTTTTGCCGTGTAAGCATCAGGGCCATCATTTTCTTCAACATTACGGTTTACATAAGGCGTGCCGTTTGCCAAACTTTGGGCCAAATGTAATTTAAAGTCAGGGAAGCCTTTAGTATCAAGTCGACGACAAAAACGGTTAACGGTAGGTTCACTTACATCGGCCATTTTGGCTAATGTTGCAATGCTAGAGTGAATAGCCGTTTGTGGCGATGCTATAATAACTTCCGCTACTTTACGTTCAGATTTGCTGAAGTGTTCTAAGTTATTTTGTATTTTTTCTATGGTATTCATAGGTATTTATGCACTTCGTTATTGAATTTCATTTGTAGCATTCTTGTCATCAAGTTGCCCATATAATGAAACTATACTACTTAACTATTAACATATTCTAGCTGTTCACGGTCTTTTTCAGTGTGTTCTTATTAGATTTTGATCGAGATCGACTTTTTATTTTCAGAATTGAAATTTATAAAACAAATAATGTTAGTTTTTGTTGTTTTATTTTATCAGTTTTGAGTATTTGTTTTATAAATAAAGACTTATTTCAAGCTCTGAAATAAATAATAATGACTATGTTCTATCATTTTTGAATAAATAACAGATTGAATAATATTTAAATAAAAAAAGGATAATCAATGAAAGTCAGTATTTGTGGCTGTGGATGGCTCGGATTACCGTTAGCATTATCATTAAAAAGCCAAGCGATTGAAGTATGGGGCTCTAAAACAACGATAGAGGGCGTCAATGTATTACAGCAACTAGGCATTAATGGCTGCTTATTAACATTGCCATTAACTGAAGAGATGAATCCAACAACAATCCAATTTTTAACAACGGATGTGTTGATTATTGCAATCCCGCCTGGCCGTAGAAATCTTGAACCTCAGGTTCATATTGAAAAGATCATGTCATTAGCAACCGCAGCAAAGAAAGCTGGGTGTCAGCGGATTATTTTTATCAGTACTACGTCGGTATATGATCCACTACAAGGGGAGGTGTTAGAAACAACCCCAATACATCCTAATTCCGCTTCTGGGCAATTACATTACACATTAGAACAGCAATTACGTCAGCAATGGCAACAACAACTGACAGTATTACGTTTATCTGGATTGATTGGACCGCAACGGCATCCGGTGACGTTTTTATCTGGTCGTCAACAATTGAGTGCAGGTAAGCAGCCCGTTAATTTAGTGCATTTAGATGATTGTATTCGTGTTATCTCAGCCATTATTGCGCAGCACCCTTCGATGCCTATCATGCATTTAGCCGCTAGTACACACCCTAGTCGTGAACAATACTATACTGCGATGGCGATTAAATCACAGCTGCCAATTCCTGAGTTTAGCGATGATAATCATGGCGTTAATGGTAAAAAAATAAATTCAAATCAGACTCTTAATACCTTAAGTGTAGTGTTGCAACATGATGACTTATTATTAGGTACACCACAAATTAGCTTAAAATAAGCAAAAAAAACGCTGAAATAAGTATTTCAGCGTAAAAAATTACAATTAGGAGTTAAAGCAGTAGTAGTAGCAATTTAAATTACAGATGTTGTGTTTGACGGCCTGAAAAACATAATAATCATCTATAATTTAAATTCTTATATAATCAGACTGCGCGTTAGTAAAAGAGTTCATTTTAATCTTAGAAAGATTCAATTATTTTATTGAAGGATATGTTGACTCTTCTTATGTCTGCGTTTGATAGCATAAAAGCCGTGATGGCAGATAAAAAAATCCCGCTGATAAGTATCAGCGGGAAGGAGATTATCCAAAAATACAATTAGGAGTTAAAGCAGTAGTAACAATTTAAATTACAGATACTGTGTTTGACGGCCTGAAAAACACATTAATCATCTATAACTTCAATTCTTATATAATCAGACTGCACGTGAGCGAAAGAGTTCAACTTAATCTTAAAAAGATGCAATTATATTATTGAGGGATGAAATTACTCTTCTTATATCGATGTTTAATCGCGTAAAAACCATGGCGACAGATAAAAAAATCCCGCTGATAAGTATCAGCGGGAAGGAGATTATCCAAAAAAATACAATTAGGATTTAAAGCAGTAGTGAATTAAACATTTAATAAAAAGTATTATTGCCATGCAAAATAGCGGTTTATCAAATTGAATACATAAGTAAGAGTACCGCTATAAGATAAAGTTCAAAAAAAAATAGTTTTATTTGAAAATGATATTTTGTAGCGCTTGATTGCCGTGTAGATAAAGAAAACCCATCAACAAATATTTGTTAATGGGCTCTGAAGTAAAAACTTCTAAAAAAAGCAGTGGTATTCGTAAGACATTATTTTTTCATATTGGTTCCAATCTTATTTTATAAATGATGGTTTTTTTTGTCATTGATTATAAAAGCGTTTAATTGATTTTTACGTGACGAAATAACAAATTGTGATGTAGCGCATTTGTTAAATGTTATGGTCTTGTGTAATATTCAAACAAGCGTTTTAATCGGGGCTGATTATATGAAACAACAAGCAACGACGAAGAATCGAATACTGGATACTGCTGAATTATTGTTTGCAGCTCGTGGTTTTAAAGCAACGTCATTACGTGCGATTACGACAGCTGCGGGGGTTAATCTGGCCTCAGTTAATTATCATTATGGCGATAAGAAAGGATTAATTCGTGCGGTATTAAGCCGTTATCTTGAACAATTTATGCCAGCATTAGAAATGGAATTAGTCACGTTACATCAGCGTGATGAGTTTTCTATGGAAGAGGTATTTTTCTGCGCTAAACAGCCATTGTTAACTTTGGATACTTGCAAGGCTAATGGTACTACTATTTTCATGTCTTTACTTGGCCGCGGCTATACCGATGTACAAGGGCATTTACGGTGGTTTATCACCACTCATTATGATGAAGTCATTCAGTTATTTATTAGCGCTGTACGTCGTGCCCATCCTTGTTTAGATCCTGAAACATTATTTTGGCGATTACATTTTACCCTTGGTGCTGCAGTATTTACGATGGCATCAAGTACAGCCCTATGTGAAATAGCTGCCAATGATTTTTCTAATCAGATCCAAATTGACGATTTAATTAATAGATTAGTGCCTTATCTTGCGGCAGGCGTTGCTGCACCAATAGAACTGAATCAGTCTTTTGTCGTCAATATTAGCGGTTAATAAACCATAAATACTCGCCATTGAATCACAAAAGGATATGCATTATGAGCTCGTTATCAAGCATGCGTAAACGTTATATAAGTGATCCTGTTTTTAAACGGTTTAAAACATTATTACCCCCACTATCTAATACTGAAAAAGAAGCAATGGAAGCCGGTAGTGTGTGGTGGGATGGGGAGTTATTTGGTGGAGATCCACAATGGCAAACATTGCTTGATTACCCTAAACCAATATTGACACAAGAAGAACAACACTTCATTGATACAACATTGCAGACTTTATTAGCAATGTTAAATGATTATCAAATTGTGCAGCAGCAAAAAGATTTACCTGAGGACGTTTGGCAATTTCTGCGTCGTGAAAAATTCTTTGCATTAATTATTAGTAAACAGTATGGCGGTCTTGATTTTTCTGCTCATGCTAATTCAACTATTGTGGCACAAATAGCAACCCGTAGTTTAAGTGCTGCGGTTTGTGTAATGGTACCTAATTCACTTGGTCCTGGTGAGTTACTTACCCACTATGGTACTCAACAACAAAAGGATTATTGGTTGCCTCGTCTTGCTAATGGGGCAGATATTCCTTGTTTTGCATTAACTGGCCCTGAAGCGGGATCTGACGCTGGCGGTATTCCTGATGAGGGAATAGTTTGTTATGGCGAATATGACGGCGAGCAAGTTATTGGCTTAAACCTCACATGGAATAAGCGTTATATTACGCTTGCGCCTGTTGCGACGGTACTTGGGCTGGCATTTAAAATGCAAGATCCTCAAGGCTTACTTGGTGATAAGGTTGATTTAGGTATTACTTGTGCGTTGATTCCTGCTGATCATGCTGGCGTTGAGATTGGTGAGCGGCATGATCCTCTTAATATGGCATTTATGAACGGTCCTACGCGCGGTCATAATGTGTTTATTCCATTAGACTGGATCATTGGCGGCCAAGATTATGCAGGAAAAGGTTGGCGAATGCTGGTGGAGTGTTTATCTGCGGGACGTGGTATATCCTTACCCGCTTTAGGAACTGCTGTTGGGCATTTAGCCGCTAAAACAACGGGAGCTTATGCTGTTGTTCGAAAGCAGTTTGGTATGCCAATTGGTAATTTTGAAGGTGTCGCACAAGCATTAGGTCGTATTGGTGGCTTTACTTACATGCTAGAAGCCGCTCGAACATTGACGACCACAGCATTAGATATGGGACAAACACCTGGCATTGTGACTGCTATTGCTAAATACCATATGACGGAGATGTCTCGAACCGTTTTAAATGATGCAATGGATGTGCATGCTGGACGGGCTATTCAATTGGGGCCAATGAATTATTTGGGTCATCATTATTTTGGTATTCCAGTGGCAATAACGGTTGAGGGAGCAAATATAATTACCCGTAATCTAATGATCTTTGGTCAAGGTGCAACCCGTTGTCATCCTTATGTATTAGATGAAATGGCGGCAGCTGCAAATCCTGATGCAGAACAAGGGATGAAAGATTTTGATAGTTTGTTGATACAACATATTGGTTTTGCAACTCGCAATATAATTAAGTCATTATTAAACGCAGTGAGTGGTAGTTGTTTTAATCGTGCCCCTGTTAGCGGTGAAACGCGACATTACTATCGTCATTTAAGCCGTATGTCAAAAGCGCTCGCGGTTTGTGCTGATATATCAATGTTGAGCTTAGGAGGCGAATTAAAACGTCGAGAGTTATTGTCAGCTCGCTTAGGTGATGTGCTTAGTTATTTGTATTTAGCGTCAGCAACATTGAAGCGATTTGAAGATCAAGGACGCCAACAACAAGATCTACCGTTAGTTGATTATGCATTACAGCATTGCTTGCATCAATGTGGCGTCGCATTTGATGAAGTGTTTACAAATTTTCCTCGTAAAGGGGTTGGGCGCACATTACGCTTATTAACATTTCCATTAGGTATACATTATTCAGCGCCAAAAGATGCGCTTAGTATCAGTATTGCATCATTATTAATGACACCAAGTGTGCACCGTGATCGATTAACACATTTATGTTATGTCGGAGATAAGCATGATGATCCCGTTGCTATTATGGAACGTGCATTTATTGCATTGCATGAGATCAAACCTTTGGAGCGTAAATTAATGCAAGCAACACGCAATGGTGAGATCCCACGCAAGGCTTTATTAAATAAGAAGTTACAGTTAGCTTTGGATGCGGGAGTGGTCACAGAAGAAGAGATTAAAAGGATAGAAAATGCAGAGCAACTAAGGCAGAAAGCGATCCAAGTTGACCATTTCTGTGCTAACCATTTTAATAACTAAGTTTGCTACCAGGAAAGGCAACTTAGGGTACTTAGTCTTTGATATATAAACCTGGATTCTCCCGTGTGCCACGTTAATACGTGGCACTTTTTTTGACCAAAATTTAGTGTAACACCTCCAACCACTACGATTTTTGCTCATTTATGGCATAAATTTAATGCGTATCTGTCATTAACCTTTTATCCTATTCACAATTATGTAAGGGAAGTTGAAAATGATCATCAAACCTAAGACTCGTGGATTTATTTGTACAACAACGCACCCTGTTGGTTGTGAAGAAAATGTAAAGCAGCAAATTGCTGACACTAAAGCACAAGGCCCAATTGCAAATGCACCTAAGCGTGTATTAGTTGTAGGTTCTTCTAGTGGTTATGGCTTGTCATCTCGTATTGCTGCGGCATTTGGCGGTGGCGCTGCAACAATTGGTGTTTTCTTTGAAAAACCAGGTACAGAGAAGAAGCCAGGTACTGCAGGTTGGTATAATTCTGCGGCATTTGACAAGTTTGCTAAAGCTGAAGGGCTTTATTCAAAAAGTTTAAATGGTGATGCTTTCTCTAACGAAGCAAAACAAAAAACAATTGAATTGATTAAACAAGATCTTGGTCAAATTGATATGGTTATTTATTCACTGGCATCACCAGTACGTAAATTGCCAGAGACTGGTGAAGTGATTCGTTCATGCCTAAAACCTATGGGTGAAACGTACACAACAACAGCGGTCGATACCAATAAAAACGTATTAATTGAAACCAGCATTGAACCTGCAACAGAACAAGAAGTTGAAGATACTGTTACTGTTATGGGTGGCCAAGATTGGGAACTATGGATTGATGCGCTAGCGAATGCTGATGTATTGGCTGATGGTTGTAAGACCGTTGCCTTTAGTTACATTGGTACAGAGCTTACATGGCCAATTTACTGGCATGGCGCGTTAGGCAAAGCAAAAATGGACCTAGATCGTGCCGCGAAAGAGCTAAACACCAAGCTAAGTGCGACAGGTGGTTCTGCAAATGTTGCTGTGTTAAAGAGTGTTGTTACACAAGCAAGCTCTGCGATTCCAGTTATGCCGTTGTACATTGCAATGGTATTTAAGAAAATGCGTGAAGAAGGCGTACATGAAGGCTGCATGGAGCAGATTTTACGTATGTTTAAGCAACGCTTGTATAAAGAAGATGGCACAGCACCTGACGTTGATGCAGAAAATCGTCTTCGTTTAGATGACTGGGAATTGCGTGAAGATATTCAACAGCATTGCCGTGATCTATGGTCAACAGTAACTAATGACAACTTATATGATGTTGCTGATTATCAACAATACAAAGATGAATTCTTGAAGCTATTTGGCTTTGGTGTTGATGGTATTGATTACGATGCTGATGTGAATCCTGTGGTTGATTTTGACGTAGCAGACATCTAATAATCGCATTATAAAATAGATATTGAATAAACCGCCAATGATGGCGGTTTTTTTATATCTGCTATTGATCCTATTGATCCTATTGATGCATAATGATTTTGTATTTTTCAGGTATTAAAAAGCCAGCATAAAAGTGCTGGCTAATAAATCAGAGAAAACGATTAATCATTAGCTTTTTGGTAGTTCGATAATGAAAGCGGCACCTTCAAGTTCAGAGTCTTCAACATGAATCTTACCTTGGTAGCTATCAATGATTTCATTGCAAACAGAGAGACCAATACCTTGTCCCGGATTGAGTTGATCTGCACGTACTCCACGTTGGAAAATAGCTTCACGTAAGCTAGGCTTAACACCTGGGCCATCATCTTCAATGATAATAATGAAGGAATCACTATTTTCAGTAACGGATAATTTCACTTGGCTAATGCAAAAACGAAAACTGTTTTCTAGCATATTGCCAAATAATTCCATTAAATCATCTTTATTAATGGGTAATTTTAAGTCGTCATCGAAGTGATAATGCAACGTCGCGTATTTATCGGCATAAATCTTATTTAACATTCGATTAAGACTAACGACGATAGGTTTAAGCTCGACATTACTTTTTTGTAACCCTTGTTGACCTACCATGGCACGTTTGAGTTGATATTGTACCAAATCATCCATTTGGCTGATTTGTTCCATGATACGCTGATTAAGTTCGCGGCGATCTAAAGATGAATCATCAAGCAGGGCATTAGTCGCAGCTAAACGTGTTTTTAAACTATGGGCAAGATCATCCATTGCGTGACGATAACGTCCTTGCTGATCGTTACTGATGCGGCTAAGTCGATTAACCGCCATAGTGACTTCTTGTAACTCCATTGGATAATCATCATCAAGTTTTTCTCGCTTCGCTTCTGTCATTTGATCTAACTGAGAGGCTAGTTTCCGTAGCGGTTGAAATCCCCAATGAAAAGCTGCGATAAGGAAGGCAACTGCAATTAAAACAAACAACCCTAAATAGAAAGCCGTACGTTTATGCAGTTGTGATAAGGAATATTCGTAAGCATCAGCAGAACGCAAAACCACTAATTGATAAATGGTGCCATCTTCTTGATTACGAGTAAGATTATAAGCAATATAATCTTGATGATTCTTCATTTTAATCAATGTTGGCGTCGAAATATTTTCGGGTAAATATCGACAAACATCATGTAAATTGGCTTTTGATGATTGATTTGAAACCCAAGTTGTTTTATCACTTTGATCACAGACAACAGCAATATAATCAGTATCAGAAGGATCGAGAGAATCTATCCATTTATCAACATCTTTAATTAATCCAGCTCGATTAAGTTGGGCTACTACCATTGGCATTTGAGCAACAAGTTCTGAGGAATATGATGCCATATAACTTTGAGAGTAAAGTTTATTGATAACCGCAGCTAGTGCCGACGTCACTAAAGCAATAATAGCGACGGAAGTAATCAATACTCGTTGTCTTAATCGAGGCTGGAAAAATCGCTTCATTGAGCACTGATTTCAAAAATATACCCTTGACCACGAATGGTAGAGATAGGGTTATTTTGTCCTGTTTTAGTGAATTTTTTGCGCAGGCGACTGATCATTACTTCAATGGTATTTGGATCACCTTCTTGGTCTTCATATAGCACATCAAGTAAGCGTTGTTTTGAGACCACTTGGCGGCTATGGCGCATTAAATACTCTAATAAATCATATTCAAATGCAGTGAGTTCAAGCAGTTCGTCGCAAACATAAACTTGTTTTGCGAGCAAATCGACACGAATATCACCCGCGGTCATTTCTGGTTTAACAAAGCCAGCACTGCGACGAACCAGGGCACTAAGGCGAGCAACCATTTCTTCTTTTTGAAATGGCTTAACAAGGTAGTCATCAGCACCTGCTTCAAGCCCCGTTACTTTATCTTGCCAGTTTGAACGTGCAGTTAAGATCATGATGGGCAATCGTAGACCTTTCTTACGCATGTCTTTAATTAAACTGATTCCATCTCTATCAGGTAAACCGATATCGACAATAACAATATCATTGGGATAGTTCTGTGCAAAAAACAGCCCTTCTTCGGCAGTGTTAGCACATTGAACTTGGTTTCCTAGTTCGCTTAGTTGCGATTTTAGGTGATGGCTAAGAATAGCATCGTCTTCGACAATAAGAATACGCATGGTTTGGGCACCAGAGATAACAAATGGTATTGATAAGCTATGGTAAAGTATCAACTAATAAAGTGCATCAGTTATTGTTACCATAACGTCATGAAAGGGTATGCAAACTAGCGTAAATAGTATGATAAAAGATAGAATTAACGTTAGGCTAGTTACAGTTTAATGTGTGTATTTAGTGTAGATAATTTGACTGAATAGGGGCTGACTCATCAGTGAACTAATAAGCCGCCCGCTATCAAGATTGTCTGATCATTATTATTGGAAGATAAAGATCAGCGTACCTGCGATGGTAAGTAATACGTTAGCAATCGCGTAGGTTCCAGCATAACCTAAAGCTGGAATCGTACTACGAGCATGCTCATTGATCATGTCCATAGCTGGCGCACAAGTACGCGCACCAATAATGGCACCAAACAATAATGCGCGGTTCATTTTTAGTACATAAGCACCAAATAAATACGCTAACACGACAGGAATAACACTGACCATTAGGCTGGTAACAAAGACGGTTAAACCAATATGTCCGATAGAAGCAAAAAGGTTAGAACCCGCGCTTAAACCTATACCTACCATAAACACCATCAGACCTAAATCTTTCGCCATATTTAGCGCCCCTTGTGGGACATAGCCAAAAGTTGGGTGGTTGGCACGTAAGAAACCTAACGTAATACCTGCAATCAATAAGCCCGCTGCACTGCCTAAACCAAAAGCAACATGACCAAACTTCATGGTTACTAAGCCCATTAATAGGCCAATAATAAAGAAGCAACAGAACGCGAGAAGATCTGCAATTTGGCTGTGAATAGAGATAAAGCCAATACGTTCAGCTAGCCCTAAAACACGACTTTTCTCGCCGCTGACTTGTAGAATATCCCCTTTATTTAATAGGATATTATGGTCCATTGGCATTTCAATTTGTGCTCGAACTACGCGGTTCAAGAAACAGCCATATTCAGATAAGTTTAATTCTGATAAACGCTTACCAGCTATACCGTCATTTTTAACTACAATTTCTTCTTCAACAATACGAAGATCGAGTAAGTCGCGGTCAAAAACTTCTTTACCGTTACGGAAACTAGGATCAAGACGGGCATGGCTATCAGGGTAACCTACAAGTGCGATTTCATCGCCTTCTTGTAAAATAGCGTCACCATCAGGGTTTGCTAAAATACCATTACGACGCACGCGTTCAATATAACAGCCCGTTTGGCGGTAAATACCCAATTCACGTAAGTTACGGCCATCGATCCAGTTAATCAGTTCAGGACCCGCACGGTAAGCGCGAATAATCGGTAAATACACTTTACGCTGCGCAACTTCACCAATACCGCGTTCACGTGCAATTTGTTGCGATGATTCGGCAAGGTTTTGTTTTTGCAATTTAGGCATTAATTTAGCAAGGAAAATTAAGCTAACTAAGCCGACAAGATAAGACATGGCGTAGCCAACACTTAAACTTTCGCTTAATTGTTTAATGACTGCAGGATCGGTAATACCCGCCAGGCCTGTATTCAGTGCATCTTTTGCACCCACAAGGACAGGTGTTGCTGTAAGTGAGCCGGCCATTAAACCCGTTGCTAAACCGATATCCATGTGTAAATAACGCGCCATGGTCATGGTGATAGCAATTGATGAGAGTAGGACGACTAATGCGAGTAATAAATAGTGTTTACCGTCGCGGAAGAAGATGCCAAAAAAGTTTGGTCCAGCTTCTATACCAACGCAGAAAATAAACAGCATAAAGCCAATATTTAGTGCATCTGTGTCAAACGTAAAACCCGCATTACCAAATAATAAAGCAGTAAGTAGAACGCCAATAGAGTTACCTAGTGTCATCTTGGCAAAACGAATTTTACCGAGACTTAAACCAACAGCAAGGACTACAAATAGCAATAAAATATCATTTTGGTGTAGAAGAGCGGCTACATCAATGTTCACGACGGATTTCCGAAATAATGGAAAGATAAAAGTGAGGTAAATTCTAGCTGATTTTGAACAGAGGTTATAGTTTATATTATAAATAAATGGTGAAAATCCATTTTATAAACCAACTCTTCAAAATAATGGGTGCTTTTATTTCAGCGAGCTTTTTAAAGGAGCAGCATACGTTAAAAAATAGTGTTTTAATGATGAATAATAATAGCGGAATGATAAAAAAAGGCTGATATTGTCAGCCTTTCGATTAATCAAGCTTGAGGCTTATTTATAAAGAAGGTTATGTTCTTTTGCATAAGCTTCAAATTCAGTGCAACCACCAATGTGATCTTGATCAACAAAAATTTGAGGTACCGTTTCAACGGGTTTACCAACAGTTTTTTCTAGATCCGCTTTACTGATCCCTTCAGCGTGGATATCAACGTAGCGGAAGTTAAAATCGTCGCGCTCTTCTTTGATTTTTTCTGCTAATTCTTTTGCACGAACACAAAATGGGCAACCTGGACGACCAAAAATAACAACGAACATAAATTTCTCCTCATAATTTGTTATTACTATAACGCGGAGAAGGCAATAGCGAAAGCGGGTTTTTTCTGTTAAACCAATAGATAAAAGCGATATAGCAACCATAAATAAAAACAATATCCAACCACAAAAAGCCAAACACTGAGTCTGGCTTTAATATTGTGGTTTATTTAGAAATCGTAGCGAATACCTGCTTGTAATTCATCATCTTTTTTATCGAGTTGTTGGAATTTATAACCAATATAAGTGCGTAGCGATTTGTTGAACTTATATAGACCTTCTAGAGCAAAGTAATCTACTTCATCGGTAGTGGTATTATTCTGTTCTGATTGCTGAAAGTTATAAACACCTCGCGCCGTAAACTGATCAAAGGTGTAAGCGGCTGCTAACTCATAACCACTTAAATCAGCATCACCATGTTTACCATTAGCGTAAGTTGCGGCAGCATAAATGTTATTGAGTTGGTAACTCATAGCAAGGTTAAATTGGCGAGCATCAATATTAGCGCCATCATTACCATTAACGTAACCTGCACCCACATTTAATCCAAATGGGAACTGATATTGTGCTGCGATACCATAGCTATCGCTGTCTTTTAGGTTGTTATTATTTTCAGCGATGTAGTTAGTGGCAACTGCAATATTATTAAATTCACCAATGTATAAAAAATTGTTTTCTCGTTTGTCTTTATTACCATCAACAAGGTCAACGGCATCTCCGCCAAAAGTCGATAAGATATCGGTGTAATCGGTCAGCATAACTTGTGCTGAATCCTGTTTACCGTAAGAAATCGCACCAACCGCAGTATCGAGACCAGCATAAAGATAACGAGTATCTACAGTACTGTTGTTATTATCTGAAATTTCAACTTCATATTTACCAAAGACTGCGAATTGCTCATTAATAACTGATTCGCCTTTTAATGCTAAACGCGCCCGGCTTTTATCTTTAAATTCATTGTCGTCATTATTATCACCTTTATTTTCTTTAGAAAGATTAAAGCGGGGTTCAGCTCTACCCCCAAGTTCAATATTGGTGTCGTTATTATCATAGATGGTGGCGGCGGTTGTTGTTCCGGTAAATAGACTTGTAAAAATAGCGGCGACCACTGCTGCATTTTTCATGGTTCATTCCTCATAGATTATTATACGGCTTCATTGCCTTTGAACTCTACGCAGACTAACGATGTACTATTACGCTTCTATTACGATGAGAAGTCACTTTTACGACACGTGTTTTATTGTGGTGATCAACATTAAGTGTGAGTCAGTATTGATCTTGGGGCGATAGCCATTGAAATAGATAAAAACTTGTTTGTAATCAATATAGAGTTAAGCAATCTAACAGAATCTAATTTTAGATAGCTTATAAATCAGCGAACCTTGGTAAAGATGCAGCGAAGGTCAAATACGAGGTTTCTATGGCATAAACATTATTTAGAACAGGATAAATAACTATGTTTCAGTTTATGACTTCAACACGGATTGTTTTTGGTGAAGGTGCTCTGCATGATTCTTTATCGCTGCTTAATCAATTTGGTTACAGTGTGCTATTAGTGACAGGGCAAGATCAGCAACGATCATTACAATTGGAACACTATTTTAAACAACAGAATATGCGTTATCAGCGGTTAGTTATCAAAGGTGAGCCTTTAATCGCAATGATGGAAGAGTTAGCGGCAATGGGGCGGACTTTCTGTCCTGATATGGTGATTGGTATTGGAGGGGGGAGCGTACTTGATGTTGCTAAATCTCTCGCGGCTTTAATTCCTAACCAAGGCAGCGTTTATGATTATGTCGATGTTGTCGGGCGCAATGTTCCATTACAAGTTAAATCATTACCATTTATCGCTATTCCTACGACTGCTGGCACTGGCGCTGAAGTCAGTAAAAGTGCAGTCTTACAATCTGCACAAGAACAAGTAAAAGTTAATTTAAGTAATGTAGAGTTGTTTCCTGATTTAGCCATTATTGATCCAACTTTAACCTATGGTATGGATGCGGTGCTATCTGGATATTGTGGTTTGGATGCCTTTACCCATTTAATGGAAGCATACGTGTGTGGCGAACCGAATCCGTTGACCGACATGATTTGCGAGGAAGGATTAAAGCGTATTGCAATGTCAATATTGCCAGCGTGTAAAGATGATCATTATCCTTCACGAAGTAACATGGCTTTTGCTGCAATGCTTGGTGGTATGGCTCGTTCAAATGCTAAGTTAGGAGCAGCACATGGATTAGCATCAGCATTAAGTGGCCGGTTGAATGCTCCTCATGGTTTGATCACTGCACGTTTATCGCCTTATGTAATGACTGAAAATATCTCTGTTGCAATGGAACTTGGTCGTAGTGATGTTCTGGCTCGTTATCGTAAATTAGCGGTTATATTGACATTAAATAATGAGGCTAAGATTGAAGATAGTGTGCAATGGGTTGATAGCATGCTAACAAAACTACAGTTACCGTCGTTATCTGATTATGGGCTATGTAATACTATGTTTGAAGAGGTTGCAGAAGATGCATTACGTACCTGTGCTATTAAAGGTAACCCGTTACCATTAAATCAACAGCGATTAATTACAATTTTGAGGCAAGTTTGTCACAATGATTGTCATGCTTAAATGGCGTAACCACAGTTATAAGTGAAAATAGTCCTGATACAATGTATTTATGATTATATTGAATTTTGTTTGTTTTATATAAAAAAGTGACTTAGGTCGCTTTTTTTTAGCTCTAATTTTTAGAAAAATCGATTTTTTAGGGGTGTTTGTTGTGTTTTAATTTTAAATTATCAAATAAAGTTAATGATAAAAAGAGGGTGGTAATTTAACCACTTAAATGATATATAAAATTAAACGTTTAAAATCAATGTGTTGAGTTGTTTTGGTTTCTGGTTTATAAATAAAAAGGCAACAAAATTGTGATTTTAATAGAGCAAATAAAATTAAGCGTTCAGTGTCATAATACAGAGTTGTTCTTTTAATGCCTTAATGGGATTTTTTAATTTAGATGCTGGTTTTAGTGATATAAGCATTGATCTGTTTCTCGGCTTACATTAAGATCCTCCGCGCATAAATATGCGCACATATTTTTAATTTTTATTATTTTTGTTGTAAATCCTGTAGGGGAAAAAAATGTCTACAAAACTTGCTAATCCAGCACCATTAGGTCTAATGGGCTTTGGTATGACGACCATTGTACTGAATATTCATAATGCTGGATTTTTTCCTCTAGACTCGATGATTCTAGCTATGGGTATTTTCTATGGCGGTTTAGGGCAAGTTCTTGTTGGTATGATGTGCTTTAAGCGTGGTGATACTTTTGGTACCACAGCATTTACTTCTTACGGCTTATTTTGGTTATCATTGGTTGGTTTACTAATCTTGCCAAAACTTGGCTTTGCGGCAAGCCCAGCACCGTTTATGGCATGGTACTTACTACTATGGGGTGTGTTTACAGCATTTATGTATGTTGGTTCTTTACGTTACCCACCAGCAAAGCAAGTTGTTTTCGGTTCTCTAACGATTCTATTCTTCTTGCTTGCGGCGCGTGATTTTACGGGTAACGAAACGATTGGCTTTATTGCAGGTATTGAAGGTATCTTCTGTGGTTTAAGTGCTATCTATTTTGCAATGGCACAAGTATTAAATGCAGAGTACGGTCGTGTGATTCTACCTGTAGGTGTTGCACCTAAAGATCGCGAATTACAACAAGCTAACGCTGTAGCGTAACGTGTTATAATTTGAAATTAGCCCTACTTTATTAAGTGGGGCTTTTTTATATCTGCTTTTTACGATATATAAAAAAACCTCGCATTGACGAGGTTTTTTAGTGAACGGCTATTGCTAATGACAAACTTCTGGTAGATATTCAGTGTGATCTTTACAGGTAAAACAACCATCAGTATCCATATCATTTTCTTTTCTTGAGCTAGTTCTAAATTGTGACGGTGTTACATTATATTTACGTTTAAACGCATCACAAAAATACGCGGCACTACCAAACCCAGACCGATTACCGATTTGTGATATAGAGTAATTGGAAAAGGTTAGAAAATTAAGTGCAAGCCCCATTCGAACATCCAGTAATAGCTGGCTAAATGAGACACCTTCTTTTGCTAAATGACGACGTAAAGTAGATTGCGTTGTAAAGAGGGCCTTTGCCATATCATCAACACTCCATTTGCGTTGAGGATCTTGAGTAATTAGCCGTGCAATTGTACGTTCTTTAGGTTCGTCATAATTAAAGCGATAAACATTAAAAACATCAATTCCAGTATTATTAAGTGCAATCAAAAGGAATACTAAGCATTGGCTCAGCAAAGTTTGCTCCATTGTTGATCCACTAATGCTAGGCAATAGTTGATTAAATAATGCGAAATTTTGCTCAACAATTTCTGATGAATCAATAAGATAAATAGGTGAGCAATTTGAAGTTGCTAAGGTTGGTTGCTTAAGAGCACTTATATATTTAAATGCTTTAGTAATTGATTCTTCATTGATCATTAAAATTTGTAGTTCAATATTTTCTTGATTATTTAATTGATTAATTGAACAAGAAATATGACTAAATTTAGGTATAACCAAAATGCTATTATTTTTTACATCTATAACATTACCATTAATGTGAATATTACCTTCTGCATTGGATAACTTCACAATTAAATGATGATCGACATAAAACTCTTTCAGAACGACATGGCTCTGCGAGAGGATACGCTTATATTTCATAGCAATATTGCTTCTCTATAAAGGGAATAAATCCTTCATTACATATCGTACATCAATGATGTAAGGGCGATATACGCATCCATGCTTACACTACATTAATGATAATGAGTATATTTAACTGAGTATAGGACTAAAAGAAAAGAAAGAATAGACACAATTGATGATATAAGAAGCAATGAGCAGTGCTAATAGTTATATTGATACGATATGACTTAATATCTTAACGCAACGCTATTGCAAGGTGATTAATAATGAATCGAGTTGAATATGATTGTGGTTTTTATGTAGTAATTTGAGTGTAAAACAAAAAAACTATCCGAAGATAGTTTTTTTAGTTAATTGCGTTAAATGTTCATTTTATATTAGCAAATGACTTTAATCGCCAAGCCACCTTGTGATGTTTCACGATATTTAGCATTCATGTCTTTGCCTGTTTCAAGCATCGTTTCAATAACTTTATCAAGTGATACACGTGGTGCAGATGAACGACGAAGCGCCATACGGGTTGCATTGATTGCTTTTACTGCTGCAATACCGTTACGTTCAATACAAGGAACTTGTACTTGTCCTGCAACTGGATCACATGTTAAACCTAAGTTATGCTCCATTGCGATCTCTGCCGCCATACAAACTTGCTCAGGGCTTCCCCCCATCAATTCAGCTAGACCTGCTGCAGCCATTGAGCATGCAACGCCTACTTCACCTTGACAGCCTACTTCAGCGCCAGAAATAGAAGCATTACGCTTATATAGACCACCGATAGCACCAGATGCTGCGAAGTAACGAGTGTATTCTTTTGGTCCAACAGATTGTACAAATTTGTCGTAGTAAGCTAATACGGCAGGAATAATACCACAAGCACCATTGGTTGGTGCTGTCACTACTCGACCACCAGCCGCGTTTTCTTCATTAACGGCAAACGCATACATATTAACCCAGTCAACAACCGTCATTGGGTCATTGCTTAGCTTTTCTGTGGTAATCAGTTGTTGACGTAATGCTGCTGCACGACGAGGAACACGTAGTGGCCCAGGAAGAATGCCTTCTTCATTCATACCACGTTCCATACATTCACGCATGGTTTTCCAGATATTCGCGAAGTATGTGTTAATTTCATCTTCTGCATTCATCGCGCGTTCGTTAGCCATTACTAGTGAACTAACAGAAAGGCCATGTTCACTACACTGCTCTAGTAATTCAGATGCATAAGAGAAAGGGTAGGGAACTTCAACGGTATTTGTTTGTTCTTTACCAAAGTTTTCTTCATCAACAATAAACCCACCACCGATTGAGTAGTACGTTTTAGAGAAAACAACGTCATCACCAATCCAAGCATGGATTGACATACCATTTTCATGAAGAGAAAGGTTAGTTGTATGAAAATTCATACCGCCATCGCGTGGAAAATCAACAGTGTGGCAATGCATACCAACTGGAAGACGTTCTGTTTCTTCTACGCGGGAGATAAACCCAGGAATGCTATCAATATCAACATGTTCAGGTGAATTACCAGCAAGACCCATAATGATAGCGATATCAGTGTGATGACCTTTACCGGTAAGCGATAAAGAGCCGTAAACATCAACGGTAATTTTTGTCACGTCACGTAATTGGCCTAACGCACGTAAGTCGTCGATGAACTCTTTACCTGCTTTCATTGGACCAACAGTGTGTGAACTGGAAGGGCCTACACCAATCTTGAATATATCGAAAATACTGATCATGTTATTACCTCAGTCATAGGGAAAGCGGTTCTTGCCTCCTGTAAAGACTGTTATTCGTTGATATCCTCGCTCCTTCCTTGGCGAGCGCACTTAAACTAAAAGAGTAAAATGCTTAAAGCATATTTACTCTTAAGTATCGTCTATTTTACGTTATTTGTGCTGGTAAACACCATGAGTACTAGCACATATTTTTGCTTTTATACGATTAATTATTCGTAATCAGTACATTTTTAATAGTTAAATTAAAATGCACCGTAAATAACAGAAGTGATTGCTGCGATACCACATAAAACTGTGAAGATACGAGCAAATAATGATGTTTTGTACTTAGCCATTGCTGGTACTGTTTGCATCGCAATAACTGGCAGTAGGAATAAGATACCGGCAATCATTGGTGCACCCATTGTTTCAATCATACCTAGAATACTTGGGTTAATGATAGCGACAATCCAGGTTGTAATTACAATGAAAGCTAATGAGATCTTTTCAATTTTAGCCACTGGCATGTTAGAGCGAGACTTAGTCAAGCCAACTAGACCTTCGTGTGCACCAAGGAAGTGACCGAAGTAGCTTGATGTGATCGCTGCAAATGCAACTAGTGGACCTAAGTAAGAGATTGCTGGTGAATCTTTTACGTTAGCTAAGTATGACAATACTGAAATATTTTGCTCTTTTGCCATGTTTAGTTGCTCAGGTGTCATTGAAAGCACAACTGAGAATACGAAGAACATAACAAAGCCCATTAGCATCATTGCCGCGCCGCCAGTGATCATGTCCGTTTTCTTAACGGCTTCATCACCGTAAGTACGACGTTGCTCTTTTGCAAACTGGCTGATAATTGGGCTGTGGTTAAATGAGAATACGATAATTGGAATTGCAAGCCAGATAATTGTTGGCATTGCTGACCAATCTGCTTCTGTTTGTACCATTGACATGTTCCAGTCAGGGATTAGGTATACAGAAAGAATCAACAGAATAACAACTAATGGGTAAACCATTGCTGATGTCGCTTTCAACATCAGTTCTTTACCAAAGACTACACCCGCAGTCATTAGTGAAATTAATACGCCAGATAGTAGCCAGCGAGGTGCTGATTCCATACCAAGTTGGTTAACCATGAATGAATCAACAGTGTTTGTAATACCAACGCCGTAAATCAATACGATAGGGTAGATAGCAAAGAAGTAAGCGAAGGTAATTAAGTTAGCACCTGTTTTACCATAATGCTCTTCTACAGTATCAGTGATATCTGCATTAGGATTTTTAGACGATAGTACAAAACGTGCTAGACCTTTATGTGCAAACCATGTCATTGGTGCTGCAATAAGAGCCAAAATAACTAATGGCCAGAAACCGCCCGCACCCGCTTTAATGGGTAAGAATAGAACACCGGCACCTACTGCAGTACCAAACAGAGAAAGAGCCCAAGTGAAATCTTTGTAGGTCCATCTGGTTTTTGTCGTACTTGTTGCTGACGCTGTCGATGTGTTTTGCATACTGTAATATCCAATAAAAGGGAACGGAACGGAATATAGGAACGAGCGCATTGTCGCTATTTACGAGGGGAAAACAAGGATAAAGATCTCGTTCTGTAATACGAACTTTTTGTGATACAAATAAATCAGACCCACATCACACAAATAGGCTTGTAAGATTAAAATAAAACGTCTACTTGGTTATTTTTTATCTTCCCAAATTTGGTTGGATAACAGTTTAATCATCTGTGCTGTTGCGCCCCAGATGGAATAATTGTGGTAAGGAATGGCATAAACACGGTGGGATTCACCTCGAAGGCGAAACTGGTGTGAGCGGATATTATTGGGATTAAGCAGGTAATTGAGTGGCACTTCAAAGATGGCATCGACCTCACCAGGATCGGGTTTAGGTTTATAATCATTGCTGATCGTTGAAATAAAGGGGGTCACTATATAGCCACTGGTCGTCGCTAAGGGTGTTAATTGACCGATAACGTTATTACGTTGGCAAACAATGCCTGTTTCTTCAAATGTTTCACGTAATGCGGTGGTGATAAGATCGCTATCTTGGGTTTCAAAACGCCCACCCGGGAAGGCTATTTGTCCCGGGTGGTGCTTTAAATGTTCAGCTCGACGGGTTAATACCACATTAAAGCCATGATCTCTAGGGACTAATGGGATCAAAACGGCAGCAGGTTTGAAATAGGTATCATCATTAAAATGACGATCAATTCTACGCTTATGGCTCGCGTCATACTGTTGACTTGGTGCCATAAGAAACCGCGTTAAAATCTGCTGCTGTTCACCCATTAAAGCCTCCATTACACTTTTTTTATTATATTTAGCGCTATTATAAGGTTGGCAGAATTTTACTTAATTTGTCGAGAGTTTCTTGGTATTCACTCTCGGCATCACTGTCAGCAACGATACCGCCGCCGGCCCATGCGTATAAATTATGTTGATAAGCCACAAGCGTTCTTATCGCAATATTGGTGTCCATGGTGCCACAACGACTGATATAGCCAATACTGCCACAATAAATGCTGCGTCGATGTGGTTCCAATTCTTCAATGATCTCCATTGCTCTTATTTTTGGTGCTCCTGTTATCGATCCTCCAGGAAAACAAGCTCGTAATAAATCTGTAGCTGAGTAGTGACTGGCCAATTTACCCGTTACGGTACTCACTAAATGGTGTACTGCTGGAAAGCTTTCAATGGCAAATAAAGCAGGCACACGAACACTACCAGGTGTTGCAACACGACCAATATCATTACGTAATAAATCTACGATCATTACGTTTTCAGCCCGATCTTTAGGTGCCAACTGAAGTGCTTGTGCGTTGGCATTATCTTCTATGATGTTTTTACTTCTCGGGCGTGTGCCTTTAATCGGTTTTGTTTCAATATTTTCTTGTTTTAACTGTAAAAAACGCTCCGGTGATACAGAGAGAATCGCACTATTATTGGTACGAATAAAACTAGAAAAAGGTGCACCATTTGCGGTGTCTAAGCGACAATAAGCTTGCCACTCATCCCCTAGGTAACTGGCTTTAAATCGCTGAGCAAGGTTAATTTGGTAGCAATCACCGGATAATAAATAAGATTGTATAGTGTTAAATTTGTTGCAGTAATCCTCTTTAGTCATATTAGATGACCAAGAAGATGTTAATTGGAATGTCTTATTCTGGTTATTAGATTGTAGTGTTATTGCTTGTTCTCGTTGTTGGTTTAACCAGACCAAGCGGTGGCTATTTTTAGGCTCAATAAGCCATGTCTGCTGTAATTTATGATCAACAATGAGAGCCCAGTCATAAATACCAACGGCCATTTCTGGTAAGTGAATATCATGGTTTGCAGTCGTCGCCATTTTTTCTACACGGCGGCCTAAATCATAACTGAAATACCCTAATGCACCACCTAGAAATGGTAAGTCTAATTCTGTGCTAAGTGGTGGTAATAACTCATGTTGTAGCGCATTGATGACCGCAAAAGGATCGTCAGTTGTGCTACGTTGGTCACCATTTGAAAACTTAATATAAGTTGTATCAGATTGTGATTCAATTGTGGCTAAAGGATCAGCAACTAAAATATCATAGCGATTATCTGGGTGCGCTTCTGCTGCCGAACGTAATATCATTGCCCAAGGTAATCCCGATAATGGTGTAAACCATGACAGTGCGGCATCTTTTGAGTAGGGCAATGAGATAATGCTTAATTCTGGGTGTGATTTACAAATCATTTTCTTTTTTGTGACAAGGGGTTTGATTGGCGCATAGCGCAATGTTATGGGCAAGAGTATCATATTCAGCGAAAGACGCCCAAGATTGAGCAACGCTATTTTGTTGTTTAATACCTACAATTTGGAAGATTTTATAGGGCGCCATGGAATGATAATACTTAACGAGGGTAATTATGACCATCATCCGTAAAGAAGATGTAATCAGTAGCGTGGCCGATGCTTTACAATATATTTCTTACTACCATCCTTTAGATTTTATTAAAGCATTAGAAAAAGCGTACAACAAAGAACAAAGCCAAGCAGCAAAAGACGCTATTGCCCAGATTTTAATTAACTCCCGCATGTCTGCAGAAGGTCGTCGACCTATTTGCCAAGATACGGGCATTGTTACCTGTTTTGTAAAAATCGGCATGAATGTGCAGTGGGACAGTGATTTAACTGTGCAGCAAATGGTGGATGAAGGGGTGCGACAAGCTTACACCAATTCAGACAATCCATTACGCGCTTCTGTTGTTGCTGATCCTGCGGGTGCACGTAAGAACACTCAAGATAATGCACCTGCTGTGGTACATATTGAGATGGTGGCTGGTAATAAGGTCGAGATTCAAATCGCGGCTAAAGGTGGTGGTTCAGAAAATAAAACTAAAATGGTGATGCTGAACCCTTCTGATGATGTTGCTGAGTGGGTTGAAAAAACAGTACCACTAATGGGGGCGGGTTGGTGTCCTCCAGGTATGTTAGGTATTGGTATTGGCGGTACCGCAGAAAAAGCGGCCGTGCTTGCTAAAGAATCGTTGATGGAAGCGGTTGATATTCATGAGCTACAACAACGTGGCGCAAAAACAACAGAAGAAGCACTACGGTTAGATATCTATGATCGTGTCAATCGTTTGGGTATTGGTGCACAGGGCTTGGGCGGTTTAACCACTGTACTTGATGTTAAGATCAAAAGTGCGCCAACGCATGCAGCCTCTAAGCCTGTATGTATGATTCCTAATTGTGCCGCAACTCGTCACGTGCATTTTACGCTTGATGGTTCTGGCCCTGCGGAGTTAACACCACCTAAACTCAGTGATTGGCCACAAGTAACATGGGACGTTGGTGACAATGTTCGTCGTGTTAACCTTGATAATGTGACCAAAGCTGATGTACAAGAATGGCGTTCAGGTGAAACGGTACTGTTATCAGGTAAGATTCTTACGGGTCGTGATGCTGCCCATAAGCGTATTCAAGAAATGCTCGCTAATGGTGAAGGCTTGCCTGAAGGGGTCGATTTTACTAATCGTTTTATTTACTATGTTGGCCCTGTTGACGCCGTTGGTGATGAAGTTGTTGGACCTGCTGGACCGACAACCTCGACCCGTATGGATAAATTTACTGAAATGATGCTGGGCGAAACAGGCCTTACGGGCATGATAGGTAAAGCTGAACGTGGACCTGCAACGATTGAATCGATTAAACACCATAAAGCGGTTTATTTGATGGCAGTAGGTGGCGCAGCATACCTTGTTGCCAAAGCCATCAAAAAAGCGCGAGTGGTCGCTTTTGCTGATTTAGGCATGGAAGCGATTTATGAATTTGAAGTAGAAGATATGCCAGTAACCGTTGCTGTTGATGCTGAAGGTGTTAATGCTCATCAAACAGGTCCTGATACATGGCGTGTGAACATCGCTGAAATGGCAAAATAAGCCATTTAAGAATAATTTAAAAAAAGGAGCCTTGGGCTCCTTTTTTTTGTCATTGTTATATCAGCATAGATTGTGATATTGACGCTATTCTAATAAATGAAAAGAGATTTTTTGGTTATCCACTTCTATTATTCATAGATATCTTTTATTCATACAATATTTTAACAATAACAAATATTCAGTATGGGACATCATGGAGAGTAGTATGAGATATCACTTTTTTGCGGCATTGTTTATATGTTTAGCATTAAGTGGGTGTAAGGATGATCAAGCAGTAATTGTTGAACCTGAATCTCGCCCCGTAAAATTACAATCAGTTTCCGTTGGAGATAATGAATCACAACGTGCGTTTCCAGCGATTGTTGAAGCTGGAGATAAAGCGGTCTTAGCCTTTCGAGTATCAGGCCAACTTGCGAGTGTTGACGTACATCCTGGTCAGTTTGTGACGAAAGGGCAGACACTTGCCTCATTAAACACCGATGAATTGTCACTGTTGGTAAAACAAGCACAAGCGAAATATGATTTAGCAAATGTACAATTTAAGCGTGATAAAAAACTGCGTGAAAAAAAAGTAGTATCCGAACTTGATTATGATACTTCGAAAGCAAATCTAAAGCAGGCCAAAGCGGCGTTAGATAAAGAAAAGTCAAATTTAAGCTATGCCAAGCTAATTGCACCTTATAATGGGCATCTTTCTTTGTCCATGGTTGAAAACTATGAATATATTGTTGCTAAACAGCCGGTTATGCATATTCAAAGTGCCAAATTAATCAATATGACATTTCAGCTTCCTGATTACCTTTTAGCACGGTTTCAAGGTAATGCTGAAAATATTGATCCTACCGTTGCGTTCGATACTTTAGCCAATCAAACCTTTCCGGCCCAATTTAAAGAAATTGATACAGAGCCTGACAGTAAAACATCCAGTTATAAAGTAACACTTTCACTGGCTCGACCTGAAGGCAGTAATATTATGCCGGGAATGTCTGGTAGTGTAACAATTGTATTACCACAAGGAAATGCGGGTGCAATACCGGTGCGAGCAATCATAGTTGAAGGTAATAAAAACTATGTGTGGCGTGTTGATGATAAGCAGCAAGTTGTCAGAACAGAAGTGACATTAGACAGTAATAACCGTGTTATTGCAGGATTGAATGATGGTGATGTTATAGCGACATCGGGTGTCTCTGAATTGCAATCAGGTCAAAAGGTCCGCTCATGGATCAAGGAGCGAGGACTATGATCAAATGTTGCCGTTTATCTGTACTATCAATCAGTATTGCGTTGCTCGTTGTCGGGTGTGATAAACCGACTGTTGAGCCACGTGAAGAACTGCCTTTAGTGAAAGTACAACAGGTAAAATTAAGTAAGCAAGTACCGAAATTAACCTTCCCTGCAGTAGCATCTGCCGCCGATAAATCTATTTTATCATTTCGTATTGCGGGAGAAGTGACACAGATATTAGTACGCTCAGGTGACAGGGTGAAAAAAGGCCAAGTATTAGCACGATTAGATCCCAGTGATTTTAAATTAGAAGTTGATGATGCTCAGGCAAAATACAACGTTAATAATAGCCAATACCGTCGTTCAGCAACATTATTAAAAAATGGTTATTTACCTCAATCTCAATTTGATGAGTTAAAAGCCAAACGAAGTATTGCAAAAGCCAATCTTGATTTAGCCCAATTAAAATTAAGTTTTACCGTGCTTAAAGCGCCTTTTAGTGGCGTCATTTCAATTGTTCCGGTTGAGCAATTTGAGAATGTCAAAGTCGGTCAGCAAATTATGAATATTCATAGTACTGATTCTGTTGATATTGAGATTCAGGCCCCTGATATGATTTATTCCAAGCAAAGTATATTAGATGTTGATAAAGGGCAACGTGCGACGGCAAAGGCGATTTTACCTAATGGTGAAAAATACGCGGTGATATTAAAAGAGTTTACGACTGAACCTGATCCAGAGTCAGGCTCTTTTTTGGTTACCTTAACTATGCCAATGCCTAAAAATCAGTTCATTTTAGATGGTATGTCGGTTGAAGTTGAAGCTGATGCTCAAAAGTTACAAGTGTATACAGTGGGGCAACAAATTGTGCCATTAGAGGCATTATTTAATTTGGATGGGGATGACATTACACCATCTAATAAATATGTATGGGTACTTGCGGCCGATAATACAGTGTCAAAGCGTCAAGTTGTCACAGATAAAGTTGTTCCAGAAGGGGTGCGATTAAAATCGGGTGTAAAGGAAGGAGAAAAGGTCGTAGTTACAGGCGTTAACCGCTTAAGGGATGGACAAAAAGTGGTGGTATTTACTCAGGAGGAGGCACTGTAATGAAACAAGATATCGCGACTTATTTTATTAAAAACAAAGTGATTAGTTGGATGTTAACACTGATCTTTCTCGTGGGTGGAACGGTATCTTTCTTTGGTCTTGGTCAGTTAGAAGATCCCGCTTTTACGATTAAAGATGCGATGGTTGTGACCGCTTATCCAGGGGCGACACCTCAACAAGTAGAAGAAGAAGTGACTTATCCAATAGAGAAAGCAATTCAACAACTGACGTATGTTGATGAAGTTAATTCACTGTCTAGTCGAGGCCTTTCGCAGATCACAGTTACCATGAAAAACAATTATGGGCCTGATGATTTACCACAAATTTGGGATGAATTACGGCGTAAAGTGAATGATATTTCATCGAATTTGCCTCCAGGTGTTGCAAAGCCAAAAGTGATTGATGATTTTGGTGATGTATTTGGAATTTTATTGGCGATCACGGGTGAAGGTTATAGCTACAAAGAGCTAAGTGATTATGTTGATTATTTACGTCGTGAAATTGAACTGGTCGATGGTGTCGGTAAAGTTTCTGTAACGGGTAATCAGCAAGAACAAGTATTTATTGAAATATCGATGCAACGTTTAAGCAGTTTAGGTATTTCGCTTGATACTATTTATAACATTTTAGCGACTCAAAATTTAGTTACAAGTGCGGGTGCAGTGCGTATTGGTGATGAATATGTTCGTGTCCATCCAACGGGTGAGTTTAAGAATGTTGATGAATTAGGTGATTTGATTATTACCGATAAGGGGGCTGACGGGCTAATTTATTTGCGAGATGTGGCCGATATTAAAAAAGGTTTTAAAGAGATCCCTGATAACTTAGTCAGCTTTAATGGTCATCAAGCCCTTAATATGGGGGTGTCATTTGTTGCAGGCGTTAACGTTGTTGAAGTGGGTCAACGTGTGATGCAGCGATTAGCTGAGCTCAAAGAACAACAACCTGTTGGTATCGATATCGATGAAGTGTATAGCCAGCCGACAGAAGTTGATAAATCAGTCAGTGGTTTCGTGGTTAGCTTAGGCCAAGCGGTTGCGATTGTTATTATTGTACTACTGTTTTTTATGGGGTTGCGTTCAGGGCTGTTAATTGGCCTTATTTTATTATTAACCGTACTTGGCACCTTTGTGTTTATGAAGTGGATGGCAATAGATCTTCAACGTATATCATTAGGTGCATTGGTTATCGCGCTGGGTATGCTGGTGGATAATGCTATTGTGGTGGTTGAAGGTATTCTGATCGGAATGCAAAAGGGGCGTACGCGAATGCAAGCAGCCTCAGATATTGTCACGCAAACTAAGTGGCCGTTACTGGGCGCAACTGTGATTGCGGTAATGGCTTTTGCGCCTATTGGTTTATCGCAAGATTCAACGGGTGAATATTGTCGAACTTTATTTACAGTGCTACTGATTTCATTGATGTTGAGTTGGTTTACCGCTATTTCATTAACACCTTTCTTTGCTGATATTTTCTTTAAAAATGTCAAAGTTGAACAAGGAGCAGATCAAAAAGATCCCTATAGCGGTGTTTTCTTTGTGGTATATCGTAAGTCGCTAGAGTTTTGTATGCGTCGTGCATGGCTAACGGTACTGACATTGGTACTGATGCTTGGTGGTAGCTTATACGGCTTTACATTATTGAAACAATCCTTTTTTCCTGCTTCAACAACGCCAATGTTTATGGTTGATGTTTGGTTACCTGAAGGAACGGATATTCGCGCCACGAATGACACCTTAAAGTCATTAGAGAAAGTGGTAAATACAGAACAAGGCGTTCAGCATGTTAGCTCTAGTGCAGGTAAAGGCTCACAACGTTTCATGTTGACCTATGCCCCTGAAAAAAGCTATGCCTCTTACGGTGAATTAATCGTTCGAGTTGATAGTTTTGATGATGTAATTCCTGTTATGCGTAAATTTAGCCAAACGATGAATAAGGACTATCCAAAGGTTGAATACAAATTGAAACAGGTGATGCTAGGTCCATCATCAGGATCTAAGATTGAAGCTCGAATTGTGGGCTCTGATCCAACAATTCTGCGTGGTATTGCCTCGCAAGTTGTAGATGTTATGAATGCCGATCCTGGCGCATTTAATATTCGTCATGACTGGCGAGAGCGCACTAAAGTCATTGAACCTGTATTTAATGAAAGCCAAGCAAGACGTTACGGTATTACCAAAAAAGATGTTGATGAGCTACTACAGATGGCATTTTCAGGAATTAACATTGGGTTGTATCGTGAAGGGACAAACTTGATGCCAATAGTCGCACGGTTACCTGAAGAGGAACGGGTTGATATTAGTACCATTGAAGGCATGAAGATTTGGAGCCCTGCGATTCAAGGTTATATTCCACTACAGCAAGTAGTATTGGATGTTAATGTGCGCTGGGAAGATCCATTAGTGGTGCGTAAAAACAGAAAACGTATGTTAACCATTATGGCAGACCCTGATCCTTTAGGTGATGAAACAGCAGCGTCGGTTCAAGCGCGTATTTTACCCGCTATTGAAGCCATTGATTTACCCGCAGGTTATAGCTTGGAGTGGGGCGGTGAGTATGAATCATCTGCAGATGCGAAAGCGTCACTATTCCAAACTATGCCAATGGGTTACTTAGCCATGTTTTTAATTACAATATTCTTATTTAATAAAGTTAAAGAAGCTCTCATTGTATGGGCAACAGTGCCACTGGCGATTATTGGGGTAACGGTAGGATTACTGCTTCTGAATACGCCTTTTGGTTTTATGGCATTACTTGGCTTTTTGAGCCTTTCTGGCATGTTGGTGAAAAACGGCATCGTATTGTTAGATCAAATTGAAATAGAGATCGCCAGTGGCAAAGAGAAATATCTTGCGGTGGTTGATGCGGCGGTCAGTCGTGTGCGCCCTGTGTGTATGGCAGCGATAACCACTGTTTTAGGTATGTTACCCTTACTACCTGATGTTTTCTTTAAGCCGATGGCGGTGACGATTATGTTTGGGTTGAGCTTTGCCACAGTGCTGACACTGATTGTAGTACCCGTGTTATATCGTTTATTTCATAAATTGAAAATACCAGTAGATCAAACGACACCACAGCCGGTAGTGTAAAATAAAGGCAGCTTAAAATAATAATGATGTAAACTAAAAAGGCTTCCTGTAATAGGAAGCCTTTTTTGTCATCATAAAAGCGGTTAAATTAAGCGAGTACTTTCCAAGTCATCATTTCACCGGCTTTAATTGGCACCACGGTATCATGACCAAATTGCATTTCTTCAGCAACTTGCCATGCTTCTTTGGTTAATGTAATGGTGTCGGTGTTACGGGGCAGGCCATAAAAATCAGCACCATTGAAACTGGCAAAGGCTTCTAATTTATCCAGTGCGCCTGCTTGTTCAAATACTTCAGCATATAATTCAATTGCAGCATGAGCGGTGTAAGAGCCTGCACAACCACAAGCCGCTTCTTTGCGTCCTTTGACATGGGGTGCGCTGTCTGTGCCCAAGAAGAACTTCGCATTGCCGCTGGTTGCTGCAGCAACTAACGCTTGTTGATGAGTATTACGCTTTAAAATCGGTAAGCAATAGAAGTGCGGACGAATACCGCCGACTAACATATGATTACGGTTAAACATTAAATGGTGCGCAGTAATGGTCGCTCCAACATGTGGACCTGCATTGGTTACAAACTCAACCGCATCAGCCGTTGTGATATGTTCAAGTACGATTTTTAGTGCGGTAAATTCATTAACGATAAGCGCTAATACGGTGTCTAAGAACGCTTTTTCACGATCAAAAATATCAACATCATGATGGGTGACTTCACCATGAATCAGTAGCGGCATGCCGACTTGTTGCATGGCTTCTAATGCTGGGCGAATATGATTGATTGAAGTAACGCCTGAATCTGAATTGGTGGTGGCCCCCGCAGGGTAAAGTTTAGCGGCGTAAACATGACCAGAAGCATGTGCACGCTGAATTTCTTCAGCTGATGTTTTATCGGTGAGATAAATAACCATTAGCGGTGAGAAGTTACCTTGAGGATTTACTTGAAGAATGCGGTCACGGTAGGCTAAAGCAGATGTGGTATCTGTAACAGGGGGAATAAGGTTTGGCATGATAATCGCGCGTCCCATATAACGGCTAATATCACGAACTGTATCAGCGAGTACGTCGCCATCACGTAAATGTGTATGCCAGTCGTCCGGACGTGTAATTGTTAACATCGTCATTTTTTCTTCCCTCCCAAAAAATTTGTCCGATTCTAAAAGTATCACACGCTGAAGTAAAGTTGATAAATCAAACAATGTGGTTAATTGCTGCTTTAAAAAGCAATCGTTTGCTGGTGGCGGTAGATAAATGCAGAAAACTCACCGACTGTGTCGCCGGTGAGTGGGGTAATTATAATTTAAAGCGGCTCACGAGAGTATTTTGTTCAGTTGCTAAGTGTTCAAGCTTAACGCCCGTATCAGCCATTTTTTCCATAGTGTTATAACTATTATCAGCAATGTGGCTAATGTCTTCTAAACTACGGGCTATTTCCGTTGTCGTACAACGTTGCTCTTCGGCCGCTTGTGCAATTTGTGTACTCATATCACTTATTTCAATGATAATCGCTTGAATTTCTTCCATTGAACTATTGGCATTAGAAGCAAGGCTAATACTGTTATCCATTTCAGTGACACAGCTTTGCATCATATGCATAGCCTGACCGGAGCTGGATTGTAAGTTTTTGATCATATCTTCAATTTCTGCAGTAGAGTCGGTGGTGCGTTTGGCTAATACACGTACTTCATCTGCGACCACGGCAAATCCTCGTCCTTGCTCTCCGGCTCTTGCTGCTTCAATAGCGGCATTAAGGGCTAATAAGTTTGTTTGATCCGCAATATTACGAATAACATCCAAAATGGAGCCAATATTACTGCTCATTTTTTGTAATTGTTGAACAGCCTGAACGGATTCATCCAAACGAGTAGAGAGTTGATGGGCGGTATTGATATTACTGGTCATTACCTCACGGCCTGTTGCTGATGCTTGCTCTACTTCATTTACGCGCTCCATGGTGATTTGCGCGCTTTTTGATACATCAGTTACAGAGTGTTCCATTTCAATCATGGCTGTTGCTGCAGAAGCCGTTTGTTGACGTTGGTTATTTAACCGTTGCTTTGCTTCAGCTGTTGTGGCGTGGTTCTCCGTTGCAACGGTGCTTAATTCTGATGATGTGTGGCTAATTTGGGTTAAAATTTGTTGTAAGTTCTGCGCCAGCATATTGATGTGATGGTTAAGTTGACTAAATTCAATAAACGTACTGGCTGCTGTTCGCTGTGTCATATTGCCAGCGGTGAGTGCTTCTAACGTTTTTAATATCGCCATTAGAGGCTGACGCACACTACGAGCTAAATACCAGCCGACGGTAATAGCTAACAAGATCACTGCTATACCAATGATAATAGCTTTTGTCACCACTTCAGAGTAGGTCGTATCTGCTGTTGCAATCGTATTACTCATCTGGCTATTTGCTTGTTTATTGAAATCTCCAACAATAGTCATAGATTGGTTAATTTCTTTCGCTAACGTTGCAATATTACTGTAAAGGCGGTGCTGTGCCTGAATGTATTCAAAATGCTGGTCGAGAACGCCACCAGTACGACCAATATCAAGTCCATATTGTTCTACTGATTTACCGAAAGCTTGCGTTAATTCTGGTTGTAATATAGATAAAGAACGAAAGGTGTTTTTAAGGTGATTAACGCTAATTTTGTTACTTCTAATAGCTTTTTCGATCTCGGCAGTATTATCAGATGCTAGGGCATCTAAAGTGATCGTTTCTGTTTCTTTTAATTTTAAGAAATAGTTTTTAGATAACATTTTAACGGTAAGGTTATCTTGCTCATTAATAAACTCTTTCATACCAATATTCAATTCTGTTTGTAGTTGCTGAAATTGACGCGCAGATTGTTGGCGTTCATTAGTAGCAAGCAGTAATAAGCGATAATTGGTCATGGCAATAGTGGCTTCAGTAAAATAACGTTGTTCTAATTCGGTTAATGCCTGAATCGATTTTTCTAATTGAGGATTATTTTTTGTCACTTGTTGTAATTGATTTCGAGCTTGTTGAAAGAGGGTAGTTTGTTGTTCAAATTCTACACTATAAGCTGCCATTGCTGTTGGATCTTGGCTGGTCAGGTAATCTTTAAAAATTTTATCAGCGACAAGCAGTTGCAGACTAACATTATGTGATGCTGAAACTAGGGGTAAGGCACCAGTTGTAATGGACTTTAATTGATTGTGAATACGATCAACGCCATCAAGCATAAACATAATAGTGATAACAAATAGTGCTACTAAGATAGCGAAGCCTAAGTACATACGACGTATGACAGAGGTTTGAGATTTCTTTTTCATAATATCCCTAATTTCATAAAGTTCGAGAATTGCGCCGTTAATGATCGTAATATCCTTTATAGCGATGGCGCTTGGTATAAAAGCAACTCTAAAAGTGATTGATTTAATTGTTATAATTGATATTTGTAATATTACGTTAGTTTGATTTATCTATCGTCTTGAACTTCAAAATCTTAACTTTTTGGCGTTAACATTGATGAATATTTTGATGGTGATTGCAAAAAAAACGGTAAAACATGAAATGAGGTGCGAAAAAAGTGTTTAAAACAGTGTTCAATATTGCCCTCTAGACGTGGGTAGCGCATACTTAGCTCAGAACTAATATAAGCTGATTATTTAATGGAGTCAGGTATGGCTGAAGAAACTATTTTTAGTAAGATTATTCGCAAAGAAATTCCAGCAGATGTTTTATATCAAGATGAGTTAGTGACCGCATTTCGTGATATTAATCCTCGTGCGCCAAGCCATATTCTTATTATTCCAAACAAATTATTGCCAACAGTTAATGATGTTGAAGCAGAAGATGAATTGATGATGGGACGTATGTTTACGGTTGCACGTAAGCTTGCAGAAAGTGAAGGCGTTGCTGAAGATGGTTACCGCTTGATTGTTAACTGTAATCCTTTTGGTGGCCAAGAAGTGTACCATATTCATATGCATTTATTAGGCGGCCGCCCATTAGGGCCAATGATTGTTAGCTAATAAGTCATCAATTCTTAGCATCAAGTTGCAATAGAATAAGTTGAGAATGAAGCTTGAGTAGTAAAATGGCTAATCTGCTAATAATGATGAGCTGTTGGTCACTCAAGCTTTTTTCATTTTATTGAGTAGACTTATAATATTAATTCGTAATCCATTGAAATGTAGGAGGCTACAGCCTAGCTGTATATTAATGTAGCATGAAATATATATCTATATTGTCGATATTGTTTGTCACACTTATTTCAGGGTGTAGTGGTTCAGCAATGTCAACGATCAGTCTTGAAAATAGTAACCATCATGTTGTTATTGGAAATACGGTATTAGCCAATAAACTTCAATTTAGTCATTCGAAAACACAACGGAATGACGGTTATTTGCATGCATCTGTTGAAGTCATGAATAAAACTGACGTAACCATATCATTGAACTATCACTTTTATTGGTATGATGCGAATGGATTAGAAATAAATCATTCACCGTCAGCATCACAAACATTGATCATTAATCCTCATCAAGTTTTGTTATTGCAAGGTCTTGCTCCTAATACAGCGGCAACGCAATATCGTATTGTTGTGGGTGAAACATACAATTAACGAATAAGAATAGTGACATTAAAGGTAGTGAAAATGAAAAAGAGTGTAATGGCCTTGTTAGCAGCAGCAACGTTATTAGGGGGTTGTGCTCAACCGATTAATTACGGTGGTGGATTACATGGACTTGAAAGTGCGGTAACTAACTTTGGATCCAGTGATTTAGAGAAATTATCATCATCAATGGTTGATAAAATGTTAGCGTCATCGGCTGTGCGTTCTATGACAGCGAGCGGCGAACCCATTGTTGTGGTTGATAGTATTAAAAACCAAACTCGTCATCATGTTGATACACAAGATTTAACGGCGATAATTACTGAGCGTTTACAAGATTCTGGTAAATTTAAATTTGTTGATCCTGCCCGCGTAAAAGCAGTGCGCCAACAGTTAAATTTCCGTGAAGATGATCGTTTTGTAAATCAAAGTACGGCTATTCAATTTGGTAATATGGTTGGTGCTCAATATATGTTGTATGGCCATGTATCGACGGTAATGAAATCAACATCAAATGGCAAGCAAGCTTATTATAAAGTGACAATGCGTTTGATGGATTTGAAGTCAGGTGTGATTGAGTGGTCTGATCAAGATCAGGTTATTCAACGTGCATCAACCAATAGTGCCGCTTGGTAATTATACTGCTTTAGTATCAGGTGAGGAGTAGCAATATGGCTGATTATAAACATTTTGATTGTGATCTTTTAATTGCCTTACCTGATACTGAATTGATATCAGCATGTGAACTCACGGGAGGATTGACAAATCGATGTTGGAAACTCTCCTTATTTCACCCGTCAATCAAGCAGACTAAGCAGTATGTCTGGCGACCATTTTCTATATCTGCGCAAGCATTTGGTATTGAACGCCAACATGAATATCAATTATTGTCGCTGATTGCTGATACTAAATTAGCACCACAACCATTACAGTTAGTTGTAAGTACAGACAAACCGACACCACAAGTGATAGGGTTGGTGGTTGAATGGTTATCTGGCGTAGAAGCGACCACGACATTTTCTGATCAGAGCCTGTGTCAGTTACAAGCAAAAGTACATCAACTTCCCTTACCTTGGTGGCGATTGGATGTACATCAACGTGCCAAACAGTATTGGCAACACCTCCATACTGACCACCACACCTCGTCTCTAGTTTCAATCTACCATTTTTTTCAGAGCCAGCCATTGCCAGTCGCATTTGATGATTGTTGCTGTCACTTTGATCTCGGACGCTATAACGTTATCGTGCCATCGATTAATACCGACACTATTGCCAGTGCCAAAATTATTGATTGGGAATATGCAGCTGCAGGGGATCCCAGTTTAGATTTAGCGATGACTATTATTGCTAATGAATTAGATATTGAACAAGTAGTTAATGACTATTGTGATTATCGTGCGCTTATCAATGACGAAACGGTATTTAATAAACAGCAGTGGTTAGCGGCTGTTATCGCGTGGCAGCCATGGTGTCAGTATTTGGCATTATTATGGTATTTGGTTGGCTACGACATTTGGCAGCAACCTGAGTATTTACGACAAGCTTCGCAATTGCAGCAGCAACTCATTGAATATATTAATAACTGTTGATTGATATATACAATTATTGTGTATCAAAATAATCAGTAACTTATGATAAGTAATACACAAACAGAGATGGTGCTTTGGGGCTTGAATCTGTTTTTGTAGACGAGATCATGTTTTTTGTTTTAAATTTGTTAAAACATTACTTGGATTATGGATTTAACTCGTCGATGTCGGTATAGATAGTAAGTAAAATTATTACTAGATAGCGAGAGATAACAATGATTATTTATTTACATGGCTTTGATTCAACAAGCCCAGGTAATCACGATAAAGTATTGCAATTGCAGTTTATTGATTCTGATGTTCGTT
This sequence comes from Photobacterium sp. NCIMB 13483, assembly GCF_003025475.1. NCBI lineage: Bacteria > Pseudomonadati > Pseudomonadota > Gammaproteobacteria > Vibrionales > Vibrionaceae > Photobacterium > Photobacterium sp. NCIMB 13483. The sequence continues at coordinate 379,354 of NZ_PYLV01000001.1, forward strand.
TTCTAAATTACAGCACACTTCATCCCAAACATGATATGCAACATCTTCTAAAAGAAGTGCATAAATTGCTTGAAACCAGTAATGATCCTCAGCCTTTAATTTGTGGTGTTGGCCTTGGCGGTTATTGGGCGGAACGGATTGGATTCTTATCAGGTATAAAGCAGGTCATGCTAAATCCTAATCTGCATCCTGAGCGTAATATGGAAGGAAAAATAGACCGTCCAGAAGAATATGAGGATATTTTGACAAAGTGTGTAACAAATTTTCGTAAAAAAAATACAGGAAATTGTCTTTGTATCCTTTCAACTCATGATGAAGTGTTAGATAATCAGCAAACAAAAGATGCGCTAGATCAATTTTACGACATTATTTGGGATGAAAAAGAATCCCATAAGTTTGCAAAAATATCACAGCATCTACAAAAAATAAAAGCGTTTAAAGCGCAGTAACAACGGAACCATTACCTCCTACATATCACAGACGGGTCGTAGATCCGTCTGCCTACATGCGTGAGCTAATACTTTTTCGCCTAGCAGTCTTTATGCGTGATTATTTACTATCAGCAGACTGCTATGCAATTCAGTCTTTGTCAGTTTTTAAAAATCATAAAATAGAGAGGAAGCTATCTTGACACGTATAATCGTTGTGGGTGGTGGTGCTGGTGGCTTGGAGTTAGCTACTAAATTAGGTCGTACATTAGGCCGTAAACGTCGTGCAGAAATCACATTAGTTGATCGTCGTGCTAGTCATTTATGGAAACCGTTGTTACATGAAGTAGCAACAGGCTCATTAGATGCAGGTGTTGATGCGATTAGTTACCGCGCACATGCTAAAAATCATTCGTTTGATTTCCAGATGGGATCATTACAAGATATTGATCGTGAAACAAAAACGATCACATTAGCAGCATTATATGATAAGCAAAATGAGCTATTGGTACCTGAGCGTTCGTTAGAATATGATATTTTAGTCTTAGCGCTAGGTTCGACCTCAAACGATTTTAATACTCAAGGTGTACGTGATAATTGTATTTTTCTTGATAGCCCCGAACAGGCACACCGTTTCCGTAGTGAAATGAATAATCAGTTCATGAAGTTACATGCTAATAAAGACCAAAAAACGGTTGATATTGCGATTGTTGGTGCAGGCGCAACGGGCGTTGAACTGTCTGCTGAGTTACATAACGCTGTTCAAGAACTTCATAACTACGGTTTTGGCGATCTTGATAGTTCACGCTTAAACATTAACTTAGTTGAAGCGGGTGAGCGTATTTTACCTGCATTGCCACCACGAATCTCACAAGCGGCACATAATGAGTTAACTAAATTAGGTGTAAATGTTCGTACTGCAACCATGGTGACTAAAGCTGATGAAACAGGCTTAACAACTAAAGATGGCGAACATATTCCGGCACAAATTATGGTTTGGGCAGCGGGTATTAAAGCGCCTGATTTTATGAAAGATATCGCGGGTCTTGAAACTAACCGTATTAATCAACTTGTCGTTAAACCAACGCTACAAACCACCCGTGATGATAACATTTACGTTATTGGTGATTTAGCATCATGCGTGCAAGAAGATGGTTCGTTTGTACCACCACGCGCTCAAGCTGCACACCAAATGGCAAGTCGTTGTTTCTCTAATATCGTGGCTAAATTATCAGATCGTGAGCAAAAACCTTACATCTATAGTGATCATGGTTCATTAGTATCATTGAGCCGTTTCTCTACTGTCGGTAGCTTAATGGGTAACCTGTCTAAAGGTTCGATGATGGTTGAAGGCCGTATTGCTCGTATGGTTTACATTTCATTGTATCGTATGCACCAAATGGCGTTACATGGCATGTTTAAAACCGGTTTGATTATGTTAGTTGGACGTATTAATCGTGTACTTCGTCCAAGCTTAAAACTGCACTAAGATTTTTTCATACAATAAAAAACGCCAGTATGATAAACGCTTGTTAATTGAGCGTCATACTGGCGTTGTTATTAGTGCTGATTATTTAGTTAATCTTAAATAATTCAACATCAAAAATAAGTACAGAGCCAGGTGGAATACTACCTGCACCATTATTACCGTAAGCAAGATTTGCGGGAATAAAGAAACGTACTTTTTCACCAACAACCATATGTTGTAAGCCTTCGGTCCATCCTTTAATTACTCGGTTTAATGGGAACGAAATTTTTTCGCCACGATCAACTGAGCTATCAAATACAGTACCATTAATTAATGTACCGTGGTAATGCACAGTTACTGTATCCGTTGCTTTTGGGTGTTCAGTGCCAGTACCTTGTTGTAGAACTAAATATTGCAAACCAGACGCAGTCGTTTGTACGCCTTCTTTTAGTTTGTTTGCAGCAAGAAATTCCTGCCCAATTTTAATATTTTCTTGCGCTGCTTGTTTGTTGCTGTAAGAGCGATAAAGAAAAAATGCAACTAATGCAGCGATAACGACTGCGATAATAATTTTTGGCACGAGTGTGTCCTTACTTAATAAAATTGCTTTATCTTACCATTACTCGCAACAGCAAACTCGCAAAATTATCTGCCTTTTAAATCAGAGATATTATTTATTAATGGTGACAGATTTTATCTCGATTTGTGTGTAAGTTTTCACCGTCAAGTGTGATTTTATTACGAGATAGAAGGAAAGTAATCAACGCATCTAATGATAGATCATTTAATTTACAGGTATGAAAGTGGAGGTTAGTTCCCCAATGTTGTTCAACATACGCGTGTAATGTTTTGATGGTGAAAGGTATTGATGCATCTGCAATAAGGTTTAGTACATCGTGACCATGGCGACTTGCTGTTGTATTCATAATGAGTAACTATTTTTTTTTGAATAAAGAATAAGCAATGTTAGCTGAAATTGAGGTGCTAAAGATTGATGTATACCAATATAAATACAGTTAACGCTACTTAATATAAATCTTGTGGTATGAGTGAATATACATAGCCATTAATGGGTATATTTTGATAAAAAATACGGTTTCTCGCCTCGCATTCAAAAATGGCATTACACGCAAGTGCAGTTTTTTGACTGGCATAATTATCTGTATGGGTAATTATTTCTAAACGGGTTAGACCTAACATTTGAAAAGCAAATTGAATAATAGCGAGACTTGCTTCAGTCGCCATACCTTGGCGATGATAATTGTGGGTGATCCAATAACCGAGATTTGCGGAATTAAATAATGGCACAATGGCACTTAGTGAAACTGCGCCAATAAAGTCATCATTAAATCGATCAAAAATAGCAAGCTCATAACTGTAATCATGTTGCCAACTTAAACGGCTAGCTTCGATCCATTCGTGAGCTTGTTGTTGATCAAAATCAGCATCACACCATTCTAACCAAGGTTGAAGATACTCACTTGATTGGGTGACAGCGTCAACAAAAGCATTTAAATCTGCAGTCTTAAATGGACGTAAAATAAGTCGAGGCGTAGTAAGTTCAAAGTCAATTTTCATGATAATTCTAGTTTATGATGTAGTTGTGGTAATTTATGACAATCAAGAAATCGCCCCAGATGCTATGTCTAGGGCGAGAGGAGGGTTAAATCATATTTTCTCTAAACTGATTTAGTAGATCTTCAATAAATTTAACTCTCTTTTTACGATCTGTTTCATTTGATACGATTTTTAATTTTGTTGGTCCTTCCATTCTGAAATGCTGAGGCTGTGTTTGCAGTAAACCAACCAGAAAGTGAGGGTTAATGGCTGCATCTTGTTTAAATTCAAGATAGCCCCCTTTTTCATTACTCTCAACTTTCTTAACACCAATAATAGCGGCTTTAAGTTTAAGGCTATTAACGGTAATTAGGTTGATAGCAGCATCAGGTAAAAGACCAAATCGATCAATTAACTCTACTTTAATTTCATTAAGCTCATTATCATCTTTTGCACTAGCAATACGTTTATAAAGTGATAAACGGGTATTAATGTCCGGAATATACTCATCAGGTAGTAATGCTGGAATACGCATTTCAACTTCAGCTTGTTGTTTGAGTAGATCATCGAGTGTCGGCTCTCTACCTTCGCGCAATGACTCTACTGCTTGTTCTAGCATTTCCATAAAGAGGCTAAAACCAACAGATTGAATTTGACCACTTTGCTCATCACCTAATAGTTCACCTGCGCCCCGAATTTCTAAATCATGGGTGGCAAGCGTAAAGCCTGCACCAAGATCTTCTAGTGATGCAATGGCTTCTAAACGTTTCACCGCATCTTTGGTCATACGCTTTGGATGTGGTGTTAGAAGGTAAGCATATGCTTGGTGGTGAGAACGACCGACACGCCCACGCAATTGGTGTAGTTGTGCTAGGCCAAGATTATCTGCACGATCCATGATAATAGTATTGGCTGTGGGGACGTCAATTCCGGTTTCAATAATGGTGGTACAAACGAGTACGTTAAAGCGTTGATGGTAAAAATCACTCATGATTCTTTCCAGTTCACGTTCGCGCATTTGGCCGTGAGCAAATGTTACTCGTGCTTCTGGAATTAATTTGGCTAAATCTTCTGTGGTTTGTTCAATACTATCGACTTCGTTATGCAAGAAATATACTTGTCCACCACGGCTAATCTCACGCAAGATGGCTTCACGAATAATATTTTCATCACTTTGACGTACAAACGTTTTAATCGCTAAGCGACGTGCAGGTGGTGTGGCAATAATTGATAAGTCTCGCATGCCGCTCATCGCCATATTCAGTGTTCGAGGAATTGGGGTTGCGGTTAGTGTTAAAATATCAACATCAGCACGAATAGCTTTGATCTTTTCTTTTTGACGAACACCAAAGCGGTGTTCTTCATCCACAACCAATAGTCCGAGATCATGGTAATTAACGCTGCTATTGAGCAGTTTGTGAGTACCAATAAGAATATCAATCTTACCTTCTTCAACATCAGCTAGAATTTGTTTTTGTTCTTTGGCTGTTTTAAAGCGCGATAATACTTCAACGCGAACGGGCGTATTGGCAAAACGGTCTCGGAAATTTTCGAAATGCTGCTGTGCCAATAATGTTGTTGGTACTAAGATAGTAACTTGTTTGTTGTTATCTACTGCAACAAAAGCGGCTCGCATTGCGACTTCTGTTTTACCAAAACCGACATCACCACAAACCAAGCGATCCATGGCTTTTGGTTGGCACATGTCAGATAGAACAGCATTAATGGCTAATGCCTGATCATAAGTTTCTTCGTATGGGAAACTGGTGCAGAAATCAGCATAGCTTTCGCGATCAAGCTTGAATTTAAAGCCTGGTTTGAGCTCACGCATAGCATAAACTTCAAGTAACTCGGCGGCAACATCACGCACTTTTTCTGCCGCTTTTCGCCGTGCCTTAACCCACGCTTCACCGCCTAATTTATGAATGGGCGCTGTTTCTTCTGCGCCGCCGGAGTAACGGCTAATAAGGTGCAATGAAGCCACTGGGACATAAAGCTTAGCACCACCTTGATATTCAAGAGTGACATATTCGGTTTGAATCCCACCAGCTTCAAGAGTTTGAAGTCCTTGATAACGACCAATACCATGGTCGATATGAACTACGGGTTGTCCTACCTGTAATTCAGCAAGGTTACGAATGATGGTATCAGCATTAACTGTGGTTTTTTTATCATTACGACGGCGCTGTTGAATACGCTCGCCAAGTAAATCGCTTTCACAAATAAACGCGACCGCTGGCTTTTCAAGAATAAAACCATTTTCAGCAGCGCCAATAACGAGACAATGTTTAGCTTTATCCGCCATTGCAGCATCAAGGTTATCAAAAACGGTTGGACGTAGTTTTATGCGCGCTAATAGATCAAATAATGCTTCTCGACGACCTTCCGAGGCGACAGAGAAAATGATTTTCCCTTTAAATTGCTCAGTAAAGTGACGTAATTCAGCTAACGGCTCTTTGAGTTGATGATTAATTGTTATAGCTGGGACGGGGGTTAAAGCTGGGTTATAGCGACCTGCTTTGTCTGCATCAATTACTTCACGTTGTATACGTACACGAGGCAGTTGCTTAAAGCCAGCAAACATTTCATCTTTAGTTAGCCATAATTCTTTAGGCGCAAGTAAAGGTCGTAGCGGATCAACGCGACGTTGGTCATATCGATACTCTGCATCATGTAAGAAAGTGTCGACCGCAGGCTCTAAATCACCGAGTGTCACTAATAGCGCATTGGTTGGTAAATAATCAAACAGAGTATCGGTATGATTAAAAAATAGTGGCTGCCAATATTCGATACCAGTTGGCCATATTTTTTTACTAACCTGCTGATAGATAGATTCAGGCTCTCGACGCGCTTCAAAACGTTCGCGCCATCGCATACGGAAGTTTTCTATTGCTAGCTCATCGGTTGGGAACTCATGCGCTGGTAGTAGATCTATGGTATTGATTTCAGCTGTTGAGCGTTGATTTTCAGGATCAAATTGACGAATAGAGTCTACTTCATCATCAAAGAAATCAATGCGGTATGGTGCGTTACTGCCCATTGGGAACAGATCAACCAATGAACCACGGCTAGCATATTCACCGTGCTCCATCACTTGATCAACGTGACGATAACCTGATGCTTCTAGTTGTAATCGCAGTTTTTCAAGTGAGATACGATCGTCTTTTTTAACGATTAACGCATGTTGGTGAATGAATTCTTTAGGTGTTAATCGCTGCAAAAGTGTGCTGATAGGGACTAAGATAATACCATTTTTTTGTGTTGGCATTTTATATAAGCGAGCTAAGCGCTCAGAGATAATGTCTTGATGTGGAGAGAAATTATCATAAGGTAATGTTTCCCAATCAGGGAAAACATGGACGTCAAGATCACAAAATTGGCTGATCTCTGGCTGTAGTTTTAACGCAGTTTGCGTATCTGCAACAACGGCAAGTATAGGACCATTATATTTAGTGGCTATTTCTGCTAATGACAATGCCAACGCAGAACCAGATAAATTACCGATGTAACGATTATCCCCAGATTTTTTTGGTAAGGGGATTGAGAGTAATGTTTTATTCGTCATTGTTATTATTCATGTTTCGTTGTTGGGCCCGCTGACGTAAAAGCTTTTGTTGGCAATGCAGTGCAGCACGGATTAATAAATCACGATCTTCTTCTAACAGTCGCATATAGCGTAACTGAATTAAAAAACGATCATCTAAAGCGGAGCAATTAACCACCTCAGCATAACAATAAATTGCAGCTGCTGGGTGATCTAAAAATAGTTTAACGGTGACATTTTGCCCAAGAGTAAAAGGCTGTGGGCTATGAAAGCTCAGATTACTAGCACCAAAAGTTTCGGTTATATAACGATAATTAGCATTATCTTGTTGAGATAGCACGTAAGATAACAGCAGGTTTATTTTACTATTTTGAGCACTAAGATAATCAATTAATGCTTTACTGTCTTCTTTTCCAAAGTTGGTTAATAGACGTTCTGCATTTTCTTCGAGCGTGTTACATTCGCGGGCTATACGAAACAGTGGTGGTATTTCTGCACTGAAGGTATCGGCATTGGGAAGAGGCTTACCATCTGCTAATGGTTCGACATTGATTGTTAGTCCTAAGTGAACTGAAAAATATTCATCTTGTCTCATTGCTTACTCACTGCCAGTTAATTGTCATCGAGTGTGTCACTGTTGAAGGTTATCAAACTAAAAATAATAGCGGTGACATTTGTGTTAATTATTACTTAGTGCGTACCTACGAGCAAGCGATCTCAGTAAAGTGGATAACTTTTACTCTCTGTTTTTACATTACATTTACCTTGCTAGATGGTAAATAGACCCGTTAACGCGTATTCTTGAGCTATCAAATAAAGGAGTGGTTTTTCAATCCTATGTTTCATCCTGTATCTTTTTTTATTGGCTTACGCTACTTACGTGGACGTTCAGGTGACCGTTTTAGTCGCTTTGTTTCCTACATGTCAACTGCGGGCATCACAGTGGGGGTGATGGCATTAATTACAGTAATGTCCGTCATGAATGGTTTTGAACAACAACTTAAAGATCGCATTTTAGGTGTGTTACCACAGGCAATTGTTACTAACGCTGATGGTCGAGTACCACTTTCCGAGCATGTGCCAAATGTTTTAAAACAGCTACCGCATGTGACTAAAGTGACAGCCATAACGCGTGGTGAAACGATTATTCAGAGTGCGAATTCATTAGCAGCTGGCATGATGATTGGTATTGAACCTAATCAATATGATCCTATTGCTGATCATTTGATGGTTGGATCACTGAAAGATCTACAACCAGGTAGCTTTAATGTCATTATTGGTCAATCACTTGCCGTTGAATTAGATGTTCAGCCAGGGGACAAGATTCGATTAATGGTAACCAGTGCCAGTCAATTTACACCATTAGGACGCTTACCAAGTCAGCGTAATTTTACTGTGTCTGGTATTTACGATACAGGTTCTGACGTTGATAAACAGCTAGTATTCACTAATATTTCTGATGCTGGACGGTTATTGCATTACAAATTGGATCAAATGTCGGGGTGGCGTTTATATCTAAATGATCCGTTTGCGGTAACAGAGTTAGCTAAAACACCATTACCAAATGATTGGAAGTGGTCAGATTGGCGTGAACAGCGTGGTGAGTTATTTCAAGCGGTTAAAATGGAAAAAAACATGATGGGACTGATGCTTGGATTGATTATCGGTGTTGCTGCATTCAATATTATTTCGGCACTGATTATGGTGGTAATGGAAAAACAAGCTGAAGTTGCGATTCTAAAAACTCAAGGGATGACCCATCGACAAGTCTTGACATTATTTATGGTGCAAGGCTCAAGTAGTGGTGTTATTGGTGCTCTATTGGGTGGCGTATTTGGAGTCATCGTGTCGCATTACTTAAATCCAATTATGGCATTCTTTGGGGTAAATCTTGCTGTTATTGGGGGTTCTCTTCCTGTGGACTTTGAACCAATGCAAATATTGACTGTTATCGTTGGCGCTATTCTTTTGAGCTTATTAGCGACTATTTTCCCATCTTATCGTGCGGCAGCTGTCCGTCCTGCTGAGGCTCTTCGTTATGAATAATGCATTATTATCTTGTCATCAATTATGTAAAACATATCAAGAAGGCGAGTTACAAACCGAAGTTTTAAAACAAGTAAATATTGATATTGCTGATCATGAATTGGTGGCTATTGTTGGTTCTTCAGGATCAGGTAAAAGTACTTTATTACATATTCTTGGCGCGCTGGATGAACCGACCGATGGTGAGGTGTTTTTTAAGGGGCAGCGTTTAGATACCTTAAGTTCAAATAAACAGGCGAAAATTCGCAATCAAGATATTGGTTTTGTGTATCAATTTCACCATTTGTTAGCTGATTTTACAGCCACTGAAAATGTTGCCATGCCACTATTAATTGGTGGGGTAGCAATCAATGAAGCCCGTACTCGTGCACAAGATATGTTAACAATGGTTGGATTGGATCACCGCTTTGAACATCGGCCATCAGAATTGAGTGGCGGCGAACGTCAACGGGTTGCTATTGCACGCGCGTTGGTCAATAACCCTGCGATTGTATTAGCCGATGAGCCAACAGGTAACTTAGATCATCAAACCGCTTTAGATATTTATGATCTGATGCGTAAGCTCAATGCAGAATCGGGTACCGCATTTTTAGTGGTGACTCACGATACTAAATTGGCATCAAAACTTGATCGCTGCATGCATATGCAAGATGGTATTTTAGCTGAGGTTAAGGAGAAGTAATGTTTCGTCCGTTATCTCTCTATATTGGCAGCCGTTTTAATCGTTCTAAAAAACGAAATCGTATGGTGTCGTTTATTTCTTTGTCTTCAATGCTCGGTATTGCCGTAGGCGTTGCGGTGATCATTATTGGCTTATCTGCCATGAATGGTTTTGAACGTGAGTTACAAACTCGAGTACTTTCCGTTATTCCTCAAGGTGAATTACAAGCGGTACAACCACCATTGAATAATTGGAAACCGTTATTAAAGCAAGTAGAACGGCATCCTCATATAACTGCCGCCGCGCCTTATGTTGAATTTACAGCCTTGCTTGAAAGAGGCACTAAACTTAAAGCGGTTGCTGTTCGTGGTATAGATCCGAAAGAACAACTTAAAGTCAGTGAGTTACCGCGTTATGTTAAAGATAATGCATGGTCACGATTTTCAGCGGGTAAGCGTGAAGTTATTTTAGGTCAAGGGGTTGCGACTAAACTTCAATTGAAGGTTGGTGATTGGATCACGGCAATGATTCCAAATACTGACCCGCAAATGAAGCTCCGTGCGCCTAAACGCATTCGATTACAAGTTGTGGGTTTGCTTGCTTTAGGTGGACAAATTGATCACAGCCTTGCCATTGTTCCATTACAAGATGCTCAACAATATTTAGATATGGGGCAGGGTGTTTCGGGCATCGAAATGAATGTTGATAATGTGCTTAACGCCCAGCAAATTGTCAAAGAAGTGGGTGATACATTACCTGTTTATGTTTATCTGAAAAGCTGGACGCAAAAATACGGTTATTTGTATAGAGATATTCAGATGGTTCGTACCATTATGTATTTGGTTATGGTACTTGTTATCGGTGTTGCTTGTTTTAATATTGTTTCAACATTGATGATGGCAGTGAAAGATCGTGCGGCGGATATAGCAATATTACGTACCATGGGGGCAAGTGATAGATTGATTAAATCTATCTTTGTCTGGCATGGGGTATTATCAGGTGTATTAGGCAGTATTATTGGTTCATTGTTTGGTTCATTAATTGCAATCAACCTAACACATATTGTCCGTGTCATAGAGAAAATTATTGGTCATCGGTTCTTGTCTGGTGATATCTATTTTGTGGATTTTTTACCGACACAATTAGCTTGGCAGGATGTAGCAATTGTTACGGCTACCGCAATTGTCTTGAGTTTGATTGCTACATGGTATCCAGCGACACGAGCAAGTCGATTACAGCCAGCACGAGTATTAAGCGCTAAGTAGTAATGAATCGAATGTGTTCTGTTTAATGTAAACTGAAAAGCGGAGCCTATGGTTCCGCTTTTTTGTTTTTGTTCTTTTATGGTGAGCTTACAGAGACTCATTTCTGTAATTATGTGTTTTTTGATGGTTAATTCGTAATAAGTTCAATTGGCATTGATAAATAAATATAAAAGTAAGTTAAAAAAGCGCTCGGGATGACTTAAAATAATACAAATTGGTTAATTTTTAATCGTAAATGTGAATATGATTATAACGATGTGTTCGTTTTTTTTTATTTTCTATTTTTTTATTTTATCATTTGCTAATGATGTTTCATAAAAAAAACAACACACGTCAGTGCTGATGCCGCTTGAGGTTTGCCTGAGTTTTCTGAGATTAGTTTATCTAGCAGATAAATAACGAACACTGTTCTTTTTTTTGTGAATTTATATTGTTTAATTTAACACGGCCATTTTTACATGATAATTTGATGTCACTTTAAAAAAGCAAATGTGCTGTAGTCGTTATTAGACAGGATTTATTCTGCATCGATATGACGGTTATTCTATAATCGATATGACTGTCATTCTATAAATAGACAGCGATTTGTTAATAAATAAAACAATTAGGAATATACAATGAAAAAGAATGCACTAGGTTTATTAGTAGCTTTTGCTGTAATGGCGCCTGTTGCTGCACAAGCAGCGGTTCAACTTCCAGCTGGTACACAAGAGCTTGGTATTCAAGGTAATGCTAAACTAGGTAGCGGTTGGGATCTAAACCTAAACGGTTCTTACGGTACATTCGTAAAAGATAACTGGGAAGTTGGTGGTACTGCATCTGTTGCTGCTAAAGATGAAAACGATGCATTCAGTGGTAAGATTGGTGTATTTACAGAATACAACTTTGTTAACTCTACTAACTGGGTTCCTTACGTTGGTGCTGCTACTGAACTTGCTGGTCTAAACTACAACAACGAAGACGGCCTTGAAGGCGATGCTGGTAAGAGTGGCGATTCTTGGGCACTAAACCTTAAATTAGCGGCTGGTGTTAAATACTTCATCAACCCTAACGTTGCTCTAACTGCAGAAGCTAACTACAACATCGCAACTGACGATATTGAGTTCTCAAGTGGTAAAGCGAAAGACAGCCTAACTAACATCGTATTCGGTACTCGCTTCTACTTCTAAGTTTAAGCCCGTTTATTGATGATAAAAAACCCGCTGATTAAGCGGGTTTTTTTATAGCTATTGATTTGTAAACAGGTTCTGTAACGTGATGTTGTAAACAGAGGTTAAGCGATATTATTATTCTTAATACGCTTAATAAACCAGCTACTCAATAGACTAATGATGGCAATACCTAAGGTAATAAATGGCGCTACCATCAAGATCATGGTTGTTACTCGAGCTATATTTTCAGGCAAGAGTGTTAATAAATACCCTAAGCCTGTGAGTAATAGTATCCAAGCTGTAGCACTTAGCCAGGCAAAGCGGAAGAAGTGGGCTTGATTCTTAATTCTAAATCCCATTACCAATGGTAATAGTGGACGTACGACAGGAATAAAGCGCGCTGTAAATAAAGCTACAATCCCATGTCGAATAAGTAATTTATCAACAGTCTCCATTCGATGAGGCGGTACCATATCTACCCATCGTTTTACTTTTGGTAAATGATCAAGCCAGCGGCCTTGTAAATAAGCGAGCCAACTACCAATAGCCGCCGCCATAATTAACAAAAATACGATCAATTTAAAATCAATGATCCCCATTGCACCTAATGTGCCAGCTAAAATAACAATGCTGTCGCAAGGGAGTGGAGCTGCGGGTAAAAATGCACTTTCCAGCCAAATAACAAAAGTGACACAAAAATAGATCATTACAATACTTTCAGGGTTTTGTAATGCTGCAAAATCTTGATGCCATAGCGCTGAAAAAATAGATACAAATGAATCAAGCATCTATGTAGTCCTTGTAGTCAGAGTCATAATTAAAGTAAATGTCGTGGTCATTGAGTAACATTAACTGCCTACGACTGTGAGTAAAACGGTATTGAAAGTTAGCAAGAACAAGATGTGGATACCGTTGATGCTTAAAACAATGACTTGTTATTTGATGTGGTTGTCGAATGACATTGTGGTCACAATGCAGTGCAGGAACAAAATTCTTTTTTTCTGTTTTTGATAACTGTCGTGTTTTATGGCTATTGCTCGATAAAATAATGACATTATCGTTCCAGTTTTCTTGATGATTGGTAGCGTTAAAGACTGAAGCTGGATGTAAAGCATATTGAGACCATGCAATAGGCTCAGCCGAACTTGTTGCGCTTACTAGCAATGTATTTAGTAGCAAGCTAAAGAGAGTGAAGTAACTCATCAACAATATCGCTCAAGTATCAAAAACACACTTTTACTCAAAATTATAACCAAAGGCAATGTTTTTATAAGAAATTGTTATGAAATAATGGTGGGCTATGTTTCTGTGGAGTGCTTTTTATAAAAAAAGCTTCAGTGGTTAGCTGAAGCTTTAATCGTTATTGTTTATTCAATGTATTTATTTGATTAGGGCTTTTTTCATTTGTGAGCCAATGAAAATAAAGCTGATACCTTCAAATATTAAAGAGACACCAACAAAAATGCCCAATAGTGACATTGAGAATTGAGGATTGTGCATTAAATTAAAGAAATAGATACCAATGATTGTTGATAATAAACCACTGAAAACAATCCAACGCCAGCCAGCAAGGTGCTCTCTGCTGCTAAAACCAAACATCATTCGTGTAATACCATTAAATACCATAGTGGCAATCATAAGCACGGTAATGGTAACTAAGCCAATGAATGGTTGCCCTAAAATGAATAAGCCGCCAAGAAGGTAAAAGAGAGCACTGATGACATACCAAATTTTAGTTTTCCATTGTGGAATACTAAAGGTGTGATAAACCTGTACTAAACCGATGACTAAGAAGATCACGCCAATAATAGTTGTAATTGTCATGCCTGCGGCGACAGGTAAGCTAATTGCAAAAATACCGGCTAAAGCAACAATAACACCAACGACAACAAACCACTTCCAACCTTTTGTGAGTAAATTCTTTACTGGATTTTCCATTTCATTTCCCTTTATTCAAAATATTAATGCTTATTAGCTGGCAATAAGTTACTGCTATTTAAGGCTCTATTCTATTTTTAAATAGTAGTCTGAACAATAATAATTACTAGGTATTAAATGCAACTAATTAGCAATATAAGTTTTTGCTGCGGTTATAGGAAAAATAAATGCGGGTTAGATCGAATAATCATAAGAAAAAGCGCATGAAAAAGGGAAAATAATGGAGGGAGAGTCTCAAAAAAATGGCAGTTAACAATAAAACTCCATAAGCATGAAGTTTTATTGTTATAACAAAGTAATGGTTAGCGTGTTTTAGGAATTCGGAATTTACGACGATTCCAGCTACGAACGACCGAATAGCGCCATAACCAACGAATACCGAAATAGCCGATGGATGCACTTAATACACTACAAATAAAGCATCCCAATAAGAATGGGGGGCCAATTTGACTCATTTGATTTAATAGGAAATCCCATGTTAATTCAAAATGAAAGCCAACATCAGGGCTATGCAATACCCAAGCACCTAGCTTGTAAGCGCCATAGAAGAGTACTGGCATTGTTACCGGGTTACTGACCCAGACTAGTGCAACGGATAACGGTAAATTAACACCAAACATAATAGCGAGACCCGCCGCCATTAACATTTGACTGGGAAGAGGAACGAAAGCCATAAATAATCCAACAGCAAATGCGCCAGATGCTGAACGACGGTTTAAGCACCATAGATTTGGGTTATAAAGTAGATTCCCGAATATCTTTAACGCTTTTTGGCGTTTAATCACTTCATGGCTAGGCAGAAATTTTTTAATGAAATGTCTTGGCATAATAATTTTTTTTGACTGGCTAAGGCCATATGGTTCAAATATTTATAGCAAGCATAAGCGGTTATCTATCGTTACATTTTTTTAACGCCTTACCACCGTATTGGTTTTTACTATTAATAATAGTCATCGGCGCTATATTGTTCATTGTGTATCGAAGTCTTATTTTTATTTGCTTTTCACTTGCTATATTCTGGGTTGTTTTTGATGCTAATCAATATATTAACAATATTGATAACATTCCAATAAACAGTACTAATGTTACCATAGATGTAAGCATTAGTACGCTTTTTAATGAAAATATACCCTCTGAGTATTTTGAGGTAAAAGTACTGAATTTACATTCTGCCAATGTTGATTTTGTCTCTCCATTACAGTTAATGGTGTTTTGGAAAGATGCGCCAAGATTAAAGCAAGGACAAATATGGCGTTTACCTGTTAGGTTGAGCCGTATTGTTGGACGTGTTAACCAAGCCGGTTTTGATCGTGAACAATATGCATTAAGCCGCAGTATTCATGGTCGTGCTGTTGTTACTGGGGGAAAGCTTTTACCGACACGATTATCCTCTTCGATATCTTTACGTCAGCAATGGTTAGATAGCGTTACTCCATTATTAAAAAACACTCGCCATCAAAGTTATTTAACCGCTCTAACCTTTGGATTAAGGGAGGGGTTAGAGGCGCAGAACTGGATAGATTTACGTGACAGTGGGCTGGCGCATTTATTAGCGATTTCAGGGTTACATATTGGGTTGGCGATGCTGATCGGATGGTGGTTTGGTTACTTATTGCGGTTATGCTTACCACAAACGGGTTATTGGTCATGGCTACCTTTGCTTTGTGGGCTGTTATTTGCCTTTGGATATGCATGGCTTGCAGGGTTTAGCCTGCCGACTATTCGTGCGTTATTAATGTGTTTAATCGTTGGTGTTCTGCGTATTACTGCAATTAATTGGCGACCTTGGCAAATTTTATTAGCAACATTAAGTTTGTGTTTGCTATGGGATCCTTTTGTTAGTTACAGCGCAGGTTTCTGGTTATCGTTTGGTGCAGTTATTATCTTTTTAATGATGGTTATTATTGGTAATTCACCAGCATTAGCCGATTTACCTTGGCAGCAGCGGTGGTATCAGCACTTAAAGCAGTTGTGTAAAGTACAAGGGTATCTCCTGTTATTAATGTTACCCATGCAGTGGTGGTGGTTTGGTGGCGTCTCTCTAGCTGCACCATTGACTAATTTAATGGCGGTACCTTGGCTTAGTGTGATAACGGTGCCGTTAGTCTTGATTGGCGTTATAACAGTATGGTGGCCAGGGTTGTCTGCATTATTTTGGGGACTGGCTGATGTTTCATTAATGCCTGTTTTACATATTGCAGCGTGGAGTAATGGAGCATGGATGATGTTACCTGCATCAATTACACCATTATTGGTCATTATTACGGTAATAACGGTTGTATGGCCTTTATTACCTTTAGTGTATTTCCGCTGGTTGTACATGAGTATTATTTTTATTGTTCTCAGTTGGTGGTGGAAGCAACACCATAATAATCACAGCTCACCAATGTGGACGATAACAGTATTAGATGTTGGGCACGGATTAGCTATTTTAATAGAGAAACAACAGCGAGTATTTATTTATGATACTGGTAATGCTTGGGATGAAAAAAGTATTGCTCAGTCAGTCATTGAGCCAATATTAGCCTATAAAGGAATATCAGCTGTTGATGGGCTTGTTTTAAGTCATTCTGATAATGATCATGCTGGCGGCAGTGATTATCTTATACAGCGTTATCAACCTCTGAAAAAATACAGTAGCGATCAACGAGATGGCTTTTCAACTTGTGTTATGGGGCAAAAATGGCAATGGCAGGGGCTTGAGTTTACGGTTAAATGGCCACCAACAACCGCGATTCGAGCCACAAATTCAGATTCTTGTGTTATTCATGTTCAAGCATTAGGCGGGAAGGGGCCGCGCGTATTATTAACTGGGGATATAGATGCCAAATCTGAGTTAGTGATGTTGACGCAAGCACAGACAGAGCAAGCCGATATTATTGTCGTACCACACCATGGTAGTAGTACCTCATCAACACAAACATTACTGGATAATATTCAACCTTCGGTCGCGATAGTATCGATTGGATATTTTAATCCATGGGGCTTACCATCTGCTGCGGTTAAGCGGCGTTACCAAGCCAATAATATTGATTGGATCAGTACCCAAGATAGTGGTCAAGTCACGATCACTATTCATCAGAATAACTATCAAATAAAACAACAACGTTATCATTATTCTCAGGCCTGGTATCGACCGCAGTGGCTAGCCTTAAAATAAAAAACGCCTGATTAATGATTATTGATGTTGTTTTTATGAGCATAAAACGTGGTTTAAGAAAAAAGGATTGTGGACAAATTTGGTTGATAGCAATGTTAAGGGTAGAATAGAGAGATTGTATTTTATCAAAATTGGCATTCATGACGCAATTAACAGAAAAATCAACCAAAGATACTTATAAAAGACTGTGGCCTTATATCAAGATCTATAAAGCGGGCATTATTGTCGCGGTTATTGCGCTGATCATAAATGCGGCTGGTGATACCTTGATGTTGTCGATGATTAAACCGCTACTTGATAAAAGTTTTGGCGGGTTTGATAGTATGGATTCGGGTTTTCTTGCCATGATGCCTATCTATCTTGTTGGCTTAATGATCATGCGTGGTGCGAGTGGCTTTGTATCAACCTACTGTTTATCGTGGGTGTCAGGCAATGTCGTAATGAATCTTCGTCGGCAACTATTTCAGCACTTTATGAAAATGCCGGTGGCGTTTTTTGATAAAGAAGCTTCTGGTGCATTATTATCACGCATTACTTATGACTCTGAACAAGTTGCTTCTGCGACCAGTAGTGCTTTGGTGAGCATTGTTCGTGAAGGGGCATCGATTATTGGCTTAATGGTATTGATGTTTTGGAATAGTTGGCAGCTATCGGCTATTTTGATTGTTATCGCCCCTGTTGTTGCTATTAGCATTAGTGTTGTTTCAAAACGATTCCGTAAAATCTCACGTAGTATGCAAGATGCAATGGGTTCAGTGACCTCATCTGCAGAGCAAATGCTAAAAGGCCATAAAGTTGTATTAAGTTACGGTGGTCAAGGTGTTGAGAAGCAACGTTTTGATGAAGTAAGTAATTTAATGCGTCGCCAAACCATGAAATTGGTTTCTGCACAGGCGATAGCGAACCCGATTATCCAACTTATTGCTTCTTCAGCATTGGTTGTGGTGTTGATTCTTGCTAATACACCATTATTACGTGATTCATTAACACCAGGTACATTTGCAGTCGTATTTGGTGCAATGTTTGGTTTAATGCGTCCACTTAAATCTCTGACCAGTGTTACATCTCAATTCCAACGTGGTATGGCGGCATGTCATACACTGTTTGATTTGATGGATTTAGAAACTGAAAAAGATAATGGTAAGCATGAAGTTGATCGTGTTAGAGGTGATGTATCAGTCAAAGATGTGACCTTTACTTACCCAACTAAAGACACGCCAGCGCTGCGTAATGTCAGTTTTGAACTGCCAGCAGGTAAAACGGTAGCGCTTGTGGGACGTTCAGGTTCAGGTAAAAGTACCATTGCCAATTTACTTACACGTTTCTATGATATTGACTCAGGAGACTTGCGTTTAGATAATGTTGAAATTCAAGATTATACCTTATCAAACCTACGTTCTCAGGTTGCTGTAGTCTCACAAAATGTGCATTTGTTTAATGATACCATTGCCAATAATATCGCTTATGCAAGTGGCGATATGTTTACTCGTGCTGATATTGAACGAGTAGCAGAGCTTGCTTATGCGATGGACTTTATTAAAGATATGGAGCACGGGTTAGATACCGTTATTGGTGAAAATGGTGTGAGCTTATCAGGTGGTCAACGTCAGCGTCTGGCTATCGCTCGTGCATTATTACGTAATGCGCCAGTATTAGTGCTCGATGAAGCAACATCAGCGTTAGATACTGAATCTGAGCGTGCGATTCAACGCGCACTTGATGAATTACAAAAAGATCGCACTGTGTTAGTCATTGCTCACCGTTTATCTACAATCGAAAATGCTGATCAAATTTTAGTTGTCGATGATGGTGAAATTATTGAACGTGGTACGCATGGTGAGTTAATTCGTCTTAATGGTGCTTACGCGCAACTTCATCGTATTCAATTTGGTGATTAATTGTGGCTGCTTTCATTGAAGCTATGTGGTACCAATCAGCATTAAAAGGTAAAACTCGCATTGCTTATTATCTGTTGTGGCCATTATTGTGGCCACTCAGTCAATTGTTTGGTGTATTAAGCCGTCGAAAACGGAATCAATATACAACAGGCAAGAAAATGGCATATCGAGCGCCAGTACCGGTGGTTATTGTTGGTAATATCACCGCTGGTGGTAATGGCAAAACACCGGTAGTGGTCTGGTTGGTGGAACAACTTTTGGCTCAAGGATTAAAACCAGGTGTTGTTTCACGTGGTTATGGTGGCAATGCACCGCATTATCCGTATTTTGTTGAGAGTGATACTAGTACGGATATTGCTGGGGATGAGCCGGTTTTAATTCGTCGTCGAACGGGAGTACCCGTTGCGGTTGCTCCCGTTCGAAGTGATGCGGTAAAGTTACTATTAGAGCATGATGTTGATGTCATTATTACAGATGATGGTTTACAACATTATGCTCTCGCACGAGATATTGAATTAGTTGTAATTGATGGTAAACGTCGGTTTGGTAATCAACAACTATTGCCATTAGGCCCATTACGAGAATCATGTCAGCGCCTTAATGAGGTTGATTTTCTGATTTGTAATGGTGGTGTTGCTGATGCCAATGAAGCGACAATGTACTTAGCTCCGTCAGCGTTGATTAACGTTAAAACAGGCGCGCGTTGTGATGCCTCGTCTTTATCATCTGTCGTTGCAATGGCGGGGATTGGTCATCCACCACGATTTTTTGCAACATTGAATGCGTTAGGAGTAAAGCCTGTTGCATGCCAGCCTTTTGCTGATCATCAACCCTTTACTCATCAAACATTATTAAGTTTAGCCCAACAAGGGCAACATTTAGTGATGACTGAAAAAGATGCGGTAAAATGTTACCCATTTGCTGAGGATAATTGGTGGTATCTGCCTGTCGATGCGGTTATCTCTGAGCCACAAGCATCAGCTATCATTAAACAGATTATAGAGGTTAAGGAAAAGTATGGATCACCGTCTGCTTGAAATTGTTGCTTGCCCTGTATGTAAAGGCAAATTAAATTTCGATAAAGAAAAGAATGAATTAGTGTGTAAGTTTGATCGTCTTGCTTATCCTATCGATGACGGTATTCCAGTCCTACTTGATTCAGAAGCGCGTACATTAAGTTCTGACGAGGTTAAGTAATGGCCTTTACTGTTATTATTCCTGCACGTTATCAATCAACCCGTTTACCGGGTAAACCGTTAGCTGATATTGCAGGTAAACCAATGGTGCAATGGGTTTACGAACAAGCATGTAAATCTGGTGCAGATCAAGTTATTGTTGCAACTGATGATCAGCGTATTGTCGATGTGGTACAAGGTTTTGGTGGTGAGGTGTGTTTAACTCGCACTGATCATCAATCAGGTACTGAACGTTTGGCTGAAGTGGTTGAGAAATATCAACTTGCTGATGATCATATCGTGGTGAATGTTCAAGGTGATGAGCCGCTTATCCCTGATACAATTATTCGTCAAGTTGCCGATAATATTGCGCATTTTAATGCACCGATGGCAACATTAGCGGTAGAGATTGATCATCATGATGAAATTTTTAATCCTAATGCTGTAAAAGTGGTTACTGATAAAGACGGCTACGCATTGTATTTTAGCCGTGCCGCCATTCCTTGGGATCGGGATAATTTTGCTCAGCAACCGCGTATTGTGCATCATAATTTACTGCGCCATATTGGGATTTATGCTTACCGTGCTGGGTTTATTAATACTTATATTAATTGGCAACCAAGTCCGCTGGAGCAAATCGAATCATTAGAGCAACTTCGTGTGCTTTGGTATGGTGAGAAAATTCATGTTGATGTTGCTATTGATGCGCCACCAGCAGGGGTTGATACCTTAGATGATTTGGAAAAAGTACGGCAGTTAGTTAGTTAACAAAACAGCGAGTTGATATCCGTTATCTCAATAATAAAAAACCGAGTATTACTTACTCGGTTTTTTTATGGGTAAATTAATTGCTGTAATTATTCGGCAATTTTTACACGGATACGGCTTTTATCAACCATCATTTCATGAAGAGCTTTCATTGCGCGAGTTGCTTGTTCATCATCAGCCATTTCAACAAATGCAAATCCTTTTGATTTGCCTGTTTTGTCGTCTAATACAAGGTTATAAGCACTAATTTTACCAAATTCTTCAAACATTTTGTGAATTTGAACTTCAGTTGTGCTGCGAGAAAGGTTACGGATTAAAAGTTTCATGAATTTAATTCTTTCTTAAGTAGTAAGCCATTATTTTATCATGAAATACAGTAAAGCATGCTGAGATTAAAGTGAAATAATACGATAAAAAGAAATTTTAAAATTGTATGATCTTAATAGTTATGCAAACTGTTGTTAAAGTTTAAAAAAAGCCAGTGCGTATCATATCGCAACTGGCCTTAAAATAATTAACTAAAACATGACATTGGAAATCTTATAATGTCTCAGGTTTTACTTTTTCTGCTTGTTGATGTTCAATTTGCGGGTTTAATAGCTCGCTAGTAATGCGCTGCCATAATTGCCCTAAACGCTCATGCTCAACAATTTCCATTTGAGTGAGGTATGTTGAGTCTGGTACAAAATTACGTATTTTATTACTGGCTCTAAAGTTTGTCGGCGCTGGAATAGGGTGTAATCCCGCTTGATGGAAATAGTAAAGTGCACGTGACATTTGGCTGGCTGATGTTACCAAAATCATATTTTTATCTTTAACGACATCAGCGGCTTGAAATGCTTCTTCTTTGGTATCTTTTGTTGATTCAAATAACAGAATATCCCGTTTATTAACCCCCAATGCGATAGCTAAATGTGCCATTAATCGTGCGTGGCTAATACCATGAGAAGCTAAGCCCCCAAAGCCAGAGAGAATTAATTTCGCATCAGGGTACATGCGGAAGATACGAATGCCTTCAACTAAGCGTGTAATGGCTGTTGGCGATAATTCTGAGGTAATAGGAAACGTTTTATCGATAACTTGGCCGCTGCCTAAGACCATGACATAACTAATTGGTTTGGTGGTACTCACAAAGGCGGCGTTTTCTTGCTCTAATGGGCGTAGCAATGCAGTCGTGATAGGTTGGAATGAACATAAAAAAATGCCAATTAAAGAGATACTCATCAAGATAGAGGCTAATTTTTTTCGACGTGTAAACCACAACACGCATAAACCTATAATGCCCACTAGTAACAGGAAGGGTAGCGGCATCAGTAGCGCTGATATGATTTTTTTAAGTATAAACATAATATGTCGTCCGAAATTTCAGCAGTTGAGCTCTAAAATCGATCACAAGCCTTTATTCCTTTACTGCTTGTGAGAAAATAAGCCATATTCTAGAGTCGCTATCATAACGTAAATGAGCCATGAAAAAAGACCGAAATTTTGACGATTTGGCGAAAAAGTTCGCTGACAATATTTATGGCACAGCGAAAGGCCAAATACGACAAGTTGTTGTTTGGCAAGATATTGAATATATATTGCAACAATTGAATGATGCTTCACCCCTGCAAGTATTAGATGCTGGTGGCGGTATTGGGCAAATATCTCAAAAAATCGCTGCGCTTGGGCATCAAGTGACGTTATGTGATCTTTCTAGCGAAATGTTGACACTAGCTGAGCAAGAAATTGCTAAAAATGGCTTAATTGAGCAATATCGGTTAGTGCATTCACCAATTCAAGAAATTAGTAAGCATATAGAGGCACCCGTTGATTTAATTCTCTTTCATGCGGTTATGGAATGGTTGGCTGATCCGATTACAACATTAATGGGTTTATTAGATAACGTAAAACCCGGCGGTGTTATCTCGGTTATGTTTTATAACTATAACGGATTGTTATTTAAGAATCTGATTTGTGGTAATTTAACCCATATAGAACAAGGTATGCCACACCGTAAACGATTTAAATTACAACCTCAGCAAGGAATAAAGCCTGATGATGTATATCAGTGTCTAACTGATGCTGGGTTTGACATAATGGGTAAAACCGGTGTACGCACATTCCATGATTACATGCATCATGATCGAATGGGTGATTACAGTTTCGAACAAGTTCTTGATATGGAGCAAAAGCTTTGTCGTCAGGAACCTTTTTTGTCATTAGGTCGTTATATCCATGTGTATGCGCGTAAGCCATTTACAGAAGTAACACCCACGGTAGTGACAAATTTAAATGATAGCAATAAGGACAAGGGATGAGTGAAGTTACCCAGACTGTTCCTGAGTTAGTAAATTGGGTCAAAAATAATGAATTTGCCCTTAATTTACCAACAGAACGGCTGGCGTTCTTGTTAGCGATTGCAGTGTTAAGTGGTGATCGCTTTGATGAAGAATTAGGGGAAGGTGAGTTGGTCGATGCATTTCGTATTGTGAGCGATATGTTCGGCCAAACCAAGGAAACCCTGGCATTTCGCGCCAATAACGCCATTAATGAATTGGTAAGACAGCGGTTAATATCACGCTTTACCAGTGAGGTTACTGACGGTGCTAGCATTTATCGATTAAGTCCGTTAGCGCTCGGCATCACTGACTATTACGTGCGCCAACGTGAGTTCTCAACGCTAAAATTATCGATTCAGTTAGCAATGGTAGCCGATGAGATCAATAAAGCGGCGACTGCAGCACAAGAAGGCGGTAATGAAAAACATTGGCGTCAAAATGTGCATGCGGTTTTAAAATATTCCGTCGCTGAAATCTTTGATCGAATTGATTTAAACCAACGCGCAATGGATGAGCAGCAACAACAAGTTAAGCTCGATATTGCTGAGTTATTAAATCAAGATTGGCAAGCCGCCATCAGTAGTTGTGAAGTCTTACTTGATGAAACATCATCAACACTGCGTGAATTACAAGATACGTTGCAAGCCGCAGGTGATCAGCTTCAAAGTCAGCTACTTGCGATTCAAGAAGAGATTCAAGGACGTGATGATCTCGATTTTGTTGATGGTATGATTTACATCCTGCAAATGAAGTTAGATCGCATCATCAGTTGGGGACAACAAACAATTGATTTATGGATTGGCTATGACCGCCACGTACATAAATTTATTCGTACCGCAATTGATATGGATAAAAACCGTGCCTTTAGTCAACGATTACGCCAATCGGTTACCGATTACTTCGATGCACCATGGCTACTGACATTTGCAGATGCTGAACGCTTACTTGATATGCGTGATGAAACCTTAATTTTACGGGATGATGAAGTAACTGGTATCGTTCCTGGTGAAATGGAATTTGAAGAACTTGATTTGGTTAACGATCAATTGGCTGAGAAAGTCGGTTTGATGTTAAAAGCACATAAAGCAACAGGTGCACCAATCAACTTGAGTGTTTTACTTAAAGATTATTTGGCACAACATCCGTATGCACAACATTTTGATTTAGCGCGGATTGTGATTGATCAGGCCGTGAGGATGGGGTATTCCGAAGCTGATTTCAATGCCATTCAGCCTGATTGGAAAGCAATTAACGAATACGGAGCCAAGGTACAAGCCCATGTCATTGACAAATATTGAAGAATTTATGCCGGAGAAGTTGGCTAAAGCCATTGCTAACCCACTTTTCCCTACGCTAGATAACGCTTTGCGTTCTGGTCGCCATGTTTCAAGTGAAGATTTAGATAGCCACGCTTATTTAATTGAGTTTGAGAAAGAGTTAGCGATGTTTTACCGTCGTTATAATGCAGAACTTGTACGTGCACCGGAAGGTTTTTTATACTTGCGCCCACGTTCGACCTCATTGATTGGTCGCTCAGTATTATCTGAAATTGATATGCTCGTTGGTAAAGTCTTATGTTTTCTTTACCTTAGCCCTGAGCGTCTAGCTCACGAAGGTATCTTTACTAACCAAGAATTATTTGATGAGTTGTTGGTATTAGCAGATGAACAAAAGCTAATGAAACTTGTCACCAACCGCGCTTCAGGTTCAGATCTTGATCGTGAAAAGCTGTTTGATAAAGTAAAAACAGCGTTACGTCGTTTACGTCGTTTAGGAATGCTTATTCCTATTGGTGAAAATGGCAAGTTCCGTATTAGTGAATCTGTTTTCCGCTTTGGTGCTGATGTACGTACGGGTGATGATGTTCGTGAAGCACAGTTACGATTGATTCGTGACGGTGAAGCCGTGGTTCACCAGCAAGCGTCAAGTCAATCAAGTCTGCTTGATGATATTGACACTAATAATCAAGAAATGCTTGAAATGCAACAAGATGTAGAGCAAGCGGGACAGGAGAGTAGTATTTAATGGAACGCGGCAAGTATCAATCGCTCACCATGATCAACTGGAACGGCTTTTTTGCGCGTACTTTTGATATTGATAATTTGGTGACAACGCTTTCAGGCGGTAACGGTGCAGGTAAATCTACCACAATGGCAGCGTTTATCACGACATTGATTCCAGACCAAAGCCTCCTTCACTTTCGTAATACCACTGAAGCGGGAAGTTCAAATGCTTCTCGTGACAAAGGCCTTCACGGTAAATTAAAACCCGGTGCCTGTTACGCCGCTCTGGATGTGGTTAACTCAAAGCAACAGCGTATTATTTTTGCGGTTAAATTACAGCAAGTAGCTGGCCGCGATAAGAAAGTAGATATTAAGCCATTTTTGATTCAAGGCTTACCATCGCATATCAAACCTGCTGAAATATTAGTTGAAACGATTTCTGAAAATCAAGCCCGTGTTCGTCAGCTTAACGATGTCAAAGATCTTGTTAGTCAGTACGAAG
The DNA here is from genome assembly GCF_003025475.1 of Photobacterium sp. NCIMB 13483. NCBI lineage: Bacteria > Pseudomonadati > Pseudomonadota > Gammaproteobacteria > Vibrionales > Vibrionaceae > Photobacterium > Photobacterium sp. NCIMB 13483. Next base: position 405,239 of record NZ_PYLV01000001.1, read on the forward strand.
GGGTGCAGTTTAAAACATTTAACTCGGTAACGGACTACCATGTACAAATGTTTGAAATGGGCGTATTACCGAAAAAATTACGTAATAGCCAAGATCGTTCAAAATTCTATCGTCTGATTGAAGCTTCTTTATATGGTGGTATTTCAAGTGCGATCACCCGTTCATTGCGTGATTATTTATTACCGCATAACTCTGGGGTGAAAAAAGCGTTCCAAGATATGGAAGCCGCCTTACGTGAAAACCGTATGACGTTAGAAGCGATTAAATTAACTCAAAGTGATCGTGACTTATTTAAGCATTTGATTTCAGAAGCAACTAATTATGTTGCAGCTGACTATATGCGCCATGCTAATGAGCGTCAGCAAAAATTAGAACAAACCCTGCGTTTACGTGGTGAGCTTATGGGTTCACGCCAAACGCTGATTGATCAGCAGTCATCGTTAAATAACATGAATGCTGAGTTAGCGGAGCTAACGGATCAAGAAAGTGCATTAGAACAAGATCACCAGTCGGCGTCTGATCATTTACAGTTAGTTCAAGCAGCAGTTCGTCAAGCTGAGAAAATTGAGCGTTACAAAGAAGATCTTGAAGAGCTAACAGAGCGTCTTGAAGAACAAGTGATGGTGGTTGAAGAAGCGGCAGAGCAATTAGCAATAGCCGAAGAACAATCACAGCTAACAGAAGAAGAAGTTGATAGTTTAAAAACCCAGTTAGCAGACTACCAGCAAGCATTAGATATGCAGCAGACACGTGCGCTGCAATATCAACAAGCATTACAAGCATTAGAAAAGGCGCGCCAGCTATCTGGTGATCCTCAAATGCTGGCTGATCAAGCGCCACCGTATTTATCGCAGCTTAAACAACAACAGGAACAACAAACAACGGCTTTATTGGCATTAAAACATAAGCTTGATATGTCATCAGCTGCCGCGCAGCAGTTTGAAAAAGGCTTAGCGATTGTGACGACAATTGCCGGTGTTGTCGATCGTACTAATGCGAGTGATAAAGCGCGAGAGCTAATAGAGCATGGACGTCAACTTCGTTCTGTTTCTGAACGTGGTGATCAACTTAAAGCGCAATATCGTGATTTAGAGCGCAGTGTTCGTAGCCAACGTCAAGCTATTGAGTTAGCTGGCGCGTATACGAAAAAGTTTGCGATTACTATTGATGGTGAATTGGCATTAGCTGAAGAACAAGCGCGCCATGAAGCAACCTTAGAAAGCTTAGAGCAAGATCAAGCAAGCTTAGTCGAGCAGCGTAATGACATGCGTCATAACGAGCAAGGCTTAGCTGTTCGTATTACTGCACTTGAAGCTTCAGCTCCTGCGTGGATTGCTGCATCAGATGCATTAGAGACACTTTCTGATCAAGCCAATGTTGAGTTAATTAGCAGCCAAGCTGTTATGGATGCGATGCAAGCAACACTTGATAATGAACGTCAAGTATCAGCGCAGCGTGATAAATTAGCGCAACAGAAGCAAACTTTAGAGCATGATATTGAGCATTTGGCACAGCCTGGCGGTAGTGATAATTCAGGTTTACGTGCATTAGCTGATACGCTTGGCGGAACCATGTTATCTGAAATTTATGATGACATTACGCTTGCTGATGCGCCTTATTTCAGTGCGATGTATGGTCCATCGCGCCATGCTATTATTGTGCCTGATTTAAGCGGTATTAAAGAAAAGCTGATTGCTCTAGATGATTGCCCTGATGACCTTTATATCATTGAAGGTGATGCTGACTCATTTGATGATAGTGGTTTTGATGTTGATGAACTTGAGAATGCGGTATGTGTACATCTCAATGATCGTCAATTGCGTTACTCGCGCTTTCCTAAAGTACCACTGTTTGGTCGAGCTGCACGTGAACAACGGTTAGAGTTTTTACGTGATGAACGTGATCAAGTGGTAGAAGATCATGCAAAAGCGGCATTTGATTCGCAAAAGCTGCAACGTTTATACCAAAGTTTTAATAGTTTTGTGGCAACCCACATGGCGATTGCATTTAATGCCGATCCTGAGGTTGAACTAAAACAAGCTCGTGATCAGCGTAATCAGATCATGCGTCAGTTAGCAGAGTCACAAGCACAAGAGCAACAACAACGTAGTCAACTGGCCGCAGCACGTGAAGGCTTAACCTTATTGGGTAAATTAAACCCAATCGTGACATTGCTTGAAGATGAAACGCTAACTGAACGTTTTGCTGAAGTTGAACAGCAACTTTCGCAGATGGATGAAGCACGTAATTATCTGGATCGTTACGGTAAAGCATTAATTGAACTTGAAGGGTTAGTATCAGCACTTGATGCCGATCCTGAGCAGTTTGATACATTACAAGCTAATTACGAAGCGGCTGATCAAAAACTGCAACAATTGAAAACATTAATCTTTGCGGTTGCAGATTTAGCTGAGCGTCGTCATCACTTTAGTTATGCTGATTCAGTTGAGTTATTGAATAAGAGTTCAGAGCTTAATGAACAGCTAAAACTAAAATTAGCGACAGCAGAGCAGCAACGTAATACTGCTCGTGCAAGTTTGAAGCAATCACGTGCGCAAACCAACCAATATAATCAGTTATTGGCATCTCTGAAAAGTTCGCACCAGGCTAAGAATGAAACTGTGCTTGAGTTTGAACGTGAACTGCAAGAGTTAGGTGTGCGTGCAGATGTTGAAGCTGAAGAACGTGCATTAGTACGTCGAAATGAACTCAATGAACGTTTGCACAGTTCACGTAATCGTCGTAGTACATTAGAAAAATCAACCACGTCAATTGAGCTTGAAATGAAAGGCTTGATGAAGCGTTTACGTAAAGTGGGTAAAGATTACCAAGACTTCCGTAAGTTGGTTGTGAATGCTAAAGCGGGTTGGTGTGCGGTATTACGTCTTGCGCGTGAAAGTGATGTTGAACGTCGTTTACATCGCCGTGAAATGGCATACATGTCAGCTGACGAATTACGTTCATTATCAGATAAAGCGCTAGGTGCGTTGCGTCTGGCGGTGGCTGATAACGAAAACTTACGTGATGCATTACGTGCCTCAGAAGATGTGGCGCGTCCTGAGCGTAAAGTGTTGTTCTATATCGCCGTGTATCAGCATCTACGTGAGCGTATTCGTCACGATATTATTCGCACCGATGATCCTGTTGAAGCTATCGAAGAAATGGAAGCTGAGCTTGGTCGTTTAACAGAAGAACTGACCGCTCGTGAACAACGTTTAGCCATCAGTTCAGATTCTGTAGCAAATATTATTCGCAAAACAATTCAGCGTGAGCAAAATCGTATTCGTATGCTTAACCAAGGCCTACAACATGTTGGTTTTGGACAGGTATGTGGTGTACGTCTTAACGTTAAAGTACGTGAAACGCATGAATCGTTACTGCTTGGGTTACTTGATCAAAAAGACCAACATAACGATTTATTTGGTAATCAGCGTCTAACGTTCTCAGAAGCGATTGCGAAATTATTCCAGCGTTTAAATCCACATATTGATATGGGTCAGCGCTCACCGCAAATTCTAGGTGAAGAGTTACTGGATTACCGTAACTACCTTGAGCTGAATATTGAAGTTAACCGTGGTACTGATGGTTGGCTACAAGCAGAATCAGGTGCGTTATCGACGGGTGAAGCGATTGGTACAGGTCAAGCCATTCTATTGATGGTTATACAAAGCTGGGAAGAAGAATCTCGCCGTTTACGCGGTAAAGATATTATTCCTTGCCGTTTATTGTTCCTCGATGAAGCAGCGCGTTTAGATGGTAAGTCTATTGCGACCTTATTTGAGTTATGTGAACGTCTAGATATGCAATTATTGATTGCGGCCCCTGAAAATATCAGTCCTGAAAAGGGCACGACCTATAAATTGGTACGTAAAATATTTAAAGACCGTGAGCATGTGCATGTGGTGGGTTTACGTGGTTTTGGTAATAAACCCAAGGTTGCTGAAATGCCAGTACAAACATTATTGGATATTGAACCTGTGTAAACACACTTATACCAATAGAATCTAGTGAGTTGTTATAAAAAGCCAGCAGTGATGCTTAATGCATGTGAATTAAGATAATTTACGCTTCCTTGAAGGCCTAGTCGCATAGCGACTAGGCCTTTTCTTTACTGCCCTTGGATAACTTCTTTCCTGCCTTTCTGGTAGTACAAAGCTTTCTGCCAT